>CAZRVW010000086.1:0-10655 GCA_964603645.1 uncultured Novosphingobium sp. | reverse complement strand
GGCAATGAACGGCATGGCGCTGCATGGCGGCGTCATTCCCTATGGCGGGACCTTCATGATTTTCTCCGACTATTGCCGCAACGCGATCCGCTTGTCCGCCCTTCAGCAGACTCGCGTTATCTACGTGATGACGCACGATTCGATCGGCCTTGGCGAGGATGGACCAACCCACCAGCCGATCGAGCAGGTGATGTCGTTGCGATTGATTCCGAACCTCAACGTGTTCCGGCCTGCCGACATCATCGAGACGGCGGAATGCTGGAACCTCGCGCTGCAATCACCTGAGACCCCTTCGGTACTGTGCTTGTCGCGCCAGAATCTTAAGCAGGTGCGAAGCGACGGTGAAATGCTGAGCGGCAAGGGCGCCTATCGCCTCAAGGCTGCCGGAGCCGACCGCAAGGTGGTGATCGTCGCGACCGGTTCGGAAGTCGAGGTTGCCCTGGCCTGCGCCGAAGCTCTCGAAGCGCAGAGTGTGGGGGCGGATGTCGTCTCCATGCCGTGCATGGAGCTGTTCGAGGCGCAAGACGAAGCCTATAAGTCCGACCTGCTCCCCGCCAATGTGCTCAAGGTGTCCATTGAAGCAGGAGCAACGCTGGGTTGGGAGCGCCACGTCGGCAGTGACGGCGTAATCATCGGTATAGACCGCTTCGGCGGATCGGCCCCGGCAAAACAGCTATTTGAGAAATTCGGCTTCACTGCCGATGCTATCGTTCCGCAAATAATGCAGAAAATCGAAAACTAAGCAGGAGTTTCTTCACATGGCGACCAAGGTTGCAATCAACGGTTTCGGACGCATTGGACGGCTTGTCGCGCGCGCCATCATGGAACGGCCCGATTGCGGCCTCGATCTGGTCACGATCAACGACTTGTCGGATACCAAGTCGAACGCATTGCTGTTTGGTTTCGATTCCACCCATGGCCGCTATCCCGGCACGGTTGAAGTCGATGGCAACGACCTCGTTGTCGATGGCAAGCACATCAAGGTCACTGCCGAGCGCGATCCTGGCAATCTGCCGCACAAGGAAAACGGCGTCGACATCGTGCTCGAATGCACGGGCTTCTTCCAGGACAAGGACAAGGCCTCCCCGCATCTCGATGCCGGCGCCAAGCGTATCCTTATCTCGGCTCCGGCGACCGGAGTCGACAACACCGTGGTCTATGGCGTCAATCACGAGACGCTGACTGCCGACCACGTTGTCGTCTCGAACGCCAGCTGCACCACCAACTGTCTCGCGCCTATGGCCAAGGTCTGCCACGACACGGTTGGCATCGAGCGCGGCTTCATGACCACGATTCATTCCTACACCAACGACCAGAAGATGCTCGATCAGATCCATTCGGACCTGCGGCGTGCGCGCGGCGGTGCGCAGAACATGATCCCGACCACCACCGGTGCGGCTCGCGCAGTCGGTCTGGTGCTGCCCGAACTCAACGGCAAGCTCGACGGCTCCTCGGTGCGCGTTCCCACGCCGAACGTCAGCCTCGTCGATCTGGTGTTCACACCGGGGCGCGACACCAGCAAGGACGAGATTAACGATGCGCTCAAGGCCGCGTCGGAAGGCGCGATGAAGGGCATTCTCGCCTACACCGACCAGCCGCTGGTTTCGTCGGACTTCAATCACTATCCCGCGAGCTCGACCATCGACAGCCTCGAAACGACGGTCATGGAAGGCAAGCTGGTCCGCGTCGTTTCGTGGTATGATAACGAGTGGGGCTTCTCCAACCGCATGCTCGACACCGCGGGCAAGATGGCGAGCCTCCTCTAAGAACGTACGGGAGGAACTTCGATGGGACGGCTTGCAGGCATTGCTCGGCATGACCGTCCGCGCGGCATGATCGAAGAGATTAGACAGGCGCACGTGACTGCCGCGGAAGGGGTCGACGGCAATTGCCGGGGAAAGCCGGTCAACGGCAAGCAACCGCTACGGCAGGTTTCGCTCATCGAAGCGGAAAGCTGGCAGGCGGCAATGGCCGACCTTGGGAAGAGCGGAGCAGATGCGCTTCCGTGGTCGGCCCGCCGCGCCAACCTGCTGGTCGAAGGGGTGCGGCTGCCGCGTCAGGCCGGCAAGGTCGTGGCCATCGGCAAGAGCCTGCGAATCGAAACCACGATGGAATGCGATCCGTGCCAGCGTATGGAAGAGGTACAGCCCGGATTGATGGCGGCTCTCGCGCCTGACTGGCGTGGCGGCGTGCTGGGCCGGGTGATTTCCGACGGTGAGATTGCGGTTGGCGACGAAGTGAGGATTGAGGAATGAGTGCGTTTCGCACGCTTGACGATCTCGGTGACGTGAGCGGCAAGGTCGCGCTGGTGCGTGTCGATCTCAACCTGCCGATGCAGGATGGCGATGTCACCGATGACACGCGTATTCGAGCCGCCGCCCCGACAATTCGTGATCTGACCGAGAAAGACGCGAAAGTCGCGCTGCTCGCGCATTTCGGACGACCGAAAGGCGAACGTTCGTCGACGATGTCGCTTTCGATGGTCGTCGGCGCAGTCGAAGACGTGATCGGCAAGGAAGTGATGTTCATTCCCGAGATTGCAGGAGATGTCGCGAAACAGGCCATCGGCATCCTGAGGCCCGGTGACGTGGCGATCCTCGAAAACAGCCGCTTCTGGAAGGGCGAGGAAAAGAACGATCCCGATTTCGCCAAAGCCATTGCTGCCAACGGCGATTTCTACGTCAACGATGCCTTTTCCGCGGCACATCGGGCCCATGCGACCACCGAGGGGTTGGCGCACCTTTTGCCGGCCTATGCCGGGCGCTCAATGCAGGCCGAACTTGAAGCGCTCGACAAGGCGCTAGGCAGTCCGGAAAAACCAGTCGCGTCGATCGTCGGCGGGGCCAAGGTGTCGTCGAAGCTCGACGTGCTCAAGCACCTTGTCGGCCAGGTGGATCACCTCATCATTGGCGGCGGCATGGCTAACACGTTCCTTGCCGCCAAGGGCGTCGATGTCGGCAAGTCGCTGTGCGAGCATGACCTGACGGGCACGGCAAGCGAAATCCTCGCAGCAGCCGACACGTCGGGCTGCACGGTTCATCTGCCCTACGATGTCGTGGTGGCGAAGGAATTCGCCGCCAATCCGGCAAGCCTACGCACGTGCAATGTTCACGAAGTCGCCGCCGATGAGATGATCCTCGATGTCGGGCCGCGGGCGGTCGAGGCTCTGGGTGACGTGCTAAAGACTTGCCGCACCCTTGTCTGGAATGGTCCGATGGGCGCCTTTGAGACCGAGCCGTTCGATGCCGCGACGGTCGCACTGGCGCGGATTGCTGCGGCGCTCTCCAAGGAAGGCACCCTGACTTCGGTTGCGGGTGGGGGCGATACCGTCGCAGCGCTCAACCATGCGGGCGTGGCGGGGGATTTCAGCTATATTTCGACCGCTGGCGGCGCTTTCCTGGAATGGATGGAAGGACGTGAGCTACCGGGCGTTGCCGCCTTGGTGAAGTGACGCGGCAGGAGAATGCTGAACATCGTCGCCTTTGATCATGTCGTGTTTCGGGTACGCGACGTACCCGCCATGCTGATCTTTTATGACGAAGTGCTAGGCGCGAAACTCGAACGCACGCTTGAGGAATACGGCCTCTGGCAGATTCGCGCCGGCAATGCCCTGATCGATCTGGTCGACGTGAACGGCAAACTTGGCCGCGAGGGTGGCGCACCACCTGGCGAACAGGGCCGCAATGTCGATCATATTTGCCTGCAGGTGCTCCCTTGGGACGGCGAGGCGATTCTCGCGCATCTTGCCGCGCACGGCATTGCCGATGCTCGCATTTCCACTCGCTATGGTGCGCAAGGCTTCGGTCCAAGTATCTACATCGCCGATCCCGAGGGCAATACGATCGAATTGAAAGGCCCGCCCGACGAGCCGCAGGCTTCCGGCTGAGGACGAACTTGGTTAGCGTGGTTGCCGCGATTCGGCCCCGCCGCTAAGCAGCCCCCGCACATCTCCCTATCTGAGGAATTATAGCCATGAACACCGCCGAAATGTCCGCCAAGATCGCCCAGGGTAAGGGCTTTATCGCCGCGCTCGATCAGAGCGGCGGTTCGACCCCCAAGGCGCTGCGCGGCTACGGCGTAGAAGACAGCGAATGGTCGGGCGATGATGAGATGTTCGCCAAGGTCCACGAGATGCGCAGCCGCATCATTACGTCGCCAAGCTTTTCCAACGGCAAGGTGATCGGCGCGATCCTGTTTGAAAAGACCATGGATGGGCAGATCGATGGCAAGCCGACACCGCAGGCGCTGATCGATCGCGGCGTGGTGCCCTTCATCAAGATCGACAAGGGTCTCGAAGACGAGGCCGACGGCGTACAGATGATGAAGCCGATGCCCGATCTCGATGCGCTGCTTACGCGTGCCAAGGGTCTCGGCGTTTTCGGCACCAAGGAGCGCTCGGTGATCAACGCGGCCAATGCCAAGGGCATCGCTGCCATCGTCGCGCAGCAATTCGAAGTCGGCAAGCAGGTGCTCGCCGCCGGCCTGATGCCGATGCTGGAGCCTGAATACAACATCAAGGCTGCTGACCGCGCCGAGGGAGAGAAGATCCTTCACGCTGAAATTCTCAAGAATCTTGAGGAACTCCCAGCCGGTCAGCAGATCATGCTCAAGCTCTCGATCCCGGTCGAGCCGAACCTCTACGCCGACGTCATCGCCAATCCCAAAGTGCTGGCGGTTGTTGCACTGTCGGGCGGGTACAGCACAGACGAGGCCTGCGAGAAGCTGGCCAAGAACAAGGGCATGTTCGCCAGCTTCAGCCGCGGTCTGCTTCAGGATATCCGCGCGCAGCAGAGCGATGCCGAATTCGACGCAACTCTCGGCGCGGCCATCGACCAAATATACGCCGCCAGCGTAGCCTGATCCAATGGCGGTCGGGCGTCAGAGGCCACCCATGAAGCGAAAGCCGAACCGGTAATCGGCCGACTCGATTGGACCATCGCTGCTCGTGTCCGGTCTGACCTCGACCAGCTCGAAACTGCCATCGGCGATGTGGATCGGCTCGCCGCTCGTCAACTCGTGGGTTCTATCGCCGGTGCCGAGATGCACCGTGGCGCGTATGCGCACGCGCCCCGCCCAGACGCATTGCGCCATCATCGGGCAACGGCTGTCCTCCAGCACTTCGAGCGGCGTGACCTGTGGGCCATCGACATAGATGCGCTGTCCGAGCGCGGCCTAGGCGAGTGGAGATCCGGATGGAGCAGCATCCGTCGGAGCAGCCGGAATAACGGCGCAGGCGGTGAGGATCAGGCTTGCGAGCGTGGCGAGTGCAATACGTTTCATGGTTCGCAATGTGCCGATGTCGTTCTGAACCATTTCCGAATGGTGGCAGCTTGACATGATTTGCTCTAGAGGCGCCCTCCATGCCTGAGCCAACCAATTCACCCTGCCAGCTCTATCTGATTTCACCGCTCGAGGTGGACGGTAGATTTCCGGAGCGGCTCGCGCGCGCCATCGCTGCGGGCGATGGCCTGGTTTCGGCCTTCCAGTTTCGTGTCAAAGGCATCGACCAGCATGAGGCCGCGCGCCTAGCAGAGCCATTGCAACAGGTGTGCGGTGAGCGTGACGTGGCCTTTATCGTCAACGATTCGATCAGCCTTGCCAAGCGCTTGGGCGCGGATGGCGTGCATCTCGGCCAGCAGGACGGCACCATTGGCGAAGCGCGGGCTGCTTTGGGCCGTGAGGCGCAGATTGGCGTGACTTGTCATGATAGCCGCCATCTCGCCATGGAAGCGGGTGAGGCAGGGGCGGATTATGTCGCTTTCGGCGCATTTTTTCCGACGACGACAAAACAGGTGAGCCACCATGCCGAGCCGGACCTGCTCGAATGGTGGCAGGCTGTGTTCGAAATCCCCTGCGTTGCAATTGGTGGAATCACACCTGATAATTGTGCCACTCTGGTCGCGGCAGGTGCCGATTTCCTTGCCGTTTCAGGGGCGATCTGGAACGGCGATGAAGTGGCGGCGGTGCAGGCCTTTGCCGAAGCCATCGCCGACACTGGCTAGCCCTTACAGCTTCGCGATCACTTCCTCGCCAAAGCGGCGGGCATGATCGCACCACTCCTGCACACTGGTTGCATCGATCGACGAGCCGGAAAGCACCGATCCCAGCTCCTTGTGGTGCGAATAAAGGTCGATGGCCTCCTGCGCGTTCCAGTTGCCCGACATATTGAATCCGCCTGCCATCATCAGGCCGGGCCGATCCTTGCGGCCGATCTTGTCGCAATGTTCATTCATGTAGGCGATGGCCTCGTTCATCTCCTCATCGTTTGAGATGTTGGCGGTGCGCGCCGTGTCGGAAATCATCTTGGGAACGATGAAGGGATACCAGTAATCGCCGAGTTCGGCGGTGCGGCGCAGGGCGCGCTTGGAATTGCCGCCGATCACAATGGGCGGGTGCGGTTTCTGCGCCGGTGCGGGCTCGACCCGGTTGCCCATGGCGATGTAGCCGGTGCCCTCGAAAGTGAAATCCTCGCCGGTCCAGCTCGCCTTCATCGCCCGGATATATTCGTCCATCAGGTCGTTCCGGTTCTCGAAATCGACGCCCAGCGCCTTGTATTCGGCCTTGAGGTAACCTGCGCCAATCCCGAAGATGAATCGTCCCCCGGTGAAGCAATCCAGCGAAGAGACCGAGCGCGCGGTTACGAAGGGATTGCGGTAGGGCAGGACGACGATGTTGGTCATCAGCTTGATACGCTTGGTCGCGCCCCCGATCAGGCTGAGCATGACGAACGGGTCCTGCGCGAAGTGTCCGCCTGCCGCCAGCCACCGCGATGACGGCACCGGGTGGTCGGTGACGCTCGCCGCGCCGAATCCCGCTTCATCGGCCACCTTGGCGACCGTGATGATGGCATCGTGGGACCAGAAGGCATTGGCCGTTTCGACGTGGTCGATCGGCATGGCGACGGAAATATCATAAGGCATCGGCGATAATCCTGTTCATTTGGACTCGAATTTTAGGGAAGTGGCGGATCAGTCTTCCGGCGGGAGAATCCACTTGTCCTCGCTGGAACGGATCCAGCCGCTAGAGGCCCATGTGCCGCCATCGACGGCAATGGTCGTCCCGGTGATGTAGCTCGACATCGGCGATGCGAGGAAGACTGCGGTGCGTCCGCATTCTTCGGCAATGCCCCAGCGGCCCATCGGGATGCGGCGGCGCACCCCTTCGACCTGTTCGGGCGTGCGCTGGATCCATTTGCTCTCGTCGACAGGCCCGGTGAGATTGCCGCGTAGGCCCGGTGTGTCGGTCATGTCCGGGGCAATGGTATTGATGCGGATGCCGTGCTCGGCGAGCTCCACTGCAAGCGTGCGAGTGAGGTTGTTCACGCCCGCCTTGCAGGCGGCGTAGACGGCATAATTAGGCGCCGCGCGTGAGCCCTCGATGCTCGAAACATTGACGATGGCGCCTCCATCGCCTTGCTCGATCATCGCCTGGGCAGCGATCTGTGTGGCGATTACCGTGGATACGAGGTTCAATTCGATGTGGCGGCGGAAACTCGATTCCTTTAGATCGACGAAGGGCCTGGGCGCGACGCCACCTGCGTTGTTCACAAGGATGTCGATCCGGCCGAAGTGGTCCTTGATCGCGTGCATCGCCTCGCGCAGCTTTTCGGATTCCATCACATTGCATTCGACCGCGAACACTTTTCGCCCGCGCTCTCTGACAAGTTCGCGCATCTGCTCGCAGCGCTCGGGGATAGATTCGATGATGCCGATGTCCGCGCCCATGTCCGCCATGCACAGAGCGATCGCACGGCCGATGCCGCCGCCGCCGCCGGTGATAACTGCGACCTTGCCGGTCAGATCAATGTCGTTCTTGTCCATAATTCTCTCCCCTCGCGGACCTAATGGTTGCGCAGTGCGGCCCTTGCATCTGGTAGGTCCGCCGGCTCGTCAACATCGCGCTCCAGCCCGTGGCTCAATATCACCTCGGCGGCGAGGCCAAGGCGCTCGCACTCCGCCTGATGTCTGGCGAAGCTGTCCTTGCCAAAGGCAAAACGGAAACGTCCGGCATCAGCCACAGGCAAGGAAAGGGCATTGGTGCCCACTTCGTGCCGGTCAGGCGCAATAGCGACAGTCCCGGGTGGGGCTGCGGCAAGGAGATTGATCTCCTCGGATGTCACCTCC
Organism: uncultured Novosphingobium sp.; assembly: GCA_964603645.1. GTDB lineage: Bacteria > Pseudomonadota > Alphaproteobacteria > Sphingomonadales > Sphingomonadaceae > Novosphingobium. The sequence goes on along the minus strand of CAZRVW010000086.1, from coordinate 2,532 downwards.
GGCAGGTCGGCGAACAGGATCACAAGTCGCTCCGGCAAGTTAGGTCCGCATTCCGCAATCTGTGCCACAGCGCTCTCGATCGCCGGATTCAGGCCCTTGCCCGGATCGGAAAGCAGCGGGATCGATTCAGGCATGCCGAGACGTGACGGCCCAACGAGCAAGGTGCGTGTCACATGCGAAGCTCCCTGCGCAGCGCGCACGACATGGTCGAGCATGTCTCCGACGAGCGATTCGCGTTGATCAGGCTCCAGTGCTTTGGACAGGCGGCTCTTTGCAGAACCGCTGGCCTTTATCGGGATGATTACCCAAGAACTCACGGTATCGGCGGCGCTTCCGCAAGATTGGTGAAGCGGATGCCCGCCCCATCGGCCTTGTAGGTCTTGTTGATGTAGATCAGGATCGAAGTCAGCGCCTCGGCCGCGGCCGAATTGTTGAGCGATCCGCCCGAAAGGCCGCGCAGGCCCATGCCGGGGCATAGGCCGACCACAGTGTTGCGCGCTTCGACATCGTCGCCAAACACTAGAATGTCGCAATCGACCTTGGCGTCGCTGTCGAGCAAATGGGCGGAGACATTGTGAAATGCGGTGACAAAACGGACATCGTCGCCGAGGATCGCCTTGGCTTCCAGTGCGGCGCATCCGGCGGCGGGAAGCTGCACCCGCATCACCTTTGGCGGCATCAGCGGCACAGTGGTATCGACGACGATGGCGCTGCCGACCTTGTCCTTGATCAGCTCCAGCGTGCTCGCCTGCGATTCGTAGGGCACCGTGACGATGACGATATCCTTGCTGACAGCGGCATCCTCATTTGCCGCATGACCGAGTTTCAGTCCGAGGCTGGCCATCTCTTCTGCGGAGGCCTGCGCCTTTTCGGCCTTGCGCGAACCGATGGTCACGTCATGACCTGCCTTGGCCAGGCGGCGCACGATGCCCCTGCCAAGATCCCCGGTGCCGCCGATTACCGCTATCGATGCCATTGCCTGCCTGCTCCTCGTGTTTCTGGTTGCGTAGATGCGTGCAATGCCCCTAGCGCCGCACTGGCAAGGCGCAAACAGTTTATCGGGCGAAAGGGAGGTAGGAAGTTCCGTGGCGGCATTGAGTGTAACGACGATTGCGGACTTGCCGCTGTTCGCGCCCGGCATGTCGGTTGCCCGCGAGATCGCGTCGCTGATGGACCACGCCGGAGAGACTCTCGGAAATGATGACGTGGTCGTGGTGGCGCAAAAGGTCGTCTCAAAGGTTGAAGGACGCGTGGTTCGGCTCGCCGACGTGGCAGTGAGCGATGAGGCGCGGCGGATTGCAGCGGAAACCGAGCGCGATCCGGCTTCCATCCAACTTATTCTCGAAGAGAGCAGCGAGCTTCTGCGCGCAACGGTGCCTGCGATCATCGCCCGGCACTGCACAGGTCATGTGCTGGCCAATGCCGGAATCGATGCCTCGAATGTTGCCGATGAGGGCGGCGAATCCGTGCTGCTCTGGCCCGTCGATCCTGACGCTAGCGCTCGCGCGATCCGCAAAGAACTGCTGGATATCACGGGTGTAGCTCCGGCAGTCGTTATCGCCGATTCTATGGGACGGGCCTGGCGGATCGGCACGACCGGCGCGGCAATCGGCTGTGCGGGTCTGCAAGTGCTCGAGGACCGGCGCGGAGTTGGGCGCGACCTGTTTGGGCGCACCCTTGAGGCGACGGTCATCGCAATTGCGGATTCCATTGCTGCCATGGCCTCGCTGGCGATGGGGGAGGGTGACGAAGGCACACCGGTTGCGATCGTGCGCGGGGCAGGGCGCTGGGTGACTGCAGACCATGGCCACGGCGCGGCATCAGGCCTGCGGCCGGTTGCCGAGGACATGTTTCGATGAACGGACACATTCTCGCACTGTCCGGCGGCGTGGGCGGCGCCAAGCTCGCTTCAGGCCTCTGTGCGGTGCTGCCGCCTGAGCAGCTGACTATCGCCGTGAACACTGGTGACGATTTCGAGCATCTGGGCCTCACCATCTGTCCCGATCTCGATTCGGTGACCTATGCGCTGGCGGGCCTCAACGACACCGTGCGCGGATGGGGCGTGGCCGACGAGACTTGGCAGGCGCTGGACATGGTGAAACAGCTCGGCGGTCCCGATTGGTTCAATCTTGGCGACCGTGATCTTGGACTGCATCTCACGCGGGCGATGCACCTGCGCAACGGGGAGAGCCTGAGCGAGGTAACAGCGCGGATTACCCGTCAACTTGGTATTGCGCACAGGGTGGTGCCGATGAGCGACGATGCGGTGCGCACGCAGGTGCAGACCGATGCTGGCTGGCTCGATTTCCAGCATTATTTCGTGCGGGAACAGTGCCGCCCTGAAGTGCGCGGAGTTCGCTTCGAGGGCACCGGCACGGCAAGGCCGTCTCAGGGCCTTGCGGAAGCGTTGGCGCGTCCCGATCTTGTTGGAGTGGTGATCTGTCCATCGAATCCGTGGCTGAGCGTCGATCCTATCCTGGCACTTTCCGGTGTGCGGGATCGGATCGCGGCGCTTCCGGTTGTCGCCGTATC
>CAZRVW010000085.1:0-10822 GCA_964603645.1 uncultured Novosphingobium sp. | reverse complement strand
GCAATGCGACGGCCGGTGCTGTCCATTTCGTTACCCGCGACCCCACCGGTGAGCTCGGCATCATCTAGGCGCTGACTTTCGGCAATTACTCCCAGTTCCGCAGCCGCACCACGGTCGATCTGCCGCAGACCGGCCCGTTCAGCGCCTATGTCACCTACGTCCATGACGAGCGGCGCGGCGATGTCCGCAACCTTGGCGCGGGCACGACGTTCGACCGCACCAATCCTTTCACCGATTTCGGCGTGTCCAGCTCGCCCAAGTGGCTGGGTGGCAAGAACAGCGAAAGCGTTGCCGCAGCGGTCAAGTTTGACAACGGCGGAGCAATAACCGCGACTTACAAGTTCGACTGGTTCACCAGCACGGGGTCCGAGGCGCGCCCGCTCGTCGTCGTCAATCCAAACAACTTCACCGGCAGCTTCCTGTTGCAGGCCATTGCGACGCAACCGGCTGGTGGCGGCCGGTACGGCGAGATCGTGCTTGCCAGCAACAACAAACGCCCCAAGGCGATCAACAACGCTTGGACCCAGCCAACGTCTCAGAGGGTGCAGGGGCACAACCTCACGATCAATATCGCGGCGAGCGACAGAATTTCCATCAAGAACATCGCCTCCTACCGCAAGTCGAAGTCCTTCGGCCCGGTTACGATCGACGGCGCTTCGGGCCTTGAGTACAACGCTGAGCTGAAGGCTCTTTACACGGCCCCTCAGGCTTTCCTTGGCGGCGCTAGCTATGCGCAAGTGCTCGGCCGCAACAATGGCGATTTCCCGCTCGGCACTTACTTCGCCGGCTACGGCGGCAACAGCCGCGGCGATTACTGGCAAGCCAGTAATGAGCTTCAGGTCAACTATTCGACCGACCGTCTGAATCTCACCGGCGGCTTGATGTACTACTATTCGAAGGCGAACGATGGTGCGCTCGACGGGTTCACGAACAATTTCTTCATGAGGCCGGTGCCCCAACTGGTGCCGCTCGCAACTCCCAACATCTATGACGACGATGGCACCACCGAGTCCTACGCCGCCTATCTGCAGGCCGAATACAAGGTGACCGATAAACTCGGCATCGTGGCCGGCGCACGTATCACGAGTGAAAATAAGTATAGCCGCCTGTCGACTATCGGCACCTTTGTGGGTGACCGTGAGACAGGTCAGCTTGTTGACGTCGAGATTGCTCAGGGCGGCGAAGGTCGGTTCAAGAAGACCAAGCCGACTTACGAACTCGGCCTGAACTATGAGCCGAACGACGACATCCTGCTCTACGCCAAGTATTCCTACGCCTTCCTTTCAGGCGGTGCCACGGGCGCGTTCAATTTCGACCCGGAAATTGCGAAGTCGTTGGAGGCCGGCATCAAGTCTGACTGGTGGGATGGCAGGCTGCGCTTCAACCTCACCGGCTACTACGTGAAGTACAACAACTCGCAGGCGGCACTCAGTGGTCGCGCCGTTGCAGGTGCCGAGGCTCTGGGCGTCATCGTGCTCAACATCGGCGACGTCGAAGTGAAGGGCGTCGAGCTGGACTTCACCGTTGCCCCGGCCGAAGGTTTCACGCTGGGGGGTACGCTTGGTTACACCGACGACAAGCTCAAGAACGCCGATCTGCGTGTTACCCAGGGCCGTCCGTACTCGCGGACTACAACGCCGCTTTGGGTCGGTTCGGGCTATGCGCAGTACGTCACGCAGCCGCTCTACCGCGATGCGACGTTGCAGTTCCGTCTCGACGCAACTTACCAGAGCAAGAACCGGGCCTTTGGCTTCAAAGATATGGCTACGGTTCCGTCGAGCGCTGTATTCGCGCCCTACGAGTACATTCCCTCCAAAATCATCGTCAATGGACGTATCGCGCTGCGTGATATCGAATTTGACAACGGCGGCAACTTAGAGATTGCCGCTTGGGGCAAGAACCTGTTCGACAATAAGGACGGCCTCTATCCCTTCGACTTTGGGCAGATCCTGTTCTCGGGCAACTTCGAGCAGGCGCGCACTGTCGGCGTTGATCTGATCTACAAGTTCAACCGCTGATTGGCTGACTGCCGAATTTACGAATGCCCGTGAAAACGGGAATAGAGAAAGGCCCGGACCGGCAACGGTTCGGGCCTTTTCTTTCGGCTCGGGCTCACGCAAGAAGATCGTCATGACCCAAAGCCAGCCCCAGCCCACCCTGCTGACCGAGACATCGGACGGCGTGATGACCATCACCTTCAACCGGCCCGAGCGTGGCAATGCCTGGAACCCGGATATTGCCGGTCGCTATTTCGCGGCGCTTGAGCAGGCTGCGGCCTTGCCCGAAGTTCGCGCCATCATCGTGACGGGGGCAGGCAAGGCATTCTGCTCGGGCGGCGACGGGGCCAAACTCGACGAGATCGCCGGCTCTGGCGACGTGCGCCCCACATCGAACCGGCCCTATTATTTCCCCTTGCAGATTGGCAAACCGGTGATCGGCGCGATCAATGGCGCGGCGGTCGGCGTCGGCCTGCAGATTGCACTCTATACCGACGTGCGCATAGCCTCGGATAAGGCCCGTTTCTCGACTTTCTTCGCAAGGCTCGGCCTAGTCGCCGAGATGGGGCTGAGCTGGATGCTGCCCCGCCTGGTCGGTGCAGCGCGTGCCGCCGACATGCTGTTCAGCGCACGCATGGTCGGTGCCGAAGAAGCCATGGCCATGGGCATGGTCAATCAGGTCGTTCCGCATGACGATCTACTCAGCGAAGCACGCGCCTATGCCCTACGCCTGATCGAAACGTCATCGCCCTGGTCGATGCGCACGATGAAGGCACAGCTCTACGCCGACCTTACCGGCACGGTCGAGCAAGGCTATGAGCGCGCAGTGAACTTTGCCGACGAATCGGTGCTGCGCGGCGATTTCCGCGAAGGCCTCAAGGCGCTTTCCGAAAAGCGCAGCCCGCAGTTCGATCCCCTCGATCCGACGCTGGGCCTGATCGAGATGGATCCGCCGACCGGCTGACGATTATTCCGCCGCGACAGCCTCGGGTTCGGCATCGGGCGTGAAATCGAAGTATTTGTCGTAGTTGCGGCGATAGGCGAGGATCGGTCCGTCGCCCTGCACCAGTAGCGGCTTTTCCATGTTCTGCTTGTTGTTCCAGATCGGAATGTCCTGCTCGATCTGGCTGAGCAGGTCGCGGATGCGCGCCTGGGTCACACGCAGCTGGCCGTCGGACAGGCCCGGCGTGTAATACATCTGCCAGCGCACATGCGTGGTCTTGCTATCGATTGGAGTAACCTGCTGCGCCTGGACGACGTGGGTCACGTCCTTGTATTCGACAACCGACTGGCACGGCCCGGTCGCGGTCGTCTCGATCCGCCCGACCATAAGACCGCGCGGCGTTTTCATCTCGGCCTCGACCTTGTTGTGGCGAATCCAGCCCTCGACCTTCATGTCGCCCTTTGGCGCGAATGGCACGCCATGGACCGCGCCGAAATGCGCGTGATCCTGACCATTCTCGGGAATTTCGCGGCAATGGATATTGACGATCCACTCGCGCGTCATCGCCAGTACCCATTCGCCCTTGGGGCATTCCGGGATGCGGGCCACTTCCCACTTGGGCGCAGCCTTGGCCGGATGGTACCAGACATAGATCACGCCATCGACTTCCTCGACCGGCCATGTCGGCAGGCAAGAGCGCTTCATGCTTGGCGCGATCACGTCGGTATAGGGAATCTTGGTGACCCCGCCTTCGCCGTTGAACTGCCAATGGTGATAGGGGCAGCGCAGGTCGTTGCCGACAACGTCGCTGTTCACGCCAAGGTGCGCGCCAAGGTGCGGGCAGAACGGATCGACCACCCGGATTATGCCATCGCCGCCGCGCCACAGCACGAATTCGGTGTCGAAATAGCGCATCGTGCGGATCGCGCCGTTCTCGATCTCGCCCGAGAGCGCCACTGCAAACCAGCCGAACGGGATCGGCAACTCGTCATAGCCGCGCTCAAGCGTTGTCATCGTCGTCATCACAAACTCCATTCGGCGCGAGGCCTGAAAATCCGAGGCATCGCCCAATCTTTATGCATCGATTCTATGCCCGCTATTGCGGCAGGTCAAAATCTTCGCGCGGATCAACGTCCGCTGGGGATTTCCCGGAACGGGACGCCCTTGTCCACCCGGATGTCGGGCGGCAGGCCCAGTACACGCTCGGCGATGATATTCTTCTGGATTTCGTCGGTGCCGCCGCCAATCCGCAGGCCACAGGACCACAGGAAGCGCTGCTGCCATGCCCCGGCACGCGGCGACAGCTCCGAATCCTGAATGAGGCCATAGTGGTCGAGCATGTCGAGCGCTTCGCTCATCATCGTCTGGGTGCCGCCGCTCCACAGCAGCTTGGCTGCCGAGCCTTCGGGACCCGGCGATTCACCGCGCGAAATGGCCGTCAGGATGCGGAACCCGATCAGCCGCCGGGCTTCGAGATCGACGTGCAGGTCGGCGATCAGGTCGCGGAAGGAGGTATCGTCCATGACGGTGCCCTCATCGGTCTCCACTGTGGACGCGAGATCCATCATGTCGGACCAGGTCAGCCCGTTCGATTGGCCGATGGCGGCGCGCTCGTTCATCAGCGTGGCAAGCACGACGGACCAACCGTCGTTCACCTCACCGACGCGCTGGTCGTCGGGCAAGCGCACGTCGTCAAAGAACACCTCGTTCAGCTCCGAATCGCCGCCCATGGTGTGGATCGGCCGAACCTCAAGGCCGGGCGCGTCCATCTTCAGCCAGAAGGCGGTCAGCCCCTTGTGCTTGGGCTGGTCGGGATCGGTGCGGGTGATGAGCAAGCCATAATCGGCGTGGGCCGCGCCCGAGTTCCACACCTTCTGCCCGTTGATCACCCATTCGTCGCCCTGCTTGACCGCGGCGGTGCGGATGCCTGCGCTGTCCGATCCGCTCGACGGTTCGGAAAACAGCTGACACCAGATTTCGTCGCCGCGCACAGCGGGCGGCACGCGCTCATTGAATTTCGCGTCGTCATTGAACTGGTGGATCGCCGGGATCAGCATCTTGAGACCGGTGATGTAGTAGGGATCGTGGATTTCCGCTGCAGTCTCTTCCTGCGAGAAAATCACGTCCTCGATCAGGGTGCCGCCTGCCCCGCCGCGCTCCTTCGGCCAGGTAATGCAGGCATAGCCACCTTCGGTCTTGGTTGCCTGCCACTGGCGCATCGCGTTCTTGTGGCCCTCGGTCCAGACCAGCCGCTGATCGGCCGGAAGCGCTGAAAGGTCCGGCTTGTTGGCCGCGATCCACTTGCGCACTTTCTCGCGGTAAGTCGCCTCTTCAGGAGTGTCGTCGAAGTTCATGCCGCTTGCCTTTCCGCCTGTTCCGTTGCTCGCTGTTCCTCTAGCAGGTCGGTCAATTTGCGCTTCCACGTCTTGGCCGAACCGATCGCAAGGCCAAGGTGGCGCGCGCGCCGGTAATGAAGATGCGGGTCGGCTTCCCAGGTAAAGCCGATGCCGCCGTGCGTCTGAATGTTTTCCTTGGCCGCTTGCCAATAGGCGTTGCAGCCGGCGACGCGCGCCGCTGCCGCCGCGACCGGCAGTTCGGGCGCATTGGTCGAGAGCGCCCAGGCACCGTAATAGGAGCTGGCCCGCGCCACCTCGATACGGATGAACACGTCGGCGAGCTTGTGCTTGATTGCCTGGTAGGAGCCGATCTGGCGGCCGAAGGCATAGCGTTCAAGCGCATAGTCGCGCGCCATTTCCAGCGCGTGATCAGACCCGCCGAGCTGCTCGAAGCTCATCAGCACGGCGGAGCGGTTGTGCACATGAGCGAGCGCGGCAATCCCGTCGCCGCCTGCGCCGAGTACCTGCGCGGGCGCATTGTCGAACAGGATTTTGGCCGCGCCGCGCGTCGGATCGAGCGTGGAGACCGCTTCGCGCGTCACACCCGGTCCGGACAGGTCGGTCACCACCAGCACCGGACCATCGCTACCCTTAGCCAGCACCACTGCCTTGCCAGCCGCCATGCCGTCGGTGACAGGCAGCTTGGCGCCGGTCAGCGTGCCGTTGGCGTATTCGACCGCCATGCGCTTGGCGCTGACAGTGCCCGGTCCTTCGGAGACCGCAATCGTGCCGATCGTCTCGCCGCTGGCCACGTCGGGAAGAAGTTCCTGCTTCTGCTCCTCGCTGCCCTCGGCCAGAATGGCCTCGGCAAACTGATAGATGCTCGATGCGAAAGGCACCGGCGCAAGGCTGCGGCCCAATTCCTCGGCCAGCCCGCAAAGCTCGACATAGCCGAACTCGTGCCCGCCGTAGGCCTCGGGAATTGCCGCACCGCACCAGCCCTGCTCGGCGATGCGGCCCCACAGTGCCTCGTCATGGCCGCGCGCCGGATCGTCCAGCACCCCGCGCACCACCGAGATCGGCGAAGCGTCGGCAAGAAACCGCCGCGCTTCATCCTTCAGCGCCTTCTGTTCGTCTGTGTAGTCAAAGTCCAAGGTTTGTCCCTTTCACCCTTTGGCCTGCCATATCGCGGAATCGTCCCACCATGGATAGAAGTCTGGCAGGTCGCCCGGCGAGCGCATCGGAAAATTAGGCGGCCGCTTCTCGAAGAACGACTTGACGCCTTCGGCCGAATCGGGGCTACGCGAACGGTGCCACGCGCCCCAGCTTTCCACCTTGTGCGCCTGAAGCGGATTGTCGAGCCCCAGCCCGCGCCACATCATCTGGCGGATCAGCGTCACCGAAACCGGTGCGGTATTTTCCGCTATTTCCAGTGCCTTGGCCTTTGCTGCTGCCATCAGTTCTGCGGCAGGATAGACGGCATTGACGAGGCCCGCCGCCAGCGCTTCCTCCATGTTGACACGCCGCCCGGTATAGCACCATTCCAGCGCATTCGAGATACCGACCAGCCGCGGCAGGAACCAGGTAGAGGCGCATTCGGGCAGCATCCCGCGCCGCGCGAACAGGAAATTGAAATGGGCCGTCTCGCTGGCGAGGCGAATGTCCATGGTGAGCGGCAGCGAGGCCCCCAGCCCCACGCAAGGCCCGTTGATTGCCGCGATCACCGGTTTGGTGAAGTGGAAGAATTTCTCGACGAAGATGCCCGAGCCTTCGATGACCTCGGGATGATCATAATCGATCGAGCCATCGGGCCGGATCGCCGCGTCGGTGCGCGATTCCTGAAAACTGCCCGGGCCGCGCGAGATGTCAGCCCCGGAGCAGAACGCGCGTCCCTCTCCGGTCACGATCAGCGCGCGCACTTCTGGATCGGCATCGGTGCGTTCCAGCGCGTCAAGAATCTCGCGGGTCATGCCGCCGCCCATGGCGTTGAGCACTTCGGGCCGGTTCATGGTCAGCGTGGCGACCGGTCCTTCGACTTCGTAACGGATCGTCTCGTAGGTCACATCAACCGCCGGCCCGGCGCGCGGAAGCGCGAACCATGTCCATGACCTCTGCAGTGGCCACGCCATCGTCGAAATTGGGCGCGATCTGCGTGCCGGTTTTCATTGATTCAGTGACCCTGGCGATCCAGCCGCCGAGCGCGCCCATAAAGCCGCCGCCGCCATCGCCCGACAGGTCGATCTGCTCGGGTTCCTGCTTGTGGCGGATCACCGACAAATGCGCGTCGTCGGCGATGCTGATCGCGCCCTCCGACCCGAACAGGTTGAACGTGCCGGGCAAGGCAACGCTCGAGGCAAAGGTGCTGTCGATGCTTGCCGTCGTGCCGCGCGAGAATTCGAGCCACATCGAGAAGGCATCGTCGGCAGTGGACTCGACCTCGCCGCCCTCACCGTCTGGGCGCATCTTGACCTCGGTGCGCAACAGACCGCCCGCGGCGACGACCTCGTCGCCGGAGATGAAACGCAGCGCGTCGATGTCGTGCGAGCCCGACGCGCCTAGCCAGCCGCCGCCGAGCGAGGCATCGTGGAGCCAGCCGTGATCGCGCCTGCGCGCAAGGCGGGCGGATTTGGTCCACGAGAAATGGACGAGATCGCCGATCACGCCGTCCGCCACCATCTGCCGCGCCCGATCCCACGAGGCAAAGCACCGCATCTCGAAATTGAGAAAGTGGAGCAGTCCCGCAGCCTTGGCGGCATCGCGCATCGCCTTGGCTTCGGTTGCGTTGACGCCGAACGGCTTGTCGCACAGTACCGGCTTACCCTGCGCCAGCGCGGCTAGCACGTGGTCCTTGTGCTGGAAGGGCGGCGAATGGATCGAGATCAGGTCGGCATCGCCTGCGCAGGACGCTTCGACCGCCGCCATGTCGCGCGAGGGCACGATCTCGACCTCCCAGTCGTGCATCTCGAACGCGGGCTTCATCGCGCTCGCGCCGAACCCCCTGCCTACAATCGCTACCTTCATCGCGCGTCTCCTCTCACCTCTTTAAGCAGCATGCCCCTGTCGACTTTGCCCGATCCCGTTCGAGGCAGCGCTTCATGGCGAAAATTGACCACGCGCGGCACCTTGTAAATGGCAAGGTGCGCCTTGGCATGCGCCTTGATCATGTCGGCGTCCAACTGCGCGCCCTCGCCCACCACGCAATCGACCGCAACGATTTCACCCAGCCGGCTGTCCGGCAGGCCATAGGCAAATGCTTCGCGCACATCGGGGTGGCTCGCGACCACTCGCTCGACCTCGGCACAATAGATGTTTTCGCCGCCCGATATGACCATCGACTTCTTGCGGTCGACGATCGTGTAGATGCCGTTCTCGTCGACCGTGGCAATGTCGCCGGTCGCCAGCCAGCCATCGACGATAGTCTCGGCAGTGGCTTCAGGGTTGTTCCAGTAGCCTTCCATCACGCCCGCGCCGCGCATCCACAGTTCGCCAGGCTCGCCGATATCGGCCTCACTGCCGTCGTCGCGGCGAAGCTGGACATCGACGCAGGGCACCGGCCAGCCGCAGGCGGTGGGATGCTCCAGATAGATGTTGCCGCTGATGCTGCAGGTCCACGCCGCGCCCTCGGTCTGGCCATAAGTGTTGGAAATGAGCGCATTGGGCATGCGCGCCTTGATCTGGCGGACGATATCGAGATCGAGCGGGGCAGCGCCATTGGCCATGTTGTTGATCCGCCCGAGCAGCTCGGGCGTAGCGCGCGGCGACTTGAAAATGTCGAAGACCATGGCCGGCACGAATGACAACCGGGTCATGCCAACATTTTCGATCATGTCGATCGCGACTTCGGGATTCCATTTGCCGGGAAGCACGATCGTCGTGCCGAGATAGATCGCGCGCATTGTCGGCATGATGCCGCCGAGGTGGAACATCGGGCCGAGGATCACGGCGGGCGAGCGCATGGTGCGGTGCTCGGGCGCCAGCGTCAGGCCGCTTTCTTCCTCGTAACGAATGTCCTGCAGACGACCCATGAAGCTGGCGAGCGAGACCGACTGGCAGATCGCCCCTTGGCTGAGCAGCGCGCCCTTGGGAAAGCCGGTCGTGCCCGAAGTGAACAGGATCACCCCGCCATGTTCCTGCGGCATGTCGACCGGATCGAATTCCAAGCCCGGCTGCGGCTGGCTCAGATCGTCGAATAGGGCATCGCCTTCGCGCAGCGGCACGATGACAGGATCGATGATAATGCGCGGCCATGCAGGATCTGGACGCTCCGCAGCGATCAGCGCGTCCTTGTCCGCTTCGGCAATCGCCAGCTTGCATTCGACGAGGTCCATCGCGCGCAGCATTTCCTCACCGGCACCGCGGGAGTTAATCGAAGCGGCAATCGCGCCTAGCGAGGTGATCGCGAGCGTCGAGACGATCCACTCGATCCGGTTGATTGTGACCACGGCAACGACATCGCCCTTGCCCACGCCCTTTTCGTCGCCAAGGTATTTCGCGAGCGCGGCGGCACGGGCGAAGAGTTCGCCGTAGGTGAGCCGCCTGTCGCCATCGATCACACCGGTGCGATCCGGATACCGCATTCCCGACCGGTAAAGCTGGGCAAGGTTGCGGGGCATGCCTTTGAACACCTGCCGGGGCCTGCCGCCGACAAGGATGGTCTCCAGCTCGTACTCGTCGCCCTCTGCGAGCATTTTCAGCGCCAGCGGGTCGCGGACATTCTCGCGAAACCCGCCCATGCTTTCGGGCTTCAGCTTGGTGTTCGTCTCTACCATTGCCCACGGCAATAGACGCCAGCCCGTCGCCGTCAAGCAATGGCCCGCGCCGTGACGATCATTTCCCGCCCAGCCCGCATTTGCGCCAAGACAGGCGGGGCTTCAGCGGGTAAGGCAGCGCCGAAGCGGCAGAGCCGGGAGAGAGACTTGTCCAAATTCTTGCCGCAGGGCGCAGGCGCGGAATGGCGCGCGCACTGGCCCGTGGTCCTCGCCGCCTTCTCGGGCATGGGCATGTCGACCATCGCGCAATACACCGTCAGCCTGTTCATCGAGCCGATCGAGGCCGACTTCGGCTGGACCAGAGCGCAGATCATGTCGGGCATGATCGTCACTGCCACGGTCGGCGTCCTGTGCGCGCCACTGATCGGCGCGGCGATCGACCGCTTCGGACCGCGCCGCTTCGGCGTGGCCGCCAGCCTTGTCGTGCCGGTCTGCTATGGCCTGCTCGGTACGACCAGCGACAACATCTGGGTGTGGCGCGCCCTGTGGTTTGTATTCGCCCTGTCGACGCTGCTGCTGTCACCGGCGCTTTGGACCTCCGCGATTGCCGGTTTCTTCGAGAAAGGGCGCGGATTCGCGCTGGCCTGCGTGCTGGCCGGGAGCGGCTTTTCCTCAATCGTCATGCCGTCGCTGGCCTATTATGCAATCGAGCAATTCGGCTGGCGCCTCGGCTTTGCCGCCGTGGGCCTGTTTTGGTTCGCCATCACTTTTCCGCTGCTGACGCTGTTCTTCACTAGCCCGCGCGACCGCAACCGAACGGCCATGGATCGCCCGGCA
>CAZRVW010000084.1:0-10876 GCA_964603645.1 uncultured Novosphingobium sp. | reverse complement strand
TCGACATTCCCGAATGCGGACTGGTGTGCATCCTCGACGCGGACAAGGAAGGCTTCCTGCGTTCGGAAACCTCGCTGATCCAGACCATCGGCCGAGCCGCGCGCAACGTGGATGGCCGCGTGATCCTCTATGCGGACCGCATCACCGGATCGATGGAACGCGCCATGGCCGAAACCGACCGCAGGCGCGCCAAGCAGGAGGAATTCAACCTCGCGAACGGCATCACCCCACAGACGATCAAGCGCCGCATCGCCGACATCGTCGCGCATACCGCTTCGCAGGACGGGGTGACGGTGGACATCGACGCGGAAGGCGAAAACAACCTCGTCGGCCACAATTTGCGCGCCTACATCGAGGAGCTCGAAAAGAAGATGCGCGCCGCAGCCGCCGATCTCGAGTTCGAGGAAGCCGGGCGCCTGCGTGACGAAATCAGACGGCTGGAAGCGGACGAGCTGGGCCTGCCGGGCGAACCGTCACACGCACCGAAAGTAGGGCGGGCGAACGAAGGCAAGCCGGGGACGCGCAAGCTGCGCTATGGCAAGACGCAAAGGAAATGGGGGCGGTAGGCCGCCGCCGGTGGTCGCGCCAGACGGAGAGGACCATGCCGCAAACGACATATTCGCATATCATGAAAGTCTGCGTCGACGCCGACGTGACCGGCAAATTCTACGCCGATGTGTTCGGTTTCGAGCTCGAGTGGAAGGTCGACGATGGGTTCGGAGAGGTCTTTCATGGAATCACCGAACTGCCCGACGGCGTGCAAAGCCGCATCCGCATGTACCGCAAGGGCGACGTGCGGCTCGAGTTTACCGACTACAGGGACTCGGTCACACTGGGTTCGACCGATCGCCCGCCGCTGAACACGCTGGGCGTCACGCACCTGTCCTTCCGGGTCGAGGATCTGGAAGCGACGCTGGATGCGATCCGGGCCGCCGGAGGCACGGTTCTCGATCATACGCGCGTCAACAATCCCGAAACTGGTGACTACATCATGACGCTCGACCCCGATGGACATCGCATCGAACTCATGCCGATGACGCCGGTGAAACGGGATTAGCGATGCTCATTTCTAACGCGCGCCGGATACGAGGCACTGCCCGCGTCAGATCTTTGGGTAAAGCTAGAATACCCAGTGGCTTCCTTGCTTCATTTCGACATAAAGCGCACCTCTGATTGCGGTATATAACGCAGTTAAATTCCTGCGATATCAGTTAACTAACCGGATTTACCTGCCCGAATTACCCCTGCGCAAGAAATTGCAGACGATAGTGCTCCTGTTCGAGGCGAATTCTTAGGCTTCACAGCCTGGACGCCCGGACCTGGAGACACATCATGAGCAAGTCCATTTTTAGAGCAACCCTGGCTGCAACGGGCCTTCTGGCCACGGCGATCCTGCCGGCAAGTGCGGCTTTCGCAGAATCCGACAATGCGGCTGCGGTCGTCAAAGGCGAGACATGCACCGGCTTCATCCCCACTGCAGACGGCAAGGTCGAATCGCTGATCACGACGAACAAGGGCGCGCACCGCGTGGTGACCAGCAGCGGCGTGGCCATCCTGTCCTGCCAGTTCAGGATCCCACGCAGCGAAGCGCCTTCGAGGGTGCGCACCGCGCGAGGATTCCGGTGCACCGTCGACGGCGAGCCGACAACCGACACAAGGATGCTAGTCAATCCCGGCGGACGCGCGCTGCTGGTCTGCAAGATCAACGGCCAATGAGGGCGCTCCGGCCAGGTCGCATCCGGCACGCGCCGATAGCGGCTGGCTGAGCCGAATAGTGGACTCCTGAATCTATGCGGGGTGGGGCGTTTCGAAACGCGTCTCCAGCGCGTTTTCCTACTTTGCCCTAGCCTGACACACTGCGCCCTCGGCATGCGGCAACCCCGCCCGCATGACCCTATTCGCGAAAGGCGTGCAGTGTCACTCTCTCCCCCGGCAGCCCGGCAATTCCGCGACATGCGGCAGGCGGACAGCGCAGCGGACAGGTGTCACTTGTGTCACCCTAGGCACGCGCGCTTGCGGGCCGTACCTCTGTTGCTTTCAGACCGGAGCGTCCTGAGCCAACTCGGTGGTTCTGCGCATGTCGGTGTAGCTCGTGACCATCTCTTCGGGCTCATGGACGGCATCGGTCACGGGTCCGAAGCCGATGTCTAGGATCGACGAATCGTAGCCGCTGTTGACCACATGGTTCGCATGGATCAGCAGGTCCATGTCGAGCCCCGCCAGGTAACCGTCAATCAGCCGCTGGTAATTGCTGATCGTGCCTTCGATGTCCTTGGCCAGCCGCATCTCGTCGAAATTGTGGAGGCCAAGCTGCTGGATCGGCAGGTTCGAATAGTCCTGCCGCGGGATCTCGGGGAACTGGTCCGAATCGTAGGGCAGGATCGTCGGTTCGCTCGGTGTGTCGTAGACCTCGCCTTCGGGCCGCAGCACGAGCGACCATATCTCGAACAGGCAGGTCTCCGGCGTGAGTGGCCGGATGCGGTAAGACGACATCGCCGAGATCATCGGCAGCAGGAAGAAGTGCGGGAAGATGTAGTCCACCGCCTTGAACTTCTCTTCGGCGAACACCCTGGGGACGTTGAAGATCGGCGCGCCACGCTCGCGCGCATCCTGCTCGACCTGCTCGTAGGCCTTTGCGATGAATGTCGCCGCAGCCTCGGCAGGATCGTCGGGCACGTCCAGGTCGCGCAGTTTCTCGAGCGATTCGGCTTCGGTCTTGTGAAGCATCCCATCCATTCCCGAGCCGGTGCGCTTGTAGAAATCGATGAACTTGCCGACCGTCTCACGCGCGTCGAGATCGAGGTTCGGCGCCCAGCCATCTCCGTCAGGGCCGTAGATCGCGCCCGCGCCCGGCCCCAGATCATGAAGCTGCGGATGGGTCTGCATGACGTGATAGCCCTCCTGGAAGGCCTCCATGGCGAGCTTCCAGTTGGTCGGCAGGACGGTGGCACACCACCAGTCCATCTTCAGCTTGTCGGCATTGCGCGCGTCCAGCCGCTGGGCGATGGGGCCGAGCGTCTCGCGCAAGGGCCGCGCGTTCTCGTCGAAATTGATGAAGGCGCAGCCCGCCCAGAAATCGATGCGGACGGGCTCAAGATCGATCTCTGCCTGGTCGAGCACTTCCTCGCTGAACACCTTGCGGCCAAACACGAAAGAGCAATCGCCTTCCGCATTCCAGCGCCACCCGTGGAACGGGCAGACGAAGCCGCTCGCGCCGCAATTGCCGGGGCCGTTGGCGAGCCGCACGCCGCGATGGCGGCACGCGTTCTTGAAAGCCTTCACGCCCTGCTTGCCGCGCACCACAATGACCGATTTGTCGAGGATCGTGTACTCGACATAGTCACCGACCTCGGGGATTTCCTCCAGCCGGCAGGCCATTTGCCAAACGCGCGGCCACAGGTGCTCCTTCTCGGCCTCGAAGAAAGCCTCGTCGTAATAGCGTTTCGCAGGTATCCGCTCGGGATCGGTGATCCGGAATGGAACCTTGTCGAGCGCCGCTTCGATAGTGTCAGTCATTGGTCTCTACGGCCGGCTGGTTCAGCAGCAAGGAATGCGCACGGAACCCCATTGGCAGGAAATCTATCAGCAAGCGGCAATGCGATTCATGATCCAGGTCAAATCGCGAATCCCTGGTTTTTACCCCCGGAACGTCTCCCTTGGAGGCGGAACCACGTCGGCAAAGGCGTCCATCGACTTCCAGCCGGGATCTGGCGCGTCCTCACCCGCGCGCGGTGCATAAGCGGAAGGCTCTCCCTCCTCGAGGTCGGGAATGTAGCGCGGACAGTTGGGGAATATGGCCTTCGCCGTCACCCGCACGATCATCTGCGCGCCGACAGTCTGCCCCAGCAGCGCATCGTCCCGCACAATCGATGCAGTGCCGTTGACGCGCAGGCGGCGCGGCGCGCCGTCCATCGCGATGAACAGCAGGGCGACATGGGGATTGACGGCGATGTTGCCCAGGCTGCGAAACATGCCGTTTCCGTCATAGTCCGGAAAGGCCAGCTCCGATGCTCCGGTCACACGCACGAATCCGGGCATGCCGCCCTTGAACGAGCAATCAGGCCTGCCCTCGCCATCGGCTGTAGCGAGGAAGAAAAATCCCGAACTTTCGATGAAGCCCCGGTCATCGTCGGTGAATTTGTCGCGCGTGAGGTTCAGCAATCGGTCGGCAAGCGCGCGGCTACCGAACTCATCTTGTAGGGCGCGATTACCCGCATGATAGAAATCCTGACCGTCCATTGTCGAAATCCTCGATTGCCGTGTCCACTTGCAACTTCTTCATCGTCGGCTCGTTGTCAAAGTGCACAGACTTTGAAAGGAGCAAATCACAATGGCCGACAATCACGTTGCCAAGGTCACCGAAGTCGTCGGAACATCCGCCATATCGATGGAGGATGCAATCGAGACGGCCCTCGCCCGTACCGCCAAGACGGTGCGCAACCTGCAATGGTTTCACGTCACCGAACTGCGCGGTGCGCTGACCGACGAAGGCAAGATCGACCGCTACCAGGTTGTCATGCGCGTCGGATTCGGCCTCGACGACGATTAGGCGCTCACCTTTTCCTTCTCGTACCCGAACACGAAACCGCGATAATTGTCCTCGGCGATCTCGTTGCAGCGGTCGCGGTAGAAGCCGAGCCCGCCCTGGTAGACGAGCACCGAGCGCGGCTTTCCGGGCACGTTGGTGCCCATGTACCAGTTGTTCTCGTCATTGATGCGCAGCTGGTCCTTGACCGTATCCATGGCGTGGGCGTTCCACTCGGCCTCGGCCTCGGGCGTGGTATCGATGGTCGTCGCGCCAGTCTCGCGCATGTGTTCGATCGCCCGGCATGACCAGTCGACATGCTGGTCGATCGAATAGATCACGTTGGCGAGCACGCCGGGGCTGGCCGGGCCGGTGATCGTGAACAGGTTGGGGAAGCCCGCGACCATGATGCCGAGATAGGTATGCGGGCCGTCCGCCCAGGTGTCGGCGAGCTTCACCCCGTCCTTGCCGGTGATGTTCATCGCGATCAGTGGGCCGGTGACGGCGTCATAGCCAGTCGCGACCACCAACATGTCGAGCGGATAGGAGTTGTTTTTCGTCTGCACGCCATCGGCGGTGATGCGCTCGATCGGATCCTTGCGCAGGTCGACCAGTGTCACGTTGTCCTGGTTGAAGATCTCGTAATAGCCAGTGTCGATAATGATGCGCCGTGTGCCGACGTAAGTGCCCTGTGGCGGACACAGAGACTCTGCCGTCTCCGGATCCTTGACCTTGGCGCGGATCTTGTCGCGCACGAAGTCGGAGACTTCCTGCGCCACTTCGGCGTTGGTCGAGACATCGGCATAGACGCCAACAAGGGCGGCAGTGCCATTGCCCCAGGCCTTCTCGTAATTGGCGAAGCGCACCTCCTTGGGGTCGTCGAAGGCGTGGTCGCCGAACGGCGTATCGATGGTCGAAGAGGTCGCAGCATAACTCGATCGCTGCCATTCGCGATGTTCTGGATAGCGCGCGCGCAGCTCGGCGTGATCCTCCTCGGTGAGCGGCGGAGTCAGGCACGGCAGCGAGAACTGCGCAGTGCGCTGCATGACGTAGAGGTGGTCTGCTTGTTTCGCGATGGCGGTCGACGCCTGGACCCCGGTCGATCCGGTGCCGAGCACGGCGATCCGCTTGCCTTTCAGCTCGACCTTTTCGCGCGGCCAGCGTCCGGTGTGATAGAGTTCGCCCTTGAAATCACCGATGCCCGGAATGTCGGGCAGGTTCGGCTCGGACAGGGCACCGGCCGCGCTGATCAGGAACTGGGCCTCGAACGCGTCGCCCTTGTCGGTCCCGACCTTCCAGACATTGCGCGCCTCGTCCCAGGTCGCGCTGGTCACGGTCGTCTCGAACTTGATATCGCGGCGGAAATCGTGCCGGTCGGCCAGATGCGACGCATAGGTGAGGATTTCGGGCTGGGTCGAATATTTCTCGGTCCAGTACCATTCCTGATCGAGCTCAGGATCCCACGGCACCGAGTAGTCCAGCGAGGGCACATCGCACTGCGCTCCGGGGTATCGGTTCCAGTACCAGGTGCCGCCGACGTCGGTGCCCTTTTCGATAACCACTGCCGACATGTTCATCTGGCGCAGCCGGAACAGCGTGTGCATGCCGGCAAAGCCTGCGCCGACAACGATGGCATCGAATGTTTGGGTCATGATAATTGCCTATTTCACTTTCGATCAGTGTTGCAGGTCGCGCTCGAGCGTTCGCGATGCAATCCAGAATGCGCCTGCCGCGACAAAGCCAAACGCGCTCATGAAGATCAGCGCCCAGCGCAAGCCATCGGCGACTCCCATGCTCACCGCCAGCGTATCGCTCAGCAGGCCGACTGCAAGAGGCCCCAGTCCAAGCGAAACCAGATTGGCGATGAACAGCTGGATCGCAGAAGCCGGCGCGCGCATGCTCGGCGGCGCGACCGAGAGCATCGAGCTTATTCCCGGCCCGTAATGCAGATTGGACAGCATCGAGTTGAACGCCATCGCGATAAGCGCCAGCGCAAGGCTTTGTGTGGTCATCGCAAAGATGAAGGGTGGAATAAAGGCGAGCGAAGCGATGATGCAGATGTACATATTGTTGCGCACGTCGCGTTTGCCGTATCGATCCGAAAGCTGGCCGCCCAGCCACATGCCCAGCGCCCCGAAACCACCGCTCATCAGACCGATGGTCAGACCGAGGAAGCCCATCGATTCAAGGCCGATCGAGGCAGCGAAACTGGCAACTTCGTCCGGATGGTTGCGCAGGAAGAACGATGCCATAAACAGCGCATAGCCGACCGAGATGAAGGCCTTGATGGTGATGCCTGCGGTCGCCCAGTAGTAGCTCGGTCGGCTTGCCAACGCGATGATGGACTCGCGTATCGTCACGCCTTTGCTCGCAACCTTTTCCTTTGCCGCCTTCAAACGCTCGGCAGTGCGCGGGTCTTTCAGCGTGAAAAATGCCAGCGCGGCAAACAGCAGACCCGGAACACCAGCCAGGAAGAATGCGGCGCGCCAGCCGTACACGTCGGCAACCATACCGCCGAAGGCCATGCCGAACAGGCCACCCAGCGGAGCGCCCATGCCATAGAGGCCAAGCGCCGAACCTCGCTTCTCCTTTTCCGCATAGTCGATGATCAGCGAATGCGCCGGCGGCGTACACCCTGCCTCGCCGATACCGACACCCACCCTTGCTAGCACCAGCTGCACAAAGTTTTGCGCCAGCCCGCAAGCTGCTGTGCAGGCACTCCATATGGCAATAGCGATGGCTATGATGAGCGAGCGGTCCTTGCGTTCGGCCAGCACCGCGACCGGCAATCCCAGGATGGTGTAGAGCACCGCGAAAGCCAGCCCCCCCATAAGGCCCAGTTGCCAATCGGCCAGGCCAAGATCATGTTTAATTGGCTCGGCAAGAATGTTGACGACCTGCCGATCGACGAAGTTGACGATGTAGATAGCGAGCAGCAGCCCCATCACATATCTGCGATAACCCGGCGATCCGGGTGGGGCGTCGAATTCTGCGGCGGCGCTCGCCATGCGGGCAATTCCTCTCATTCTTTGTGGAAGGTGCCTAGCTTGCTCCTCCGGTCCCGGCAATTGTATTCGGCCCGGGGTCATGACTTCACGAATTCCGGCGACGCATTGCGGAAACGCTTATTGCGCTGCCTGTTTGCCAGTGGCACCAATCGACAGACACAACGAAATGCACGGGCGAGGACATGAATTCGACGCAAGACGGCAAGGCAATTGACGCGATCATCGTCGGCGCGGGTTTCGCCGGAATGTATGCGATTTACCGGCTTCGGAGCATGGGCCTCGACGTCCGGGCCTTCGAGGCGGCAAGCGATGTCGGCGGGACCTGGTGGTGGAATTGCTATCCCGGTTCGCGTTGCGACGTCGAGAGCCTGGACTATTGCTATGCCTTCGATGAGGCGCTGCTCGACGAGTGGAAATGGAGCGAACGGTTCGCCACCCAGCCCGAAGTGCTTCGCTATGCGAACCATGTTGCGGACCGCTATGGCCTGCGCGATCACATCAGCTTCAATGCCAGGGTCAACGGCTGCAAATGGGACGAGGATGCGCGCCTCTGGACCGTATCGACGGAAAGCGGCAACAGTGTCCGCGCGCGGTTCCTGATCGCGGCGACCGGCTGCCTTTCCAAGCCGCACCGCCCCGACCTGCCAGGTATCGACGATTTTGCTGGCGAAGTGCTGTTCACCAATGCTTGGCCTCATCAACCGGTCGACCTTGCCGGCAAGCGCGTCGGAGTGATCGGCACCGGCTCATCCGGCATCCAGTCGATCCCGGTGATCGCACAGGACGCCGCGCATCTCACCGTGTTCCAGCGCACTGCCAATTTCACCCTGCCCGCCGTCAATCGCCCGATTTTCCCGGAATACGAAGCCAAAATCCGCGCCGATTACCTCGGCCATCGGAGGGAAATCCTGCAAAACAAGGCCGCGACGGTAAAGCAGACCATCGCCGAATCCGCCTTCGACCTGACCGAAGCGGAGCGCGAGGCCGCCTACGAAGACAAGTGGCAGCGTGGCGGCGCAGGCGGCATTCCAGTGCTGTTCGCCGACTCGCTTACCAATCCCGCATCGAATGAGGCTGCCGCCGAATTCGTGCGCCGCAAGATCAGGGAGATCGTCGACGACCCCGAAACTGCCGAATCGCTGACGCCGCGCGACCACCCGATTGCGACGAAGCGCATCTGCCTCGACACCGACTACTATGCGACCTTCAACCGGGACAATGTCACGCTTGTCGATCTCAAGAAGACGCCCATCGAGCGCGTTACCGCGGCCGGGATTGAGACCAAGGCAGGCGAACATCCGCTCGACGTTCTGGTCTTTGCGACCGGCTTCGACGCCATGTCCGGTCCGCTGCGCGCCATGCACGTGCGCGGCGTGGATGGGCTCGCAATCGAAGACGTATGGGCTGATGGTCCGCGCACCTGGCTGGGACTGATGGTGGCGGGCTTCCCCAACCTGTTCACGATCACTGGGCCGGGAAGCCCATCCGTCATCGTCAACATGATCGCCGCGATCGAGCAGCACGTCGACTGGATCGCCAGGCTGATCGGCGACATGCGCGAGACAGGCAAGACGCGGGTCGAGGCCAGCGAGGCGTCACAGGACGAGTGGGTCGACGAGGTGCGCCGCGTCGCCGAGACGACGCTCTATCCGCTGGCCAACTCATGGTACAACGGCGACAATATCGACGGGAAACCCCGCATGTTCATGGCCTGGCTCGGAGGCTATCCCTCCTATGCCGAGCGGTGCGAAGAGATCGCCTCGGCCGGCTATTCCGGTCTTGAAATGGCGGCGTGATAATGGCGGGAGGTCCACCAATGCAATTCCACCTGTTTCTGCCACAGATGCGGCTTTCGCTCGACCGCATGGTGGAAATTGCACGTGCAGCCGAGTGGGCCGGATTTACCGGCATGGTCGGCATGGATCACCTTGTGCCACCGCTCGCGGAAGACCAGCCGATGTGGGAAGCGATGGTGGCGAATACCTGGCTCGCCGCGCACACCGCTCGGATCAGGCTCGGCTCGCTGGTGCTGTGCGATGCGATGCGCAATCCGGTGGTGCTGGCACGCGAGGCCGTCACGCTCGATCACGCCTCGGGCGGCCGTTTCGAACTCGGTATCGGCTGGGGCTCGTACCAGCAGGAATTCGACACCTTCGGCCTTTCGCCCGAACGAGGACGCGACCGCGTCGTTCGGCTGCGCGAGACCCTGACGATCCTCAGGGGCCTGTGGAGCGGCAAGCCATTCTCCTTCGAGGGACAGTACTTCCGCATCGACAACGCATCGTTCGCGCCAACGCCGCTGACGCAAATCCCGATCCTGATCGGTGGCGGCGGGCCGAAGACAATGGAACTGGTGCGCGAATTCGCCGACTGGTGGAATCTCGATGTCCGCTATCTCGACAGCTATGAGGGCGAGGCTTTCGAGGAACTCAAGAGCAAGGCGGGATCGGCAGGAGTATCAGTGCAGGAAATGGTCGCTTTCGTGCCGGAAGGCGGCGACAAGCAGGCCATTGCAGAGGTTGCGCAGCGCCGTTTCGGTCATTCGAGCCCGGTGGTTGGCACAGGCGCAGAACTGGCGGATCATTTCACCAAGCGCGCCGCCCAGGGCATCGAGCGCACCTATGTCTGGTTCACCGATTTCGGCAATCCGGATACGCTTGCCGCTTTCGGCGAAGAGGTGATTACTCCGATGGCTAGAGCCTAGCTAGTCGCCGCTTTGCGGTAACGGGTCACCAGGACCATCGCCGCCGCCAGCAACACCAGCACGAGGTAGGTCCAGAGGCCGACGTCGTAACCACCTGTACGGTCATAGACTTCGCCTATGAAGCGCACCGAAAGCGCGCCCAGCAACGACATGACCGGCACGAACAGGCCGCGCACCGTGCCGAAACCGGCAAGACCGAAGCGGTCGGCAACCAAGGCGATGTAGATCGGCGCGATCACCGCCAGCGAGAAGCCGATGATCGCCGCCGTGGCCAGTAGCGCCGCATAGTTCTTCGCGACCAGAAGCAGGAAGCAGGAAAGCGACATCGAGAGGATGACCAGCGAGAGCAGAACGGTGCGGTCGGCCCTGTCGCCCCATGCCGCCAGCGCCAGCATCGAAATCAGACCGGTAATTCCGGTGACAGAGATCAGCATTGCGCCCTGCATGGTCGTCAGGCCCGCTTCGATGCCGATCGGCACCAGCGATACCATGAGGCCCTGGCTGATCCCCGAAGCGAGGCCGATCCCGATCGCCAACATCCAGAACAGCGGCATGCGCAGGAAGGTCATTATGCCCGGTGGCGGTTCATACTGCACTGGCTCATCCGCTTCCGGCCGGGGCACCGGATCGGCTGGCGGC
>CAZRVW010000083.1:0-10943 GCA_964603645.1 uncultured Novosphingobium sp. | reverse complement strand
CGATGCTCAAGGTGCTGGTGCTGGCGGCGCAGAACAATGTCAGCGACGCGCGCATAGATATGGTGCGGGCGTTGCATGAAGCGCCAGGCGGATTGGCCCACACCGCCGACCCACGATCCGAACAGGAGACGTGTCTGTCCTGCCGCTTGGCTGCGTGAGGGCGGCTGTCCGCTGCCACCCAGCGGCTCCACCGACAGCCAGGAGGCCGTGCCGGTCCCCCTGGACTCGAGCAGGATTTGTGACTCGCGACGCTCCACGACTTCCCACACCCCGAAACCGCCGCGCGCGAGGGGCCGCGCATCCGCGCTGGACGCGCCGCGCCCCATCGCGCCGAGCACCATGCGCTCGGGCAGGAACGCCATGCTGCAATAGAAGCGCTCGATGAACGTGCTCAGGTCGACCGCGCCGGGCACCTCGCGGCAGAAGCAGTCGCGATAGTCTTCCGGCCCGCCGAATAGGGCTAGCAGGCTGCCTTCCGGCACGTCGCAGGCGGTGACCCTGTCCATCGGCCCAGCCTAACCCGGCCTGCTGACGGCTGCCAGTGCGCGCGGCATTGTCCTCCTCCCGCCAGCGGGAGGGGTTAGGGGTGGGCTTGAACTGCACCGCTCACTGCGCTGTCCTACATCGCTAGCCCATGACACACTGCCGCGCATGGCCCGCGCCGCGCAATCATTTCTGAACATGCCGCCATCGCGCTCGATGGAGCGCAGTGTCGGCCCCGCGAGATTTTACGCTAATGTCGCAGGTGTCACTCTCGACAGTATAACCGCTTTCAATCATGATGTTACGAGCCGGACACCGCAGCGGACAGGTGTCACTTGTGTCACCCTGGGGTTACTCGCGCTCCATCGCTTCCACATAGAGCTTCGCATCCTTCAGGCCTATTCCGGTCGCCTCGCGGACCAGCCGGATCGCTTCGATCTTCTGCCTGGCCGCCAGTGCGCTCGTCACCTGCGCGCGAACCTCCGGCGGCAAGGGGCGCGGCGGCACCGGCGGACCGGACAGGCCCGGCCGCTCATCGCTGTTGCGACCCACGAACACGCCAAGGCGATAGACCACGAAAGTCCATGCCAGCGCGCCAAGCAGGGTGGGTATCCCGATCTCGATCACGTCAAACGCTCTCCGGCCTGTCTTCGCTCTTTCCACGGCGGACCATACGCGCCATTCTCTCCCAAAGCCGTAAACGCTGAGAAAATTTACGATTCGGGAGACACCTCACATGCTCAAAGGCCAGAAGATCCTCATCACCGGACCTGCGGGGCAGATCGCCGCGCCGATCACCAAGGCGCTCGCGCCGGACAACGAGGTGTGGGGCATCGCCCGCTTCAGCCAGCCGGAAAGCCGCGAGGAGGTCGAAGGCTGGGGCGTCACCACCCGCAAGATCGAGCTGGGCACCGACGACCTTGGCGACCTGCCGACCGATTTCGACGCGGTGCTGCACCTCGCCGCCTATATCGTCCCCGGCGACGACTACGAGTCTGCGATCACGGTCAATGCCGAGGGCACGGGCCTGCTCATGAAGCATTGCCAGAAGGCCAGGCGCTTCATGGTGATGACGACGAGCAGCGTCTATTCGCCCAACCCCGATGGCCTGCATCTCTACAAGGAGACCGATCCGGTCGGCGACGGCGCGCTGCCGGGCATGCCGACCTACGGCATTTCGAAGCTGATGGAGGAAGGCGTCGCGCGCGCCTGCGCCCGTCTCTATAACATGCCCACCGTGATCGCGCGGATGAACTCGGCCTATGGCGCCAACGGCGGCCTGCCGAGCCACTATCTGCGTTCGCTGCTCGAAGGCGAGGCGATTCCCCTGCGCGCCAACCCCCAAGGCTACAGCCCGATCCATGAGCGCGACATCGTCGACCAGGTCGAGGGCGTGCTGTCGGCGGCCTCGGTGCCCGCGAGCATCGTCAACTGGTGCGGCGACGAGGCGGTCAGCGCGCAGGACATGATCGCCTATATGGCCGAGCTGACCGGGCGCGAGCCGAAGATCACCTATTACGATGCGCCGTTCTCGCAGCCGGGCGTCTCGTGCGATCCTTCGAAGCGGATTGCGCTGACCGGGCCGGGCAAGGTCGACTGGAAGCAGGGCATCCGCGAGATGATCGAGGCGCGGCATCCGGAGGCGCTGGTCTAGGGAGGCTTGATGAAGAGCACATTCATCACGTCATGCGCGCTCGCACTGGTGTCGATGAGCGGTCTCGCTGCCTGCAAGCAGGCGATCGACTACGACACGGCAAGTGACGAGGAGCGCACCGCCTATCTCGATGCGACCTCGCAGGGCTTTTACGACGGCATCAAGAAGACGCTGCTACACGGGCGCGGCGGCGTCACCATGAAGATGGGCGATCGCACGTTCGACATTAATCGACGGCGCATCGCAATCCGTGTCGATGTCAGGTTTTCGGGGGACGAGTCGCCCGCGTTCAACAACCTGATGTCGAGTTCAACCGTGCTCAAGGATATCTGCCCGCGCTTCTATCTCGGAACGCCGCTGGAAGCGAACGACGTGAAAATCCACATCCGGTACGCGATGGAAGGCGGCGGCACGATGCTGGCCGCGCTGCTCTCGCCGGAGACCTGCGCGGCCTACGCGAAAGACTAGATCGGTACCGGCGCGTCGCGGCCCATGTAGTCGGCCAGCACCTGGTGGAAGTGGCTCACCGTCGCTTCCTGCTTGGGGTTGGGGCGGGCCATGGAGAAACCGCTCGATTTGAGACCGCGCTGGACTTCGGGCATGTTCTGGAAGTCCTCGCGCAGCACTTTCGGCCAACGCTCGTCGGTCCAGTCGGGCACGAATTGCCACTCGGTCTGGGGCTCTTCGCCTTCGGGGAACAATTCGATGACATAGGCCTCGAAGATGCACGAGTCCGGGTTCCAGCCGTTGGGCCGCGCGCGATAGCACAGTGCATGTGTGCGGGTTTGCAGGAAGATGGTGTTGGGGAACAGGTGCCAGTCGTGCCCGGCATTGAGCATCACTTCGGGCGGAACATCAGCCCAGTGTACCCCGCGTGCTGCATCGTCCTCTCTCGCCCGCTGCATCAGGTGCGCGCCGACTTCGCCGGGAGGCGTGCCTTCGGGCAGTTCGTCGACCAGCCGCTGTGCGGCATCGACGATGGTCTGCGTGGTGAGCGCGTTCACCTCGTCCATGAAGCGCTGCATGGTAAGGCCGAGCCGTTCGCGCACCTCGATGTGACTGCCTGGCATGATCGGGGCAGGCTTGTCGCTCTTGCTCATCGTGCCGGCGCCGACCGACTGCTCCGGCCCGTGCCAGCAATGCAGGCCCTGGCCGCGGCACCAGTAGTCGGCGACCGAGCCGAACTCCGACAAACCAGGATGGCTGATGCGGGCATGGAAGCTCTCGTTGAAGGCTTCGAGCGCGACTTTCCAGTTGCACGGAAAGATCAGCCACTGACGCCAGCGATAGCGCATGCGGTCGAGATCGAAGGAGTCGAGCATCGGGGCCGCGGGCCACAGGTATTCGCGCAAAGGTACGCAGTCCGGGTCGAGGTTGATCCACACCCAGCCGCCCCATTGCTCGCAACGGACACTGGGCAGGGCAATGTCTTCGTCCTTCAGGGTGTCGCCATAGTCCTCGCGGCACAGAACGAAGGTATTCCTGCCCTCGAGGTTCCAGCGCCAGCCGTGGAACGGGCAGACGAACTGGCGGGCATGGCCGCAGCCTGTGGTCAGTCGCCGCGCGCGGTGCTGGCAGATATTGTGAAATGCCTCGATCCTGTCTGGCGCATTACGCACGACGATGATCGATTCGTCGAGGATGTCGTAAGTGACGTAGTCGCCGACATTGGGAATTTCCTCGGCCCGGCAGGCGACCTGCCAGACCTTGCTCCACAGCTTCTCGCCTTCCTCGCGAGCATAGGTCTGGCTGATATAGGCTTCCTTGCCGAGCAAGACGACGCGTTCCTCGGGCGGTGCAATTTCGAGATCGGACAAATGTTCGTTCACAGATTCAAATCCCGTCGCTCAAGCCGCCATCAGGCCGCCGCCGTTGAGGTTGACGGCCTGGCCGTTGATCCAGCCCGCCTCCTCGTCGGACAGCAGGAACGAGACGAGCGAAGCGACGTCTTCCTCGCTGCCGTGGCGCGTGCTCGGAGTCGATTTGAGCATGGCGTCTCGCTCCGCCTCGCTGGTGTTGATCAGGATCGCGTCGGTCAGGATCACGCCGGGACACACGCAGTTGGCGCGAATGCCTTCCCTGCCCCAGCGGTCAGCGACGTGGCGCATCAGCCCGTTGAGGCCTGCCTTGGCAATGTAATAGCTCATGCGCATGGGGGCAGAACCCTTGCTCGCGCCCGAGGAGGTGTAGACAATCGCCCCGCCCCCGGCCTTTAGCATTTCGGGTATGGCGAAACGGCTACACAGCAGGTGCCCGCGCAGGCTGACTTTGTGCATGCGGTCGAAAACGGCGAGGTCGGTGGAGACGACGTCCTTGTCTTCGAGGTTGCGCTCACGGTCGGTGGCGTTGACGTGCATCAGATCGAGTGCGCCGTATTCGGAAACGACGCGTGCGATGGTGTCGCGAACCGAGTCTTCCTCGGTGATGTCGAAGCCCAGCGCCATGGCCACGCCGCCATCGGCCCGGATGGACTCGATCAGCGCCTGTGCACCCGCTTCGTTGATGTCGGCGACGACAACTTTCGCGCCTTCGCTGGCAAGCCGCCGTGCGGACATCGCTCCCATTCCCGTTGCACTGCCCGCGCACAGCGCGACCTTGCCCTGGTGCCTTGCCATGCCTGTTCTCCGCTTCCTCTACAGGAGGCCACCCTAACCATTCCCGATGGCAGGGCAACGGGTATGAGATTTGCGCTGGCGCAAGGACAGGCGCATTATGGTGTTTCATTCATCACGCATCCGATTTGTCAGGAGAATTGAGCATGAACCGCAACAACATTGCTGCCATGGTGCTGACCGCCGGCGCCGTGCTGGGCCTTGCGGCCTGCGCCCCGGAACAGCCGACCGAATACGAGACGGACACGGTTGACGAGAGCGGCGGAGAATTGATTGTCGAGGATGCGAATCCCGAAGGGGTCGACGTGGAGCTGCCGGAAACGGAAATGACCCCCGTGCCGACCGAAGAGCCGACAGAGTAAGGTCTCAAGGCAAACCCGGTCGGCTGCCTTAAAAGTGGGCGGCGGGCAACAGGTGAGCGCAGCGCGCGCCCCAATCGTCCTGGCGCAAAGCGATATGATCGGCGAGCTGGTCGGCAACGTCGCGCAAGTGGTCCTGCTGCTCACTGCTTGAGCAGTCGGAGGCGCGGATCAGCGCGATCTGGTGGGCTGACAAGGCCTTGTTGAGGTCCATGTTCGTGCTCCCTCGTTTCGAGGTGGGCGCGACCGATGCCTAGGCGCGTCCGGTGCGCCGCTGATAACCAAGTTTAACACATTCGCTCGCGAAGGCGAAATCGGGCTACCCTCGTGCCCACACGTCCTGCCGTGCGGCTTCGCGGGTCAGGCTAGCCACGTCCCCGGATTGGGCATGGGTTCGCGCTTCTGCGCATTGATCAGCGAGAGCACGCTACGCACCACCACCAGCACGATCACGGCGGGCAACAGCAGGAATCCGATCAGCAGCAGCATCAGGAACACGCTGATAATTCCGCCGACCAGTCCGATCCAGAACGTGTTGATGAGATACTGGAAGTGAGAGGCCTCCCACTCCTCCTTCGTTTCGCCCTTCCATACGTAGGCAAGCACGACACCGACGATCGAGGTGACGCCAAGAATGAAGGAGGAGAGATAGAGCAGGCTGACTATGGTCGGCTGGTTGAAGTCGAAAGAGCTTGCCGCAGGTGTCGGGCCCGGGCTGGGCCGGTCGCCAGACGCAGGCGCAGCCGATTCACGCTGAGCGGTCTGTGATGTCATGTTATCGGGCGGCCCTTCGAGGTTGCCCCGCTCCTGTTCCTGACTCATCGCGGTGGGTCCTTCCTGCGTGCTGGTTGCGAAGCATAACCGCAGGCGGCGGCCGAGTCATCCGGCCTTTGGAGCCATGGACGTGCACCAGTCCGAGCGCTTGCCGCACCACGGCTCCGCGAGGCCTTCGGCAACAAGAGCCGCGCCGATACTGCGTCCGTTGCGTTGCACGACGCGCAACAACCGGCCGTAACGGTCACGGTCGCGCTTGCCGGTCGCCAGTTCGAAGCGGCCCCGGTTGAGCAGCGCAAGCAGGCGCAATTTCGCCTGCTTGCCGAGCGCCGCCTCTCGCAGGCACTTTGCGTGACCGGTTTCGGGCGCATTGATGTCGGCGATGCGGATCTTCTCTCCGTTCAGCCAGAAGGTGTCGCCATCGACGACGCAGGTCACGCGCGGGGCACTAGTGCACAGCACGAAGCTGGCAGCGAGAGTGAGGAGAGTAGCAGGCATGGCTTGCGTGCCATGGCTTTGCGTTGTGACCCGGACACGTACACCCAACTCCAAATCGGACCAAAAACCTACGCGTTTCTGCGGGCTTTCAGCGGATAAGGAACAGGCTCGCCAATGCCCCGCTCATCAGGTTGGAAAGGCTTGCCGCCGCCAGGGCGCGCAGGCCGAGCCGGGCGACGGTTTCGCTCTGCGACGGCGCAAGATTGCCGATTACCGCCAGCTGGATCGCAATCGAGGCAAAATTGGCGAAGCCGCACAGCGTGAAGATCGTGACCGCCTGCATGCGATCGGACAGTCCCGTTCCGTCGACCAGAGCCAGAAAGGCGACGACCTCGTTAAGCACCAGCTTGGTTGCGAAAAACGAGCCTGCCGTCACGGCTTCGGCCCAGTTCTCTGCCCCGAGCAGCCAGAACAGCGGGGCGAAGACATATCCGGCGATCTGCTGCGCAGTCACATCGGGAAAGCCCAGCAGCCCGCCCACCCAGCCGACCATGCCATTCACGAGCGCGATCAGCGCCACGAAGGCCAGCACCATGGCGCCAACGGCGGCGGCCAGCTTCAGGCCGGTCATTGCCCCTTGCTCGGCCGCCATGATGACGTTTGCTGCGCGTTCTTCGCCTGCCTGAAGCGCAACCTCCGCATCGTCCAGCGACGCGCGAGCCGCCTCACGCGGATCGGGCATAACCATCTTGGCCATGGCGATACCGCCGGGCGCCGACATGAAGGCGGCGGCGACGAGGTAATCGACGCGCACGCCGATGCTGGCATAGAGCGCCAGGATAGTGCCTGCGACGCCCGCCAGGCCCACTGTCATCAGGCAGAACATCTGAGAGGGGGCCAGGCGTTCGAGATAGGGGCGCACGACCAGCGGACTTTCGCTCATGCCCACGAAGATGTTGGAAGCGGCATAGAGGCTCTCGACCCGGCTGATCCCGGTGACCCGGCGCAAGCCGCCGCCGATCCAGCGGATGACCAGGGGCATCACGCCGATGTGATAGAGAATGCCGATGAGTGCGGCGAAGAACACGATTGTGGGCAGGGCATTGAGCGCGAAGTTCTGGCCCAGCTCGTCGTCGGCGAGTGCCCCGAACACGAATTGCGTTCCGGCCCGGGCATAGCCGAGCAGATTGGTTACGCCGCGCGCGGCAGCCTGGAGCGCAGTGTTACCCGGCTCAAACCACAGGACCAGCGCGGCGAAGCCTGCCTGTAGAGCGAGGGCCGCACCGACCACGCGCAGGCGGATTGCCTTGCGATCGCATGAGAGAAGCACGGCGAGCGCAAGGATCAGCGCAATGGCCGCGATCGAGGATATGGCCTGATTCAAATGCTGAGCCCCCGCGAACCCTCGTGAGCGTAATGTCCGCCAACACCTTCGCCTAGTGCAATTCTTTGCGGGCGGCGTTATGGCCCATGCCATGACTGCATCGCACGAACCCGCCCAAGGTCAGACAGGCCTCGCCAAGGCAGAAACGCTGATCGAGGCGCTGCCCTATTTGCAGCGTTATGCAGGCTCCACCTTTGTCGTGAAATATGGCGGCCATGCGATGGGCGATCCCGAGCATGCACACGATTTCGCGCAGGACATCGTTTTGCTGAAGGCAGTTGGCATCAATCCTGTCGTCGTGCACGGCGGCGGCCCGCAGATTGGCGCCATGCTCAAGCGCGTAGGGGTCGAATCGAGTTTCATCGATGGCCTCAGGGTGACCGACAAGCAGACCGCCGAGATTGCCGAGATGGTGCTGTGCGGTTCGATCAACAAGGAACTGGTCGGCTGGATCGCCGGCGCCGGCGGCAAGGCGCTGGGCCTGTCGGGCAAGGACGGCGGGCTCGCCACCGCGCGCAAGGTCACCCGCACGGCCAAGGATCCGGACAGCAATATCGAGCGGGTGGTCGATCTGGGCTATGTCGGCGAACCGGAGTCGATCGACACCAAGGTGATCGAGACGGCGTCGGCGGCGGGGCTCATCCCGGTGATCGCGCCGATCGCGCCGGGTGCCGATGGTTCGACCTACAACATCAACGCCGACACCCTGGCGGGCGCGATTGCCGCCGCGCTCGGCGCTTCGCGGCTGTTCCTGCTTACCGATGTCGCCGGTGTTCTCGACCGGCTCGGCAACTTGCTGACCGACCTGAGGCCAGCCGACATCGAGCGCATGCAGGCGGACGGCACGATCACGGGCGGTATGATTCCCAAGCTGGAAACCTGCGTCCACGCAGTGGAGGCGGGCTGCGAGGCGGCGGTCGTGCTCGACGGGCGCGTGCCGCACGCGATGCTGCTGGAAATCTTCACGGCCGAAGGCGCAGGCACACTTATCCGGGCATGACCGGGCGCACAGCTTGCCGCCGCGAGGCCGTCTCGGCTATCAGCCGCTGGCATCGGGAATGAAAGGGAACGGCTGGTGCTTCTCAACACGCTGATCCAGATTGTCGACCTGCTGATCAACGTTCTGGTGATGCTCATTATCGTCCAGTTCGTCATCAGCCTCTTGTTGGCCTTCAACGTAATCAATGCCAGCAACGAATTCGTGGTGTCGATATACCGGTCGATAAATGCCCTGCTTGAACCCGTGCTGGCACCGATACGGCGGGTCTTGCCCAATACCGGAGCCATCGACTTTTCGCCGCTGGTGCTGATCGTGGTGATGCAGCTCGTGCTCATCATCCTGGCAAATCTGAGAGGTGCCGGATGACCGATGCTGTGAGGATCGACGGCAAGGCCTTTGCCGAAAAGCTGCGTGCGCGGGTTGCCGAAGTCGCATCGAGCTTCGAACAGAGGGCCGGACGCAAGGCGGGGCTTGCCGTGGTGCTCGTCGGCGACGATCCGGCAAGCCACATCTACGTGCGCAACAAGGGCAAGCAGACCGTCGAATGCGGGATGAACAGCTTCGAGCACCTGCTGCCCGAAAGCACGCCCGAAGCCGACCTGCTGGCGCTGGTCGAACAACTCAACAAGGATCCGGCGGTAGACGGCATCCTCGTGCAATTGCCGCTGCCCGATCACATGGACGAGCAGAAGGTGATCGCCGCAATCGATCCCGACAAGGATGTCGATGGTTTTCACGTCATCAATTCGGGGCGGCTTTCGGTCGGGCTGCCGGGCTTCGTTCCGTGCACGCCGCTGGGCTGCCTGATGATGCTCAAGGATCAGCTGGGCAGCCTGTCCGGCCTCGATGCCGTGGTGATCGGTCGCTCGAACATTGTTGGCAAGCCGATGGCGGCTCTGCTGCTGGCTGAAAGCTGCACCGTCACTATCGCGCACAGCCGCACGAAGGACTTGCCAGATGTGGTGCGCCGCGCCGACATCGTGGTCGCCGCCGTGGGCCGCGCACAGATGGTCAAGGGCGACTGGATCAAGCCCGGCGCGACGGTGATCGATGTCGGCATCAACCGCCTGCCGCCGACCGAGGAAAAGCCGAAGGGGCGGCTGGTCGGCGATGTCGACTATCCCGAAGCGAGCAAGGTGGCGGGTGCGATCACGCCTGTGCCCGGCGGAGTCGGTCCGATGACCATTGCCGTGCTGCTGCGCAATGCTGTGGTCGCCGCGCATCGTAATGAGGGACTGGAGCTCGCCGAGGACGCGATTTGAAGCGTATTGCCGCAGCGCTCGCGCTTGCTGCGGCCATGCTCGCGGCAGCACCCGGCGAAGCGCGAAAGCAAAGAGAAGTTCGCGACGCCACCAATCCTTCCGCGTTGGTTGCCGCCGAGATCGCTTTCAACCGGCTGGCGCATGAAGAAGGCCAGTGGACCGCGTTCCGCGAGTTCGCGGACGAAGAAGCGGTGATGTTCGTGCCGCAGCCGGTGAAGGCGCAGGAGTGGCTCAAGGGCCGCGATGATCCTGCGCAATCGGTGGCGTGGCAACCGCATCAGGTTTGGATCAGCTGCGACGGCACACTGGGTGCGGTGAAAGGCGCATGGCAGCGGCCGGACGGATCGACGGGCTATTTCACCACCGTCTGGAAGCGGCAGAAGAAGGGCGAATACCTCTGGGTCATGGACCAGGGCGATGCCCTGGCCGAACCGCTCGAAGCGCCCGACATGCTTTCCGCGAAGGTTGCCGACTGCCGGAGCAGGCCCGCGGTGCGTCCCACACCGGAATGGATCGATGGCGATGTGCGTGGCGGCGCGTCGACCGACGGCACATTGGCGTGGAACGTATGGGTGCGACCGGACGGAACGCGCCATGTGTCGATAGATTGGTGGGATGGCTCCCATTGGAAAAGTGCGATCCAGATTAAAGCCGCCCCGCAATGACCGAACTGTTCGTCTCGGCGTTCATCACCCTGTTCGTGGTGATCGATCCGCCCGGCTGCGCGCCGATCTATGCGGGGCTGACCAAGGGCGCGACTCCGTCCCAATCGCGCGGCATGGCGGTGCGCGCCACGCTCATTGCTACCGCGATCCTGCTCGTCTTCGCGCTATTCGGGCAGGATCTGCTGGGCGCGCTGCATATCGAACTCGATAGCTTCCGCATCGCCGGCGGTTTCATGCTGTTCTGGATCGCCTTCGAGATGGTGTTCGAAAAGCGCACCCAGCGG
The DNA here is from genome assembly GCA_964603645.1 of uncultured Novosphingobium sp. Classification (GTDB taxonomy): domain Bacteria; phylum Pseudomonadota; class Alphaproteobacteria; order Sphingomonadales; family Sphingomonadaceae; genus Novosphingobium. The sequence goes on along the minus strand of CAZRVW010000083.1, from coordinate 28 downwards.
CGTGAGCAGCGGGTCGAGAAGCTGATTG
>CAZRVW010000082.1:0-10970 GCA_964603645.1 uncultured Novosphingobium sp. | reverse complement strand
GCCGCCGCCGCTCGAGCGACATCGATTCCGGCATGACGAGGATGAGCTTATAACCCTTGACCGCCGCGACCATCGCAAGGCCGATGCCGGTATTGCCCGAGGTCGGCTCGACAATCGTGCCGCCCGGCTTGAGCGCGCCCGATGCCTCGGCCGCCTCGATCATGGCAAGGCCGATGCGGTCCTTGATAGAGCCGCCGGGGTTGGCGCGCTCGCATTTGATCCAAACCTCGCGGTCGGGAAACATCCGGGACAGCCGGATATGCGGCGTCTTGCCGATGGTTTCGAGAATGCTTTGTGCCTTCATGGTTCTGGATCCCTCTGCCGGTAGTAAGGCGCGAAAGTACGGGCGTTGCGCAGTTCGGGAAACAGCTTAGCCCAGAGCATGACGATCATTATGGCTCCCGCGCCGCCAAACACAACCGCTCCGGTGGCGCCGAGAATCCCGGCAGCCAGGCCTGACTGCATCTCACCCAATTCGTTCGAAGCGGAGATCGCAAGGCCCGATATTGCCGAGACCCGGCCGCGAACGGAATCGGGGGTGTTGAGCTGGATAAGCGTCGTGCGGATGAACACCGAGACCATGTCAGCGGCGCCGACCAGCGCCAAGAGGACCAGAGACAGCGCAAAATCGCGCGAAATGCCGAACATGATAGTTGCTGCACCATAGGCCGCCACGCCCCAGAGCATCTTCGCTCCAACATTGTGCGCGATCGGTCGCGCGGACAGCCATATCGAGACGCAAACTGCGCCAACCGCCGGCGCGGCACGCATGATTCCCAAGCCTTCGGCTCCAACATGCAGGATGTCCCGCGCGAAGATCGGCAGCAGGGCCGTCGCCCCGCCAAGCAGCACGGCAAACAGATCGAGTGTCACGCAGCCAAGCAGGAAACGTTCGTTCCAAACATAATGGAAACCGTCGATGATCTGGCGGAGCGGATGGCCAGTCCGATTGCCCTCGGGAGGCGGGAGACGGCGGATCGCCAGCAGAGCGACAATGCCGATCACAAGCAGAGCGCTGGAGGTCCAATAGGGCAGCGCATGGCCCATGCCATAAAGCAAACCGGCCAGTGCCGGTCCGCCGATGGCTCCGACCTGCCACGCCATGGAACTGAGTGCCATGGCGCGTGGAATTAGCGGGGCGGCGACGATGTTCGGGACCACTGCGGCCAGAGCGGGGCCGATGAACACGCGTGCAGTGCCGTGCAACGCCGCCAGCAGGAACAGCAAGGGCAGGGTGGCGAGGCCCGCACTGGTAGTCGCGGCGAGGGTAATCGCAATCGCCAGATCGAGCGTCATTGCCGTGGCGGCAACAGTTCGGCGGTCGAAACGGTCTGCGACCAGTCCGGCGACGGGAGTGAAGAGCGCCAGCGGCACGAATTGCGCCAGCCCAAGCAGGCCGAGCAACAAGGCTGACTGGCTGATCGACATGCCGTATTGGCCGCGCGCAACGTCATAGAGCTGGTAACCGATGATGACCACCATGCCGACCGTCGCCAGGACCGATGCCAGTCGCGACAGCCAGTAGAAGCGGAAATCAGTGACCTGTAGGGGTGAAGTCGGCTCGTTCACGGTTCCGCTTTGGCAGCGGTAATAGCGCTTGCCAAGCTGGTCTTCGGATATTGTCTCATCGTCGACTTCATCGGCCGTCTAAGGCATGCTTGGTTGTAATGATACAACATATCATTTATGCCGAATTGCGACTCGAAGAGGGAATACACGTGAAACGATTCAAGCATCTCGTTCTCGCGGGCAGCATTCTGTCGGCTCCGGCCATGGCACAGGACGGAATGACCGGTCATGAGCACGATGCCTCGGGCGCTCATGGCGAGACATCGCGCGAAATTGTTGTCACCGCAGACTATCTGGATGATCTTGACGTGATCGGCGGACAGTCGGTTGTAACAGGTGACGATCTGGTGCGCGATGTGCGCGGGCAGATCGGCGAAACCCTGACGCGTTTGCCTGGCGTTTCGGCAACCTCTTTCACACCCGGCGCGTCACGGCCGATTCTGCGTGGTTTCCAGGGCGAGCGCATTCGTGTGCTGACCGACGGCCTGGGGTCGTTGGACGTCTCCAATACGTCGACCGATCACGGTGTGACGATTGATCCACTTACCGCAGAGCGCATTGAAGTGCTGCGCGGGCCGGCGGTACTGCTGTTCGGCAGTCAGGCCATTGGCGGTGCGGTCAACATTATCGACCGGCGCATTCCCCGTCGCGTACCGGAGAGCGGATTTCACATCGATGCGCAGGCAGGGTTTGGAACCGCGGCGGATGACGCCAGTCTGGGGGCAGCGGCGGATTTCTCGCTCACACCCAACATCGTTGCGCATGTCGACGGCAGTTACCGTCGTTCGAAGAATTTGAGGGTTGGCGGCTTCGTACTGTCGCCCTCGCTGCGTGCCGAACAACTTGAAATCGCGGAGGAAGAGTTCGAGGAAGGTCACCTGGAGGAAGCCGAGGAGGCAGAGGAACTCGCCGGGCTTCACGGCCGTGTGCCCAACACCGGGGTCGAGACCTATACCTTTGGTGGCGGCCTTGCCCTGATCAACGAGGGCGGCAGCCTTGGTTTTTCTTTCGGCTATTATGACAGCGACTACGGAGTCCCGTCTCGTCCCGGCGCGGAGCATCACCACGAAAACGAGGAAGACGAGCACCACGAGGAGGATGGGGATCATGACGACGAGCACGAAGAAGATGAAGGAGAAGACCACGGCGATGTCCCTATAACCATCGGCATGAAGCAGTGGCGCGCCGATCTGCGTGCCCAGGTCAACGCCAACGGCGGCTTTCTCGATTCAATCCGCATGCGGCTGGGTCTTGCCGACTATGAGCATACCGAGTTCGAAGGCGATGAAGTGGGAACCGTGTACAGGTCTGAAGCTCTCGAGGGGCGTATCGAACTGGTCCAGGCTGATCGCAAGGGTTGGCGCGGCGTGACCGGCGTTCAGGCATTCACGCGAGATTTCGAAGCCATAGGTGCGGAAGCCTTCGTGCCGCCGAATGAGACATCGCAGGTCGGCATTTTCACTTTGCAGGAATTTGAACTGGGCCAACTGGGTCTGGAAATTGGTGCGCGATACGAGCTCACCGATGTCAGTTCCAACGTTGTCCGGATAGGAATTGACCATAACGCACCGACAGTGGCTGTGGGCCGCTCGTTCAGCGCATTTTCGGGCGCGATCGGCCTGTCCTATGATGTCGCTCCGGACCTGCGCATCGGCATAACCGGCTCGCGCGCGGCGCGTGCTCCCTCCGCCGAGGAGCTCTTCGCCAACGGCCCGCATATCGCGACACAGGCATACGAGCTCGGCAATCCCGATTTCGACGTCGAAAAGAGTTGGGGCATGGAGGGCTATGTTCGTGGGCGGGCCGGACCGCTGCGTTTCAGCCTGAGCGGCTATGCCCAGTGGTTCGACAACTACATCTATGAAGTCGCGACTGGTGAAGTGGAAGATGAGCTTCCGGTCTTCCAGTATCTGCAATCCGATGCCCGCTACTTCGGGCTGGAGGGCGAAGTGGAAGCCCCCCTTCTCGATACTCATGCACTGGACATGACCGCAGATATCGTCGCCGACTATGTGGATGCGCAGATCACCGGCGGAGGCAACGTGCCGCGCATTCCGCCACTGCGCATTCGCGGCGGGTTCTCGGCAGATGCTGGCGCCATCGGCGGACGCGTGGAAGTCGAGCATGTCTTCAAACAGGACGCAGTTGCAGAATTCGAAACACCGACCGACCGCTTCACCCTGGTAAACGTGTCGCTACAGTGGCATCCATTCGGAGCGGATGACGAGACGGTCATCGCGCTGACAGCCAACAATATCTTCGATGTCGATGCACGGCGGCACGCCAGCTTTACCAAGGAATTCGTGCCGCAAGCGGGCAGGGATGTGCGCGTCAGCGCAAGATTGAGCTTTTAAGCAGTCGTACCTGGCTGCGTGGATAGTTTCCACGCCACCTCAATCAGCGGCTACGGCGCAGGCGCGGGTTGGGCTGCATTTCGTCAATGAGTTTGACGAACTCGTCGAGCCGTACGAGCCGTTCGAACTGGAAACCGCAACGCTCGTCGTGGTTCCAGATCAGGTAGGCCTCGATCCGGCCAATGGTCGGGAGGCGAATGTCGAGGCGTTCGCCTTTGCCAAGCTCTCGGTCGGTAATCGCCATGAAGCCTTGAGCCGATATGTTGACAATGTGCAGGTGCACATCGCCCAGCGAGCGATGCTCGGCGATCACCTTGCAGTCCACCGGGTGACGCATCGCCCGGCGCTTGTCGGTTACAGTCAGTTGCGCTCCTGCACCCATGTCGATTCCATAGTTGTGGAAGGCTCAGAGGCCGACTTATCCATGGAAATGGCAAATAATCGGTAAAGCCGGTGCAGGAATGCCGGTTATTGGTGGGAATTCGACGTTCTCCGACGAATCAGCCGGACTTGAGAATGCCGTGTTTCTTCTTTCCCAGCCGCAGCTTTCCCGGGGTTGCCGGGGCAGTGGCATCGGTGACCTTCACGTCATCAAGCCACAGCGCGCCTTCTGCGATCTTGCGCTTGGCCTCACCGTTCGACGCGGTGAAGCCGATTGCAGTGCATGCTGCGGTGATGGTCATGCCGTCGACGGGGATCTCAAGAACAGGAAGGTCGGCACCGACTCCGCCGGCGAAGGTCTGGCGTGCGGTTTCCTCAGCCGTGCGCGCTGCTTCGTCGCCCCGGCAAAGCTTGGTCACCTCATTGGCGAGCACTACCTTGGCGTCGTTGATTTCGGCACCTTCCAGGGCTTCGAGACGCGCAATCTCGTCGAGTGGGAGATCGGTGAATAGCTTGAGGAACCGTCCCACGTCGCGGTCGTCGCAATTGCGCCAGTATTGCCAGAAGTCGTAGCCCGGTAGCTGCGCCTCGTTGAGCCAGACCGCGCCAGCCGCAGTCTTGCCCATCTTGGAGCCGTCCGCCGTGGTCAGCAGTGGCGTCGTGACGCCGAACAGTTCGCGCCCCTCCATCCGGCGTGCGAGTTCGATGCCGTTGACGATATTGCCCCACTGGTCCGAACCACCCAGCTGCAACCGGCAATCGTAGCGCAGCGCCAGCTCGCGAAAATCGAAGGCCTGGAGGATCATATAGTTGAATTCCAGGAAGGTCAGAGGCTGCTCGCGATCGAGCCTGAGCTTAACCGAATCGAAGGTCAGCATCCGGTTGATCGTAAAATGGGGCCCGACATCGCGCAGCAGGTCGATATAGGAGAGCTGCGAGAGCCATTCGTCGTTGTCGACCATGACCGCGTCGGTCGGGCCGTCTCCAAACGTCAGCAGTCGCTCGAACACGGAACGGATCGAGGCGATGTTGGCCGCAATGTCCTCGGCGGTGAGCATCTTGCGGCTCTCGTCCTTGCCGGACGGATCGCCGACCTTGGTGGTTCCGCCTCCCATGACCACAATCGGCTTGTGTCCAGTCTGCTGAAGTCTCCGCAACATCATGATTTGCACAAGACTTCCGACGTGCAGCGATGGTGCGGTCGCATCGAAACCGATATAGCCTGGCACGACCTGGCTTGCCGCGAGGGTATCGAGCCCCTCAGCGTCGGTGAGCTGGTGAATATAGCCGCGCTCTTCGAGCAGGCGCAGCAACGAGGATTGATAACGGGTCATGGCACTTTCTTTGTTGCGGCGGGCGACTAGCATGGAGAAAGAGGCTTGCAAATCCACCGCCTGATCCCTCATCCGGCGCGTCCGGCAAATCGTGTAACAGGTGTACAGGTCGTCAGCCGGTATCTTGCTGATGGCATGCTGTTCCTGCGCTGGCGAATCGACGGTGCGCAGCAGGTGGTGCTGCCTGCCTATAAAGGGACCGGGTGCGCCGACGATCTGTGGAAGACGACCTGTTTCGAGCTGTTCCTCGATATCGGCGAAGGCCGCTACCGCGAGTTCAACTTCAGTCCTTCGGGGCGATGGGCTGCGTATGATTTCGCGAGCTATCGCGTTTCGTCGGGAGACGTGGAAATGCCGGACTGGCCCGAGACCAGCATAGAGCGCGGCGACGCCATCATCACTGGCGTGGTGCGCGTCCCGAGTGACGCAATGCTCGGAGCAACGAAGGGCGCGCTGACCGCCGTAATCGAGGAGGAGGGCGGTGTGATGTCGTTCTGGGCCGGCGCACATGACAAGGACGAGCCGGACTTCCACGACAGCACTTGTTTCACGCTCGACTTTGGGTCACCGCCAAGGTCATGAAAAACGGTATCGACCGCCTGCTATCCGAACCCGAGGTGCGCAAGCCGCTGGAAGGCAAACGTGTCGCGCTGGTCGCCCATCCTGCCTCGCTGACTTCGGACCTCACCCACAGCCTTGACGCGCTGATTGCTTCAGGCGTCAATGTCACCAGCGCATTTGGCCCACAGCACGGCCTCAAGGGCGACAAGCAGGACAACATGGTCGAGACCGCGGACGAGATCGATCCGCAATACGGAATACCGGTGTTCAGCCTCTATGGCGAGGTGAGGCGACCAACGGCGGCGATGATGGATACTGCCGACGTATTCCTGTTCGACCTTCAGGACCTAGGCTGCCGCATCTACACCTTCGTTACGACCCTGCTCTACCTGCTCGAAGCGGCGGCGGAGCGCGGCAAGTGCGTGTGGGTGCTCGACCGGCCCAATCCGGCGGGCCGGCCTGTAGAGGGTACGCTGCTCTTGCCCGGACAGGAGAGTTTTGTCGGTGCAGGACCGATGCCCATGCGCCACGGCCTGACGCTGAGCGAGATGGGCCACTGGTTCGTGAGACAATTCGGCCTCGATCTCGATTACCGGGTGATCGAGATGCATTACTGGCTTCCCGAGGCGAAACCGGGATTCGGTTGGCCCGAGGAACGAATCTGGATCAATCCCAGTCCCAATGCCGCCAATCTCAACATGGCGCGCGCCTATGCTGGAACCGTGATGTTGGAAGGTACGACTCTCAGTGAGGGCAGGGGGACGACGCGCCCACTGGAAGTGTTGTTTGGTGCGCCCGACCTCGATGCGGCTGCAGTGCTGGCTGAAATGGAGCGGCTCGCGCCCGATTGGCTGACGGGCTGCGCAATCCGCCCATGCTGGTTCGAGCCGACCTTCCACAAGCACGCCGGATCGCTATGCAGCGCGCTGATGATCCATGCCGAGGGTGGATTCTACGATCATGACTCGTTCCGGCCCTGGCGCTTGCAGGCGCTGGCCTTCAAGGCGATCCGCCGACTCTATCCCGACTATCTGATCTGGCGCGATTTTCCCTACGAGTACGAGCTGGAGCGCCTCGCTATCGACGTCATCAATGGCGGCCCTGCCTTGCGCGAATGGGTGGACAATCCGTCAGCAGAGCCGGGCGATCTCGATACTATCGCCAAGCGCGACGAAACCGCGTGGCGTGAGCAAGTCAGCGACTTGCTTGCCTATTGAGGCGTTAGCCCAGCATCTTGTCGAGCTTGCGCTGGACCAAGGCTAGTTCTTTGCGCAGCTTCTCGAGTTGCGCGATCGTCGGTTGCTCGGGCAGTGGCTTGCGCCGCTCGACCCATCGTTCGGCGATGCGAAACGCCCACAGGCGCACACGCCGCGTCAACGGCAGGCGCGAATCGACCAAAGAGAGGTTGCGGGGCAGGGGCGTCTGAAGATCGGGAGCCCCTTCGGTGTCAGAAACAAGCGGCTCATCGCGCTGTGGCAATGCCAGGGCGGCGTTGGCACTTTTCTTTTGGTGGACAGGCGGTTCAGACCGGGACATCGGCGGCGGCTTCACGGCCACAGTGGTTCCGCCACCATGTGGGTTTCCCCTGTTGTGTCGGCGTTTTCGCGATCGCTTGCGACTCATGGGTTCCCCCCGCTCGTTCAACTCGATCCAGACAGCACCTTTTTACTTGGATTCATGCAATTTCGGAGAAAGATACCGCGACGGCAGGCGGCGAGAAAATTCAAACTGTAGCTTTTCGGGGATAACTCGGTCGCGATTGATGGCAGCAGCGCCATGTCCCGGGCCGCTCAGGACAGGCTCTACCCCTGAATCCCCGCCATTTTTCCGCCAGCGACCTCAATGATCTGGCCGGAGATGAACGAGGCGGCGTCGGACATCAGGAATAGTGCCGCGCCGACAGCGTCCTGCGGTTCGCCCAGTCGGCCAAGCCAGGTGCGCTCCTTTGCATCGTCGATAAACGCCTGGTCCAGCCGTCGCTTGGCGTTGTCGGTCAGGATCAGGCCATAGCGCAACACATTGCAGCGGATCCCCTGCTTTCCGTAAGTGCGCGCGATGTGAAGCGACAGGATTTCGGCTCCGCGCTTTGCGACCTGATACCCGAGTCGAACCGTATCCGCGGCAATGGCTTGCCCTGACGAGGTGTTGATTATCGAGCCGCCGCCGTTTGCGCTCATCACCGGGATCGCCGCCTTTGCGGCGACGGCATAGGCGATGAAATGGTTGCGGAAGGTGTCTTCCCAGATCGAGGGATCGGACGAGAGCAGATCGAGATCGCGCTCGTGCAAAGTTGGATTGCCAGCGACGCAATGGAGCCCGTCGAGACGGCCGTGATGCTGCGCTGCAGCCTCGACCAGTGCGGTGACGCTGGCCGTATCGTCGTTGTCGAATGCAAATATCGAGGCCGTGCCGCCCGCTGCGGTGATTTCGTCGCGCACAGCTTCTGCTGCACTCACGTCGACATCGCCGATAACAACCTTTGCGCCCGCTTTTGCATATGCCAGCGCGCAGGCCCGACCGCTGCCATTGCCGCCACCGGCGACGAGGATCACCTTGCCATCGAGCGAAGTGCCCATCAGCCTTTCTTGCGGGTCAGTTCGCGCATGGCGTCGTCGAGCCCTTCGAGCGTGAGTGGATACATCGCGCCTTCCATCAGCTCCTGGATAAGCTGAGTCGAACTGGAATATTCCCACTGCCGCTCGGGCGTAGGGTTGAGCCATACGGTCGCCGGATAAGTGTGGCGCACGCGCTGTAGCCAGACCGCGCCGGCTTCGTCGTTGACATGCTCGACGGAGCCGCCCGGATGGGTGATCTCGTAAGGGCTCATCGCCGCGTCCCCGACGAAGATCACCTTGTAGTCGTGCCCGTACTTGTGGAGGATGTCCCAGGTCTTGTCCCGCTGCGACCAGCGTCGCGCGTTGTCCTTCCACACGCCTTCGTAAAGGCAGTTGTGGAAGTAAAAGAATTCGAGGTTCTTGAACTCGGCATTGGCGGCGCTGAACAGCTCCTCCACGAGCTTGATGAACGGGTCCATCGATCCACCGACATCGAGAAACAGCAGCACCTTCACGGCATTGTGCCGCTCCGGCCGCATGTGAATGTCGAGCCAGCCCTGTTTGGCCGTGCCTTCGATGGTGGCGTCGAGATCGAGCTCCTCGGCCGCGCCCTCGCGGGCGAAGCGGCGCAGGCGACGAAGCGCCACCTTGATGTTGCGTGTGCCAAGCTCGCGGGTGCTGTCGAGGTTCTGGAACTCGCGCTTTTCCCAGACCTTGATCGCCTTGCCGTGCTTGCCCTTGCCGCCGATGCGTACCCCTTCAGGGTTGAAACCGTCGTTACCGAATGGCGAGGTACCGCTGGTGCCGATCCACTTGTTGCCGCCTTCGTGGCGGCCCTCTTGCTCCTCGAGCCGCTTCTTGAGCGTCTCCATGATCTCTTCCCACGAGCCGAGTGCCTCGATCTTCTCCATTTCCTCGGGCGTGAGGTATTTCTCGGCGATCGCCTTGAGCCATTCTTCCGGTATCTCGGCCGTTGCGGTGCCGTATTCGCTGAAGATGCCCTTGAAGACCTTCTGGAATACCTGGTCAAAGCGGTCGAGCAGGCCCTCGTCCTTCACGAAGGTCGTGCGCGAGAGGTAGTAGAACGCCTCAGGCGTTTGCTCGATCACGTCCTTGTCGAGCGCGTCGAGCAGCGTCAGATGCTCCTTCATCGAGGCGGGAATACCCGCGGCGCGAAGCTCGTCTACAAAATTGAAGAACATCAGGCTTCCTTGCTGACAAGAGGCGAATCCGGACCGCATTGGTGCTGACGCAGTGCGGGGTCGATCAGGGCCCAGCTCGGTGCGCTTCGCACCCAGATCGCGGCGGTCGGCGGGGCCAGCTCGGGTTCGTCGAGTGTCCCTGCACGAACACGGATCGGCATGCCTGCTGGCGTGACGGTGCGGCTGTACATTTGTGAGCCGCATTCGGGGCAAAAGCCGCGCTCGACCGTGTTGCCGCTGTCGGCGGTCCGCTCGATCTTCGACACTTCGCCCGAGTAAGCGACGGCATCTTCGGGAAACAGCACATTCACCGTCGCCGAGCCGCTGGCGATATACTGGCAATCGCGGCACCAGCACATGCGCGCCCCAACAGGTTCAGCGTCGATCGCAAAGGTCACCTGACCGCAGAAGCATTGGCCTTTGAGCGCCACCGCGCGATTACCCCTTCCGCCTTGCCATGAAAGCCAGCCGTTCGAACAACATCACGTCCTGCTCGTTCTTGAGCAGCGCGCCATGCAGCGGCGGGATCGCCTTGGTTGGGTCCTGGTTTTGCAGGACTTCGAGCGGCATGTCCTCGTTCATCAGCAGCTTGAGCCAGTCGAGCAGTTCGCTGGTGGACGGCTTCTTCTTCAAGCCCGGTACTTCACGCAACTCGTAGAAGATATCCATTGCCTTCGAGACCAGCGCCTTCTGGATGTCGGGGTAGTGGACGTCGATGATTTCCTGCATCGTCTCACGGTCGGGAAACTTGATGTAGTGGAAGAAGCAGCGGCGCAGGAAAGCGTCTGGCAGTTCCTTCTCGTTGTTCGAGGTGATGACCACGATCGGGCGGTCCTTGGCCTCGATCCGCTCCTGCGTTTCGTATACGTCGAAGCTCATGCGATCGAGTTCCTGCAACAGGTCGTTGGGAAACTCGATGTCGGCCTTGTCGATCTCGTCGATCAACAGAACCGGAAGCTCGGGCGAAGTGAAGGCTTCCCACAGCTTGCCCTTCTTGATGTAGTTCGAGATGTC
>CAZRVW010000081.1:0-11106 GCA_964603645.1 uncultured Novosphingobium sp. | reverse complement strand
GGCCGACGAGGTCTATGCCGATTTCGGGTTCAACTATCACGTCAAGCTCGCGCTGCGCCCCGAGAAGCGCTTCGGCAGCGAGGCGGACTGGGACAAGGCCGAGCAGGAATTGCGCGACGCCGTGGCTGAGGCGGGCATGGCGAATGATGACTACGGCTGGGAGGAACTGCCGGGCGAAGGCGCCTTTTATGCGCCCAAGCTCGAATGGCACCTGACCGACGCAATCGGCCGGACATGGCAAGTTGGCACGATACAAGGTGACCGCGTGCTGCCCGAGCGGCTCGACGCGACCTATGTCGGCGAAGATGGCGGCAAGCACCGTCCGGTCATGCTGCACCGCGCGATTTTCGGCAGTTACGAGCGGTTTATTGGCATCCTGATAGAGCATTTCGCAGGCCGCTTGCCGGTCTGGCTCGCGCCGGTTCAGGCAGTAGTGGCGACGATCACATCCGAAGCCGATGGCTATGGCAAGGAGGTCGAAGCGAAGCTCGCAGCTACGGGCATCAGGGTCGAGAGCGATTTCAGGAACGAGAAGATCAATTACAAGGTTCGCGAGCATTCGGTCGCGAAGGTTCCGCACTTGCTCGTGGTGGGTGCGCGTGAAGCCGAAGAAGGCACCGTGGCGATTCGTACCCTGGGCGAAAAGCAGCAACGGGTGATGACGCTAGACGAGGCAATCGCCATGCTTCTGACGGAGGCGACGCCTCCCGATTTGCGGAAATAGTCGGGCGGGCCGGTGAAGCGATCCTACTGGCTCGGAATCGTCCTGTTCGCAGCCGCGCTGGGGACGGCGGCCTACTGGTTAGGCGAAAATGAGCCGCAGCCGGGCGATGCTGAGTGGAAACACAAGGGTTGCGAGCGCTTTATTCCGAGCCAGGCCGATCTTGTCGCGCATGCCGGGGGTGGCACGCCGGAAGCGACCTATCGCAACGACGAGCCGGCAATGAATCTTGCCGCAAGCCACGGCTTTGAGCTCATCGAACTCGATTTCATGGCAGAGGGAGACCGACTTGCCATGCGCCATAACGGCCTTCCCGAAAGCAGCCTGACCATTGAAAGGCTGATGCAATGGCTCGATGCCCATCCGCAGGTGCGGATCGTCACCGACGTTAAGACAGACAATGTCGAGGGGCTGACGCTGCTCAAGGCGGCGGCCGGGAATCGCCTGGAGCGTTTCATTCCGCAGATCTACAGGCCGGAAGAGTTAGAACCGGTCACCGCGCTCGCCTATCCCGACCCGATCCTGACCGTCTACCGGATGGACCGCACGACAACCGACTGGGTCGAGGAAGCAAACCGCCTGCCGCTGCGCGCCGTCACCATGCCCTTTGCCGAACGCGAAGTGGCAAAGCTGGTGGATCATCCTGTCTATCTGCACACGGTCAATGAATCGATCGAGGGCTACGGGCTCTATACCGATTGCCTGATACCGGCTCCGGGTGGAGCCGGTGAGGCAGAGCCGTCACCCGGCGAAGGGTGAGCCGGCAAGAATGAGCGCCAGCGCGCAGCCGCATGCGATCGCGCTGCGCAGCACGTCCTCCTGAAGATTCAGAAACGGGGCTCGGGCGAGGGCGATGGCGCGGGTCATGCTCGCGATGATGCGCCCGGGTTCCTACCAAGTGGTTAACGCGTGGCGGGCATTTGCTGGCTGGCGCAGTGAAAGCCGCCGCCGCCGGCGAGCACGGCATCGGCGCGCAGGCCGATCGTCTCGCGATCGGGAAACAGCGAGGCGACGGCGGCAATGCCATCGGCATCGTGGGGCGAGCCGAATGTCGGAACCACGACGAGATGTGTGGTGATCGCGAAATTCATGTAGCTGGCAGGTTCGACCTGCCCCCCATTTTCATCGGCGCGCTCGATCCGGCCGGTTGAAGGCACTTCGCGCACGTCGAGACCAAAATCCAGCGCTCGGTCCCTCGCATCGGCATAGATCGCCGCATTGGGGTCGTCCGCCCCGGTCGCGCGGGGCAGGGCCAGAACGCCTGGTGCAACGAAGCGGGCAAGATTGTCGACATGGCCATCGGTGTGATCGTTGACCAGTCCGCCGCCCAGCCACAGCACGCGGTTCAGTCCAAGATCGCGGGCAAGCCGGGCCTCGATGTCTGCTCGCGACAGGGCGGGATTGCGGTTCGGGTTGAGCAGGCATTGCTCGGTGGTGACGACAAGCCCGGTCCCGTCCGTGTCAATCGCGCCGCCTTCGAGGATCCAGTCCGCCGTCCGCACCTCAAGCCCGGAATCGCGCGCCAGTTCCGCACCGATCTCCTGATCGCCCTCCATCAGGTACTTGCCGCCCCAGCCGTTGAAGCCAAAGCGTCGCGCCACCCGAGCCCCATCCTCGCCAATCAGTACCAGCGGTCCGGTGTCGCGCAGCCACACGTCGCCGTAGCGGCGGCGCTCAAGCGTTACCTTGCTCGATACAAGTTGCCTCGCCCGCGTTTCGTTTGCTTCGTCGCGCACCAGCAGCTGTACCCGCTGCCCGCTATCGGCGACGGCGCTGGCGAACGCCGCGATCTGCTCCTGAGCCGCATCCAGAAATCCCGGCCACTCCTCCGCGAGGTGCGGGAAGCCAATCCACAGAAACTCCTGCGGGTGCCATTCGGGCGGGAAACGCAATGCCACTCAACACTCGCCTGCATGCTGCTTGCCCTGGGCGCAGCTTGCGTCGCGAATCGCGCGGAACTCGTCGCCGGGATACCAGTTGGGCCACACCGTGCTGTCCGCCAGCCTGCGACCGATCAGGTAATAGAGCCAGACATCGTCGAGCGCGCCGGACCAGTCCCAATCCTCTCGGAATTCGTCTCTCGGGCTGTGATAGATGTCGGCAGTGTAGCGCTCGTGATAGGCTTTGCCTGCCGTCAGTCCGCCCTCCACCAGATCGAGCCCGTAGTCGAGATAGAGCATCGGCACGCCGCGTTTGGCGAAGCTGAAATGGTCGGAACGATAATAAAAGCCCCTTTCCGGCGTGCTGTCTGGCGTCCCGGTCCTGCCGACTTCAGCTAGTGTTTGGCGCAAGAACGCGTCCAGCTCCGACTTGCCGCCACCGATGACGCGCACGTCCCTCGCCTTGCCGGCGAATGTCAGCGAATCGATGTTGAGACCGCCCACCGTCCGCGAAAGCGGATAGACCGGATTGGCCGCGTAGAATTCCGATCCCAGCAAACCAGATTCCTCAGCGCCAAGCGCGAGGAACAGCACGCTCCGCTCCGGTGGCCCGGATTGTCGGAACAAGTCGGCAAGCGCGACCAGCGCGGCCACGCCCGAGGCATTGTCGATGGCACCGTTGCAGATCGGATCGGCCTCGTCCGGCGCACACAGGCCCAGATGGTCGTAATGGGCACTGTAGACCACGTATTCGTCTGGGCGGGTCTTGCCGGGGAGCAGGCCGATCACGTTACTCGTGGCGATTTCGCGAATGTCGTTGGCGAACGACAGGCTGGCAGTGAGGCCCAGCGGAACAGGCTTGAAGCCTTTCTGCTGCGCTGCCGCCGATAGCGCGGTGAGATCCTGCCCTGCCGCCGCTGCAATCTGTTCGGCAACGCCTTTCTGGATCCAGCCGTTGAACGCGGTTTCGCCCGCACCGCCATCCTTGCTGCGGGCGAAGGCCTGCGGACCTCGCCAACCTGAATCGACCACGTTCCAGCCATAGGCGGCAGGGAAGGCGTCGTGGACGATCAGCGCGGCTTTGGCGCCCTGTCTTGCCGCTTCCTCGTACTTGTAAGTCCAGCGCCCGTAATAGGTCATGGCGCGGCCGTTGAACGGTCCGTCAAGGCTCTCGGTCTCGTAATCGGGGTCGTTGACGAGGATCACCGCAGTCTTTCCGCGCATGTCGAACCCGGCATAGTCGTTCCAGCCCTTTTCGGGCGCGACGATGCCATAGCCAACGAAGACCAGCTCGCTGTCGGCAATGTCGATCTTCGGCGACACGCGATAGGTGCCGCCCATGAATTCCGGCCCATAGGCGAAGGACAGGGTCTCGCCCCGGCCGGTCACAGTCAGCGGCGAAACATCCCGGGCAGTGATCTCGACCAGTGGCACAGCTTGCGTCCAGTTGCCTTTGTTGCCTGGTTGCAAGCCTGCTGCGGCGAATTGCCGCTCGATATAGGTCGCCGCTTTCGCATCGCCCGGCGTGCCCGGCGCGCGGCCCTGGTAGGCGTCACCGGAGAGTTCGCGTGTCACGTCCTTCATGATGGCCTCGGATATCGCAGGCATGGGTGCCGGCACGGTTGCACACGCGCAAAGCGCCAGCAGAGCGACGGGCGGCAAAATCGATTTCATGGTGCGACCTTTGTTTCTCGTCACCCGTGCCTGCCAGAGCCCGCGATCCGCTTCAAGGCGGGCTTGCGATAGCCGCGCGGGCGTCGCATGGTTCGAATCATGTCGCAGGACTGGCAGGGAGCGATCGCGCGCGCACGGGATAACTCCCCGTTCCTGTCGCGTGCGATCGACGTGCTGCCGGATCTTGTCGAACTTGCCGAGAAGGGGCGCGGCGAGGACCTGCTCGCATTTGCGCGTCGGGCTGGTGAGGGCCTCGACGATCTGCGCGTTGCGCTCCGGCGCGAACGCCTCGCGCTGGCTCTGGCGCTGGGTCTCGGCGATCTTGCCGGCGCATTTCCGGTTTCGCTCGTCTGCCGCGAACTTTCCGATTTCGCCGACCGCGCGCTCGATGCCGCGATCAGGGAGGCGATTCTCAACCGCGCACCCGATAGCGAGCCGGTCGGGTTCGTGGGACTGGCGCTGGGCAAGCACGGCGCACAGGAACTGAACTACAGCTCGGATATCGATCCGATTCTCCTGTACGATCCAGAACGTCTGCCGCGCCGCGAACGCGACGATCCGGGTGAAGCGGCGCAACGGGTGGCGCGGCGGGTTGTCGAAACGCTGTCGTCGGTGACGGACGAAGGCTATGTCTTCCGCGTCGATCTGCGCCTGCGTCCGGCATCCGAAGTCAGCCCGCTGGCGATTTCCTTCGATGCCGCGCTCACCCATTACGAAAGCTCGGCGCTCGCGTGGGAGCGTGCTGCTTTCATCCGTGCGCGGGCGTGCGCGGGAGACGTGGCGGCGGGCGAAACGTTCCTTGCCGCGATCCGACCCTTCGTCTGGCGCAAGGGCCTGGATTTCGGGGCGATTGACGAGATTGCCCGGTTGACCGCCCGCATCCGCGACGCCAATCGCGAATCGCAGGTGCCGGGACCCGGCTTCGACCTCAAGAAGGGCCGGGGCGGCATTCGCGAGATCGAATTCTACGCCCAGACGCATCAGCTGATTCACGGCGGGCGCAATCCGGCGCTGCGGCTGCGCGGCACGCGCGCTTCGCTCGATGCGCTGGCCGAAGCCGAACTGATTTCGCGCGAGGACGCTGTGGTTCTGGGCGAGAGCTATGACCGCCTGCGCGTGATCGAGCATCGCCTGCAAATGGTCAGCGACCAGCAGACCCACAGCCTTCCGGTTGACAGAGCCGCACTCGACGAAGTGGCAAGGCTTGACGGACTGGCCGACGGAGACGCGCTGGTCGCGGAGCTGCGTCACATCAGCGAGACGGTCGGCGCACGATACGATCGGCTGCTGCAAGTTAGCGAAGCCGCCCAGGTTGGCGAAGCTCTGCCCGCATCAGGACCGGAATTGGAAGGCGAGCTGGGCCGGATGGGTTTTGCCGATCCGCATGGAATCGCTGAGCGCATTTCCGATTGGCAATCCGGCAAGTTCAAGGCGCTCAGGACAGATGCCGCCAATGCCGCTTTCGACGCGATCAAGCCGGCGCTGCTTGACGCGCTAGGACACGCGCCCGAGCCGGAACAGGCTCTGCTGCGCTGGGAGCGTTTGCTGAGTCAGCTACCGAGCGCGCTTAACCTGTTCCATCTTCTGGAAGCGAGGCCGGGACTGCTCGAAGTTCTGGCGAGAGTAATGTCGCTGGCCGATCCGCTCGCCGAGGAACTCGCGCGTCGCGCCGATCTGCTCGATCCGCTGATCGACGCCACCGCGTTCGAACTGCCCGGCAGCGTCGAAGAATTGGCTGTGCGGTTCGCGCGCCGAGAGGCGAACGACGGCTACGAGCAGGTGCTCGACAATGTCCGCCGCGAGGTCGGCGAATTGCGCTTTGCACTGGGCGTACAGCTCGTCGAGGGGGCTAGCGATCCGCTGGCGGTTGGCGCGGCGCTCTCGCGCGTCGCCGAGGCGGCGGTCGAGGTGCTGGTCGAGGCCGCAATCGCTGAATTCCGGCTGGCGCATGGCGCGGTGCCGGATAGCGAACTGGTCATCCTCGGTCTCGGCAGGCTGGGCGGCGGCATGCTCACCCATGCATCGGACCTCGATCTGGTGATCCTGTTCACGGGCGATCATGGCGCCGAATCCGATGGCGAGCGCTCGCTTGGCGCGGCTCAATACTACAACCGGCTGAGCCAGCGTGTGATCGCTGCCCTGAGCGTGCCGACGGCGGAAGGCGCGCTCTACGAGATCGACACGAGGCTGCGCCCGTCAGGCGAGCAAGGGCCGCCCGCCGCTAGCGTCGAGAGTTTCGAGCGTTACCAGCGCGAACAGGCCTGGACATGGGAACACATGGCGCTGATGCGGGCACGTCCGGTGTTCGGCTCGCCAGCGGCGCGCGATGAGGTGTCGGCGATTGTAAGCAGCGTGCTTTCAGCCGCGAGCGACAAGGAGAAACTCCGCATCGACGTCCTGGAAATGCGCGCCCGAATGGCCGAGCACAAGCCTGCGTCCGGGCCCCTCGATGTCAAACTGATGCGAGGCGGTCTCGTCGATATCGAGTTCCTGATACATTTCCTGCAATTGCGCGACGGGATCGCTCTCGAACCCGATCTTGGCAAGGCGATCGCGGTTCTCGCCGATACCGGCAAGCTTCCGCGAGAGATCGCCGGCGCCTACGAGACGATGAGCAGACTGCTGATCGCCGCGCGTCTGTTTTCGCCCGATGGCACGCCGCCCCACGCGGCGGCGCGCGCCGTGCTTGCAAAGGCCTGCCAATTTGGCGATTGGGATGCACTGAAGATTGCCCTGCACGAGGCGCGCGAGCTGGTTGCGGCGAGCTGGGCGGAACTTTTCGGCGAGAAACTGGAGATCGATCAATGAGCGAGCTTCCCGGCGTGGGCGACAAGATGCCGGACATTGCGATGGAAACGCCCGAGGGCGGCAGCGTCAAGGCGTCCGATTACAAGGGCAAGAAACTGGTCGTATTCTTCTATCCCAAGGACAACACGCCCGGTTGCACGACCGAGAACGTCGATTTTTCTGCGCTGAAGCCGCAATTCGACAAGGCTGGCGTCGAGCTGCTCGGGGTCAGCAAGGATTCGCCCAAGAAGCACCAGAATTTCATCGCCAAGCACGAGCTGACCGCGCCGTTGGCCAGCGATGCCGAGGAAAATGGACTGTCCGACGCGCTCGGCATCTGGACCGAGAAGAAGAACTACGGCCGCACCTATATGGGCATGGTGCGCACGACCTACCTCGTCGGTGCGGACGGCAAGATCGCGCAAGTGTGGAACAAGGTTCGGGTCAAGGGTCACGCAGCAGAGGTGCTGGAGGCGGCGAAGGCGCTTTGACCGGTAGCGGCCAAACGGTCGGCGCCGAGATTGCTGCGGCGCTGCGCGAAGGTGACGCCTATGCCAAGGTTCGGGCAGCTCGCAAAGTCGCGCGCGACTGGCGGTTCGGCAGGCTTTCCTTCGCCTTCCCCGATGCGATGCCGGAAAGGCCGGGGCGGCCTGCGCGTCCCGAACTCAAGGCGCCCAGACACATGCCCAGGCGCGGGCGCGGACAGTCGCTCAAGGGCCGGATCGCGCTGTTTCACGCGCTTGCACATATCGAATTCGTCGCGATTGACTTAGCGCTGGATATGGCGGGGCGCTTCGGCGGCGAGATGGGCGAGCACTTCCTGGACGATTTTCTCGCGGTTGCAGCGGACGAGGCGATGCATTTCGTTTTGCTCGATCGCCACCTGCGCACCATGGACAGCCATTATGGCGCGCTGCCCGCGCACGACGGACTGTGGAGTGCGGCCCGCGAGACGCGCCACGATGTCGCGGCACGGTTGGCAGTGGTGCCAATGCTGTTGGAAGCACGCGGTCTTGACGTCACACCACCAACTTTGGAGCGGGTTCGAAAAGCAGGCGATCTGCGCGGCGCGAGCATCCTCGAACGAATCCTTGACGATGAAATCCGGCATGTCGCTCTAGGCGCAAAGCACTTTTTCGACCTGTGCGAACGGCGCGAAGAAGACCCACCACACCTCTGGAAAAGGTTAAGAATCGCGCACTTTACAGGTTCCGTTCATCCGCCGTTCAACGACTCGGCGCGCCGTTCAGCCGGTTTATCGCGGGAATTCTACGCCGAGGTTGAATAGTAACCTTTTCGCTGGAACACACCATTTCACGAGTAGGCGGGGGGTCCGGCTATCTCGAAAACGGATTTCACGCCGTGGTACATTGCACTTTTTGCAAAGATGCGCAGCGGTGGATCGGCCTTATGCGCGTAGCGCTGGCCGCCAGAACAGAGAGTACGAGACTTTGCGATCTGAAGCCGCGAGCCTGGTAGCTATCATCAAGTCGTTCAGTGCAAGCCTTGCCGCAGTTGCCTGCGTTGCGCTGGCGCCTGCCGCACATGCGAACAGCAGCTCGAATGCCGACATCGCAACCCCTCTGCGCGAAGCAAATGCTGCAAAGCAATCGGTCTCGGGTGTGCAGGACGAGCGGTTCAGCAAGCTGTTCAGCAACTGGCGTTCGCTCGAGAGAAGCAGTGTTCCCGCGCTTTCCGCCGTCGCCGAGGCCGAGAGCCAGGCAGGTATGAGCGGCGCTTCGGGTTCGATTGCCGGCTTCCGCCCAGGTTCTCCGCAGGTTTCCATTCCTTCGCGCGTTCCGCTCGCCGGCCTGGTGATGACCAGCGAGTTTGGCATGCGCCTGCATCCGGTCACCGGTCGCCGCGCCAGGCACAAGGGCATCGACCTTGCAGCGCCTACTGGCACGCCAGTCTACGCGACCGGAGATGGCCTGGTCAGCCGCGCTTCGTGGTTCAGCACCTATGGCCTCTATGTCTCCATCGAACATGGCGACAAGATTCAGACGCGTTTCGCCCACATGTCACGGCTCAACGTCGCCGAGGGCCAGCGGGTCCGCAAGGGCGACGTCATCGGCTATGTCGGGTCGACCGGACGCTCGACCGGGCCGCACCTGCACTATGAGGTGCGTATCGACGGTTCGGCGGTCAATCCGGTTCCCTATATGAACGGCGGCGGTGTCGCGAGTTCCGATGTCGATCCGGCGCTGGGCCGCGGCGGCGAGTAAGCGATTGGCGCGGCGACTTAAGTCGCTCACCACACAAATTTCATAGCCAACTAAAATCAGCCAGCTTCGGCTTCGAGTCCAGGCCGATCGAGAATGCGTACTTCGCGGCGCGAAGGCAGATCAATCACGCCTGCTTCCTTGAGCCGCGTGAACTGGCGGCTGACCGTTTCGATCGTCAGCCCCAGGATGTCGGCAATCTGCTGGCGCGAGAATGGCAATTCGATGGATTCCGGGGCGTCGTCGAAACTGAATTCGCACCCTTTCGGTGCGTTGAGCCGCTCGCCAAGCTCGAGCAGGAACGATGCGACCTTCTCGGACGCCGATTTCCGCCCGAGCAGCAGCATCCAGCGGCGCGTGCGATCGAGTTCGCCTAGAGTTCGTTCAAGCAACTTGTGCTCCAGCCTCGGGTGGTCGGCGGCGAACTGATCGAAGTCGCGCCGATTGAAGACGCATACGCGTGCATCGGTCAGCGCGGTGACACCGTGACTGCTGCTTCCTCCAAAGGGTCTTCCGATGAAGTCGGCCGGGTAAACGACCCCGACAATCTGTTCGCGACCGTCCTCCGTATTCGAGGAGAGCTTGAGCACGCCGTCGATGACATTGGCGACGAGCACCGATTCCTCGCCTTCCCAGATCAGCGATTCGCCGGGCGTGAGGCTGCGTTCCCGCCCGATCGCATTGAGCGCTTCGAGCTCATCAGGTTCCAGCCCCGCGCAAATCGCCCGGTTGCGAACCACGCAAATGTCGCAATTGCTCACGCCTAGGCCGTTACCAGCGCCTCACGCGCGCCTCAAGTCAATCCTTGGTGCACTTGCAGCGCAGGACTACTCGGCCTGTGGTGCGGCGGCCGAGGCATTGAGCGGCAGGCCGCCCATTTCGGTGACCAGCTTCGTATAGGCATCGATGTAAGCAAGGACGATGACCTGGCCGATTTCGGTCTTCTGGTAACCGCCTCCCGCGACGGCTCCGAATACGCCGCCGTAAAAGCCGCCGCCGGCGCCGAATTTGACATCGGTCTTGCGCGCATAGCACTCGGTAAGCGCTTCTTCGACGAGTGTGCGGGTGTTCACGATCGCGAGCGTGACATTGGCCTCGCTCTTCTTCGTCTTGATGCCGCCGAGCAATCCGCCGCCAAAGCCGCCGACGAGACCGCCAAGCCCGCCGCCTCCGGAATTCTGGTTGGCGGTGAGAATATCGGGTTCAAGCAGATGATCCGCTGCCTTCACCTGGCGCTTGCCGACGTTGGATCCGCGCTGCAGTTCGCCCGAATCGGCAAGGGCGCGCTCCATCGCGCGGCTGCGCATTGACCGCCCGCGATTTACCGGGGTGAAGCAACGCGACCGCTGGATCAGGATTTTCAGCACGCCTTCGGAGTTTGCAGCCCGTAGCGTCGCCACCATTGGCTTTCGGCATCGACCAGCGCAATCGTGCCGAGGTTACGGGTGCAGACCGGAATCTCCCGCGTTCCTTGCTCCTGTTTTTTGCGTCCGGAGGACTTGTCGGCGGCCAACGCGGTTGAGCCGGTCAAGGCGACAGCGGCAGCGGCGAGCGAAAGAACAAACTTGTTCACGGGGGTCCTCCTGTTGATCACAGCTCTGGTTCGGCGCGGACCATAGCGGCCATTTGCTCGGGGGCCAACGCTGATTGCCCGCGAATTAAGGCTTTGCTTCCACAGGCATGTTGTCGATCAGGCGCGCCTTTCCGATCCGCGCGGCGACGAGCAATCGTGCAGGGTGCTCGCCAAGCGTATCGAGAGGGGCCAGTGTTTCGGCGTGGCGCAATTCGGCATATTCGACCTTCAGGAAACCGGCCGCAGCGA
>CAZRVW010000080.1:0-11271 GCA_964603645.1 uncultured Novosphingobium sp. | reverse complement strand
TGACCTTCACGCCCTGGCGCTCACTTCTCCCGACCGGCTCGGCCAATACCAGTTGCCCCGCTTCGGCCCCGGCAAGATCAGCGATCGGCGGCGAATGGCGAACGCGCCGGTCGGTGGGCGCGAGCCACGCCTTGCCGCTGGCGTCCACTTCGACCACCCCGAGCAACTGCTCGGAACGCATGGCGAGCTTTTTCATAGGGTGCGCGATCCAGCCGGTGCGCGTTTCCTCGGTGCGGGAAAGCACTCTGTCGCCCTTCTTAAGGGCCGGCATACCCCCCCTGCCCTTGCCCTTGCGCTCGACGATCCTGACGCGCAACGGCGGCGAGGCATCCTCGGGCGACCAATTATCGGGCACGGCGATGGCCTCGCCATCCTCGATCTCGACAACGCGCAGGACGGTAACTTTCGGCAGGCCGCCCATCTCGTGATAGGCAGTCTTGCGGCCATCGATCAGGCCTTCGTCAGCCATGTCGCGCAGCAGCGCCTTGAGCTTGATTTTCTCCTGCCCCTTCAGCCCGAAGGCGCGCGCAATCTCGCGCTTGCCGGCAGGCGCGGGCGTGTCCTTGATGAATTCGAGAATCTGCTTGCGGGTCGGGAGACCAGGCGGAGGCGGAGGCTTCCTCGCCAATTCAATAGGCCCGCGCGATGTAAATGCGCTCGACCGCAGGCTTGCCGGTGAACAGACATGCGCCGGATGCCGGTTCTCCATCCATTGGCACATTGCGCAGCGTCAGCTTCATCGACTTGAGCGTCTCGATTACCTTCTCAAGTTCCGCGCCGGTCGGACGGCACCACTGGATCTTGACCCAGCCGGGGTACTTCGCCTTGTCCGAATAGAACGCGCGCAGGTCATCGAGGCTGTCGATACCGCGCGTGATGTTGGCTTCGCGGCGTGCGTTCGCCCCGGCGTGGAGTGCGCGCTGGATATCTTCCAATTCGGCGGCGGCACGCGCTGCGAAGGCGTCCCTCGCCTCGCCCGAAAAGGCGACCTTGCCGTTCTCTTCATTCCACAGCCGGTCGCGGCGGATCACCGAGACCTTGCCATCGGCCATATCGCGTCCGCCGATTTCGAGGATCAGCGGCACGCCCTTCTTGACCCACGCCCAGCGCTTGCCCGTCGCCTTGCCGGGTCGCTTGTCGAGCAGCACTCGCACCGGCTCGTCCAGAGCCGACTGCGCAGCCAAAGTACCGCGAATTTCCTCACAATAGTGGAGCAACGCGGCATCTTCGTCGTTGTCGCGCAGCATCGGCAGGATCACGATCTGGTGCGGCGCGACCGCGGGCGGCACACGCAGGCCGTCATCGTCGCCATGTACCATGATAAGACCGCCGATCAGCCGGGTGGAGACGCCCCAGCTCGTTGTGTGGCAATATTGCTGCGCGCCCTCGCTGTCCTGATACTGGATGCCGGCGGCTTCGGCGAAGCCGGTGCCGAGATAGTGCGAGGTACCCGCCTGAAGCGCCTTGCCGTCCTGCATCATCGCCTCGATCGACCAGGTGCCGACCGCGCCGGGAAAGCGCTCGTTCTCCGGCTTTTCGCCCGCGATGACCGGCATGGCGAGCACGTCCTCGGCGAAGGAACGATACATTTCGAGCGCCCGCAGGGTCTCGGCCATGGCGTCGTCGCGGCTAGCGTGCGCCGTGTGGCCTTCCTGCCAGAGAAACTCGCTGGTCCTCAAGAACATGCGCGTGCGCATTTCCCAGCGCACGACATTGGCCCACTGGTTGGTGAGCAACGGCAAGTCACGCCACGACTGGATCCAGCGTGCCATGGCCGCGCCGATAACAGTTTCCGACGTGGGCCGCACCACCAGCGGCTCTTCCAGCTTCGCCTCCGGGTCGGGAACCAGCCCGTCCTTGTCGTCGCCGATCAAGCGGTGATGGGTAACTACCGCCATTTCCTTGGCGAAGCCTTCGACGTGTTCGGCTTCCTTGGCGAAATAGCCCAGCGGAATGAACAGCGGAAAGTAACAGTTCTCAACGCCCGCCGCCTTGATCCGGTCGTCCATCAGGCGCTGGATACGCTCCCAGATGCCATAGCCCCACGGCTTGATGACCATGCAGCCTCGCACGCCCGACTCTTCGGCCATCTCGGCCTCGGAGATGACATCCTGATACCATTGGGCAAAGTCGGCATCGCGCGACGTGCTGAGGGCGTGTTTTATGGCAGGCACGGAAGAGAGCTTTCAAAAACGGACTGTGGGCTGGAGCGGCTGTTGCCGCGCCGCGCGCTATTTGTCGAGTGAATCGAGCTTCTTCTGCATCTGCTCCATCTGCTTGCGCAGGGCGTCGATATCGCTGCCATCGGAGTCATTCTGCTCGCCTGTCGACGCGGGCTCGGCACCCGGCATGAAAGCCGACGCTGCAGCCTTGAACATCGCCATGTTCTGCTCGGCAAGCCGGGCCAAAGGGTTGTTGCCCATACTGTCTTCGAAGGCCTTGGCGAGCTTGGTCTGGTTGGCGCGGAAATTTTCCATCGACGCTTCGAGATAGTGGGGAATCAACGACTGCATCGAATTGCCGTACATGCGGATCAGATCGCGCAGGAAATTGATTGGCAGCATCTGCTCGCCATTGGCTTCCTCGTCGAGGATGATCTGGGTCAGAATCTGGTGAGTGATGTCATTGCCCGACTTGGCGTCAAGCACCTTGTAATCGATGCCTTCGCGCGTCATCTGCGCAAGGTGTTCAAGCGTGATGTAACTTGACGATCGCGTGTTGTAGAGCCGCCGGTTCGCATACTTCTTGATAATTACGTTATCGTCGCTTTTCGCATCCGCGTCAGCCATTCAGCCACTCCCAAAACGCATGAACGCATAGATGTAACATGGGTGCTTGGTGCAACGCAACAATTGGAATGCTGCGCAGCAAAAAGAATTGTCACGTATTTTCAACGCGCGAAGCGTTCACCCAGCAAGGTTAGCAATTCATACTGCGAAAGACCGCTGGCGGCGGCGGCCTGCGGCAAGGCATATTCCACCTCCAGCCACTCGCCCTCTTTCACATCGTCGGCACCGGTCAGGTCGACATCGATCATGTCCATCGACACGCGCCCCAGCACCGGCAAGCGCTGTCCGCGCCACAACAATCCGCCCCTGCCGGCCGACCAGCAGCGCAGGAACCCGTCGGCATAGCCCAATGCGACAACGCCGATCCGCATCGGCGCGGGCGCGATGAACGTGGCATTGTATCCCACCCCGTCGCCCGCCTCGATGTGCCGCACCTGCATGACCGCAGCCATCGGGCGCGCAACCTGCGCGATCCGTCCACCGAATTCGGAGCGCGGCACACCGCCATAGAGCGCAAGGCCAGGCCGGGTGAGATCGCCGTGATAGCTCTCTCCCAGCGCGATCCCGGCGCTGTTGGCAAGACTCGCGCGCTTATGCGGCACCATTCGGCGCGCCTCCTCCCAACGCACACGCTGCCGCGCGTTGAGCGCAACGTCCTCGTCGGCCGAAGCGAGGTGCGACATCAGCACGTCGATTTCGAGCTCGCCGATCAGCGGGTTGCCAAGCTCGGACATGGGCAGGCCAATCCGGTTGATCCCGGTGTCGATCATCAGGTCGCAGCGCCCGCCGCCTGCCGATAGCCACCGTGAGGCCTGCTCTAGCGAATTGATGACGACGCGCGTGCCTGTCGCGCGCGCCCAGCCGGCCACGTCATCGTTGATGGGGACGTGGAGCAGCGAAATCTCGTCTGGCGGAACCAGTCCAAGAATGTCCGCTGCCTCATGGGCATAGGTGACGAAAAACTCTCTGCACCCGGCCTCGCGCAGGACCGGAACCGCAATCCTTGCGCCTATGCCGTAGGCGTCTGCCTTGACCGCTGCTCCCGTGCGCGCCGATCCGGACAAGGCGTCCAGCGCGCGCCAGTTCGCCGCCAGCGCCTCACGATCGATATCGAGCCTGAGTGCGGCTGGCGGTAACTCAGGCTGCATTGGCCTCCTCGTAATCCTGCGGCGGACCGCCCTTGAGCCCCCAAATCGCGACCACCAGACCAAAGGCGACCACCGCCCAAGTGTACCACAGGCCTGCATAGGCATCGCCGGTGATGGCGTTGATGTAACTGGCGATCAGCGGCAGGAACCCCCCGAGATAGCCCGCGCCGATGTGATAGGGGATCGACATCGAGCTATATCGGATCGGAGCCGGGAACATCTCGGCCAATTGCGCGGCGACTCCCCCGTATGTCAGGGCCGACAGTGCCCCCATCAGTACCAGCAGCGCGCCGATGCCGACCAGCGACGCCACCGGCGGTTGCTGCACCGAAAAATCGAAGCCGCGCTCGGTCAGGGCTGCCTCGAGTCCGACCTTGCGTGCCGCGCCTGCCTCTTTCTTCGTTTCCGGATCGCTCGAAAGCCATTCGGGCGCGATGGCAACTGCCTCTCCTCCAACAGTCAGCGAGACGTCTGACGCGCTCTCGATGGTGTAAGGCACACCGCTGGCCGTCAGGGTCTCGAGCAATTGTCCGCAATCGCTCAGTTCGGTGCCGGACAGTTCCGCAAACGGATCGGTAGTGCACTGCGAGCCCGACACCACGACTGGGGCCGTGCGGGCACTTTCCTGCAGCCCCGGATTGGCAAGCGCGCCCATGCCCCAGAACGCCGGAAACAGGAGCACCAGCGTCGCGCCTGCACCAATCACCAGCGGCAGCTTGCGCCCGACCTTGTCGGACCAGGCCCCGACAATCGGGTAAAAGGCCATGGCAATGAGCGCGGCAAGGCCGATCGTGATCTCGACCGACATGGCGTCGACCCGCATTGGTCCTTTCAGGAACGACAGGGCGGAGAAGAACGCGGTATACCAGATCGTCGTCAGGATGCCAGTGACGCCGAACAGGGCAACGAAGATCCGCTTCTTGTTGCCGGGATAGGTGAAGCTTTCGACGAACGGGTTGCCGGCTATCTCGCCTTCCTCACGCATGGCGAGAAACACAGGACTCTCGTTGAGCTTGAGCCGCATCCACAGGGAAATGACGAGCAGAACGATGCTGAGGAGGAAAGGCACGCGCCAACCCCAGTCCGCCAGTACCGGTTCAGGGAATATCGCCTGGTTAAGCAGCACGACGATAATCGAAAGCACGAAACCGCCGACCACGCTCGACTGGATGAAGCCGGTAAAGAATCCGCGCTTTTGCGGTGGCGAATGCTCCGCGACATAGATCGCCGCTCCGCCATATTCACCGCCGAGCGCCAACCCTTGTAGGATGCGCAGCACGATCACGATAATCGGCGCCCAGATGCCGATAGAATCTGCCGTCGGCACCATACCGACGCCCGCCGTGGCAATCCCCATCAGCGCGACAGTCACAAGGAACGTATATTTGCGCCCCAGCTTGTCGCCGAGATAGCCGAACAGGATCGCACCGAGCGGGCGAAAGCCGAAGCCGACCGCGAACCCGGCCCAGACAAGCAGCACCTGGAGTGTGGGCCCAACCTGGGGGAAGAACGCCTTTCCCACATAGGCGGCAAGCGTGCCGTAGATGAAGAAATCGTACCACTCGAACACGGTTCCGGCTGACGATGCGCCGATGACGAGGCGGATATCGGACGCACTCGGCTCTGCATGTTCGGTCTGGTTCGGTTCTGCCATGAAATCCCCCTTGTGACGCAGGCTTCCCTAGCGATCAGAACTGGCTGTGGAAAGCGCCTCATCGGCTGCCTGCCACGGGAGCAGGATAGCCCCGTGCCGTCCCGGATAGTCGCGCGCGGGCACAATCGCGGCGATGCCGGGCCAGTCGGGCGGCCCCGACGTGCCTGCCAACCAGTCGCGCACGCTCTCCAGTGCGGAATGCACTTCATCCCTGGACAAGCCGGTTGCGCTCCGCGCAAAAATCGCCGCCGCCGCCTGCCCGATCGCACAGGCCTGACTTTTCAGGCCGACCTGTGCAATCCGGCCATCGTCGTCGACCGACAGCCCCATCTCGATCGTGCTGCCGCAGCTGCGCGAACGTGCCGATCCTCTCAGGGGCAGCGCATCGTCCCAGCCAAACTGCGCGAGACTTGTGGCAAGTTCGAGAATTTCAGGAGTGTAAAGCGCGGCGCTCGCCATTATCGTCCGCCAAGCGCCCTAGCCTCCGCTTCGGCCGCCTCTCGGCGGCGCTGCGCAATCATCGTCACCAGCGCCTCGCTGCTGGCATTGACAAAGGGATAGGTGCGCGCCTGCGTGATCCAGGTCGGACGCCCGCCCACATCCCAGACCGTGTCGTAACCCAGCACGAGGATCGAGAAAGCCAGGGTCACAATGATCATGCCCTTGATGCCGCCGAACCCGAAGCCGAGCACCCGGTCGATCGGTCCAAGCACCGACTGGCGGCTCTTCGCGCCCAGCCAGCGCGCCACAAGCTTGATGAACGCATAAGGCACCAGAAGCAGCAGCGCGAACGCCAGCACCGACGCGCCAGAGCTGTTGCCCATTTCAGGCTCGAAGGCCGAGGTTAGCGGGGTATGCAGGAAGCGAATTGCAAACAGAGCGAAGACCCACGCGGCCAGCGCCAGCACTTCCTGCACGAAACCGCGCACAAAGCCTGTAATCGCGCCCAGGCCGACGATCAGCAAAACCGCGATGTCGAAGCCAGTCATGGCACGCAGGTCTATGGGCGTGAAACGATCCGGTCAACGAGATTTGGAAGCATCGAAAGTGCCTGGTAGCCGCTGTCAGCCGCCTCATCCTTGCCACCTCCACGCGGACCAAAGGCCTGCGTGAAACCCAGTTTAGCTGCCTCGCGCCGGCGAAGCGCCGCATGGGCGACAGGCCGCACCTCGCCGGAAAGCGAAACCTCGCCGAACCAGACGGTATCGAGCGGCAAGGGCTTTTCGGACAGTGCCGAAACCAGCGCGGCCGCTACGGCGAGGTCCGCCGCCGGATCGGACAGGCGATAGCCGCCAGCGACATTGAGATAGACCTCGGCATTCGAAAGGCTGAGGCCACAGCGCGCCTCAAGCACCGCGAGCAACATGGCGAGCCGCCCGCCATCCCAGCCGACGACGGCGCGGCGCGGTGTGGCGCCGCTGGTCAGCCGCACGACCAGCGCCTGCACTTCGACCAGCACGGGCCGGGTGCCTTCCATCGCCGGAAAGACCGCGCTGCCCGGGACCGGCTCCTCGCGCCCGGACAGGAACAGCATGGAGGGATTTGCGACTTCGGACAGGCCCTCGCTTTCCATCGAGAACACCCCGATTTCCTCGACTGGGCCGAACCGGTTCTTGAGGCTCCTGAGGATGCGGTACTGGTGGCTGCGCTCCCCTTCAAAGCTCATCACCAC
This sequence comes from uncultured Novosphingobium sp., assembly GCA_964603645.1. Taxonomy (GTDB): domain Bacteria; phylum Pseudomonadota; class Alphaproteobacteria; order Sphingomonadales; family Sphingomonadaceae; genus Novosphingobium. The sequence goes on along the minus strand of CAZRVW010000080.1, from coordinate 4,008 downwards.
GTCGACCATGTGTTCGAGCACGCGCGGCCCGGCAATCGAGCCGTCCTTGGTGACGTGACCAACCAGCACCAGCACGGTCCCGCGCTCCTTGGCGAAACGTATCAGCTCAAAAGCGCAGCCGCGGACTTGGCTGACCGTGCCGGGAGCTCCCTCGATCTGATCGGAATGCATGGTCTGGATCGAATCGATCACGAGCAGCGCGGGTGGATCTTCAGAGCTAAGGGTGGTGAGTATATCGCGCACCGATGTCGCTGCCGCGAGCCGGATCGGCGCATCGGCCATACCCAGGCGCTCGGCCCGCAGGCGCACTTGCCCTGCGGCTTCCTCGCCGCTGACATAAACCGCCTCGCCACCCGATTTCGCGATGTGGGCCGCGACCTGCAGCAATAATGTCGATTTGCCGATGCCGGGATCGCCGCCCATCAGCACCGCCGATCCGGCGACCAACCCGCCTCCCAGAGCCCGGTCGAACTCGGCCAGTCCGCTCGGCCTGCGCACTGGCATGGCGCCCGGCCGGTCCAACGGCTCAAAATTCAACTTTTTCCCACCCGAGGAGAGGTCGTGCCGTGCCGAAAACACCGTTTCGGGCGCATCCTCGCTCAGCGTGTTCCATTCCGCACAGTCAGGGCACTGCCCCTGCCACCGGTGCGAGACCGAACCGCAAGCCTGACAAACATAGCGTTTCTTTGGCTTTGCCATGGCACCTGCTATCAAGAACAAAATACGAACACAAGTCCGGCCTGGCGTTATCTTCGTTAAAGCCGCCTTTACCGCGATGAGGTAGTGCAGCAGGGTGACAGAGCCAGCCTCGCCTTCCACGCGCTTGACCGAGCTTGATGCCCTGCGCGGTATCGCTGCGATGGTCGTCGTGCTGTTCCATTACACGGTACAGGCGCCCAAGGTCGTTCCTAGCATAGAGACCACGCAGCTTGGCGTGCCGCTTGGTTTCTATGGCGTACACTTGTTCTTCGCGATTTCAGGCTTCGTCATCTTCATGACGCTGGAACGTACGAAAACGAGTGTAGACTTCGCATTTTCACGCTTCACACGGCTATTTCCAGCTTACTGGGCCGCGATTGCGCTGACCACGTTTGCAGAGTGGCTGCTTGGCCAGCCGGCACTGCTGCAATCGGCGCAGACAATCGCCATCAACCTGACGATGCTGCAAGGCTTCGTTTACGTCCCTTCGGTCGACGGAGCCTATTGGTCGCTGACGGTCGAACTGGCGTTCTATATCTGCATGTGGGCGCTGTGGCGCGCAGGTCTGCTTGGCCGGATCGAAACCGTGTTGATCGGGTGGATCACGTTGCGCCTGGTATGGTGGCTGGTGCCTTGGGCGCCGTGGTTGGTGAGCAAGGTACTGTTACTCGATTACATCGCCTTCTTCGCCATCGGCATTAGTGCCTATCGCGTGCGACAGGGCACACGGCGCTGGATCGAGCAACTGCCGGTGCTAGCGGCGGGCCTTGCAGTCACGGTTATTATCGACGGATTCCAGGATGGAGCAGTCTATCTCGGCGCTTTGGCGATCTTTGCTGCGCTCATCGCCGGAAAGACCGGTTTTCTCAATGCGCCAGTTCTGGTGTGGCTGGGGGCGCTCTCATACCCGCTATACCTCGTCCACCAGAACATCGGCTATTCGGTCATCGCCGCGCTGGAGAGCGCTGGACTTCCCGCCTGGGCCGCCACAGTGCTGGCTATCGCGGTCGCGTTGGGCCTGGCGCAACTTGTCCACGATTTCATCGAAGCGCCTTCGCTGCGCATTCTGCGCGGCATGTGTAAAGCGCGCCGCGCGCGCCTAGCAACAACCGTCATATACTAATCGGGGCTAGCCGCAAGGCACGGCGTCTGGCACCTAAAGTGCCATGCGGGAAAAGGAACTTCGCATCGCGCTTGTCTGCTACGGCGGGGTCAGTCTCGCCGTATACATGCATGGCGTCACCAAGGAGCTGTGGAGGCTGCTCAGGGCCAGCCGGGCGGTGAATTCCGGCGACAGCGAAGATCCGGCAGGAACCGAGGCGGTTTATGCCCAGCTCTTGCGTCTGATCGCAGACGAGCACGGCCTGCGCCTGCGGGTGCTGTCCGACATCATTGCCGGAGCGAGCGCCGGTGGCATCAATTCGATATTCCTCGCCCAAGCGATCCATTCAGGCCAATCGCTTGAACCTCTGACCGAGCTTTGGCTGCAAGGAGCAGATGTCGACGAACTGCTGGATCCCGACGCCCGCCCCCTGTCACGGGCCACCAAGTTCTGGGCTGCACCAATCGTCTCTTTTGTACTCAGTCGCCCGGGCAATGTCGTATCGGAAAGCGTCGCGCCGGAAACGCGCAGAGAGGTGCGCGAAAAACTCTCGCGCCTGATCCGTTCGCGCTGGTTTGAAGCGCCGTTCAGCGGGCTCGGCTTCTCCCGGATGCTCTGTGACGCCTTCGGCACAATGAAGGCTGCGCCCATGGGCGAGCCGCTGTTGCCGCCCGATCACCCGCTCGACCTGTTCGTTACTGCCACGGACTTCAAGGGGCATCTCGAAACACTCCATCTCAACAGTCCGCCGGTGGTTCAGGAAAGCGAGCACCGTATATCCCTCAGCTTCCGCAGCCAAACGCCCCCGACGCCGGGCCAGTCGCTGACTTCGCCTTACGAGCTGGTGTTCGCTGCTCGAGCGACGGCGAGCTTCCCCGGCGCATTTCCGGCGCTGCAGATTTCCGAAATCGATGCGCTCGTCGGCGAACAGGGAGAAGCCTGGGACACGCGCGACGATTTCCTCAGGCGGGTCATGCCAGAACATCATCTGCGCAAGGACCTGGAAGGCGTAGCGCTGATCGACGGATCGGTACTGGTCAACGCGCCGTTCGAAGATGCCATGAGCGTTCTGCGTGATCGTCCCGCCCTGCGCGAGGTCGACCGGCGGTTCGTCTACATTGATCCGCGCCCCGACCGCATCGGGAGCACCAGCCGCCGGGAAGCGCGCCCGCCGGGATTCTTTTCGGTCATCTTCGGCTCGCTGTCCTCTATCCCCCGCGAGCAGCCGATCCGCGACAACCTGGAAGCGCTCGAACGCCAGTCGAATGAAATGGCCACGCTTCGCTCGGTCGTTCGCGCAGCCCGCCCGGAAGTGGAGGAAACCGTCGAGCGTCTGTTCGGACGAACCCTGTTTCTCGACCGGCCAACCCCGAAACGACTGGCGGCCTGGCGCGCAAAGGCTCAGGACGCGGCCAGCGTTCAGGCCGGCTATTCCTATCACGGTTATGCCCACGTCAAGCTTGCCGGCATCGTTAACAATCTTGCCCGCCTGATCCATGCCGCCAGCCCCGACATGGAATTTGCATCACACGAACCCGTCGTCCGGCGTCTTCGCGCGCACTTGGCAACGGTAGGGCTCGATCATCTCGCAGAACCGCGCACCGGCACCACGCTCGATGCAATCGCATTTTTCCGCGCGCACGACCTCGAATTCAGAAAGCGTCGCCTGCGCCTGCTAACCCGCCGCGTTACTCAGGACTGGGAGCCGGACGGTGAAATATCCGAAGAGGACCGGGATCGGGCGCGCGAAGCCGTCTACGCCGCCCTTGCGCTGTATCACGGGTGTGAAATGCCGGAGACACTGGGCGACGATTTTCCTGCTTTGGCGCAAACCGTGTTTACCGATCCCGCGCCAGTGCTTGCGCATATCGCGGAGCGGCGCGCGCTGACCGAAATCGACCGCCAGGTCGATGCAACGATGGCAAAGGCCCTGGCGGTCATGCCAGCGGGTCTGCGCCGCCCCATGCTGCTCGCCTACCTGGGGTTCCCGTTCTACGATGCGGTCACGCTGCCCCTGCTGCGTGGGGAGGGGCTGTCGGAGTTCGACCCCGTCAAGGTCGATCGCATCTCCCCCGATGATTGCATGTCGATCCGCCAAGGCGGCGCTCAGGCGACCTTGCGCGGAGTCGAATTCTACAACTTCGGCGCCTTTTTCAGCCGTGCCTATCGCGAGAACGACTATCTGTGGGGCAGACTCCACGGCGCCG
>CAZRVW010000079.1:0-11368 GCA_964603645.1 uncultured Novosphingobium sp. | reverse complement strand
CTAAATACAATAAATCAGTAGTTTAGAGCATACGTCGCTCAGGATTTGCGCTGTCGTTCGGCAGCGGAAAAGTACAAGCCGTCCGCCGTCGGACGCGCGATCAGCCCCGCGATTGAGGCGGGATGGTCCGATTCGAGCGAATCGATCAATCTCGCAATTTGCCCGCCCCGCGGCACTGATTCGTCCAGTTCGCGCACGATCCGCGCGATTACGCGCAAAGCGACCGCGCGCGGCGCCTTTGGCCGATAAACCAGTCCGGACAGATGGTTGCGCACCGATTCGTCCCATTCGCGCTGTGCCGCCCACTCCAACGCATCGTCCGCATCGGCAAGATGGACCGCACTTTGCGCCAGGGACAGCGGATCGAGCCAATCGGCCCCGGCCAGCGCCTTGCGCAATCGCACCCTGTCGAACCGGTCATCCAGATTGCTCGGATCGGCTACCGCCTGCACCCCTGCGGCCTCAACGATCTGTGTAAGTTCGTCTCGACGCCAATCGAGCAGCGGCCGGAGCACCGGGAGTTCACTATCCGGGACCTGGCCCCGCTCACGCACACCCGCGAGCCCTGCAACGCCGCTGGCACGCGCCAGGCGCAGCAAGAGCGTCTCGGCCTGATCGTCGGCATGGTGGGCAGTGGCCAGCGCGGCGAGGCCGGATTGCTCTGCCCATTCTGCAAGCGCGCGATACCGGGCCGTCCGCGCCTGCGACTGAACATTGCCCGGCCCCACCGAAACCGGCAGCACCGCATGGTCGACGTGCAACACCGCACACAGATCTGCGACAAATTGCGCTTCGGCGGCGCTTTCAGGGCGCAGCCCGTGATCGACAGTCGCTGCAGCGATCCGGCCCGGCAAGGCTGAGGCCGCGAGCAACAGGAGCGCGCAGCTATCCGGCCCGCCGCTTACCGCGAGGCCAAGCCGCAGATCGGCCCGATCTGTTCCTTCCGGCCAGATTCGCGCAAGCCCGTCCAGCAATCTCCCGACCGACTCGCTATCGGCCGGCAGCAGGTCAACTCGGGCAGGACAGACCCCGACGGGTGCCATCGTATTGCCCCTTCAGCCGTCCGGCGGCTTCGGCCGCATAGGTCTCGCTGAATTCAGCCAGCGCGATGCAGGCGCGCTTGTTGTCCTTCAGCTGCTTCATTGCGCCTGCCAGGAACAGCAGGCTGTCCGGCGCGCGCGCGCCGCGCTTGTCGGCCTGGTAGTTTTGGAGAAACCAGCTGGCGGCTTCGGTCGGCTGACCGTCATCGAGGAATGCGCGGCCCAGCAGATTGCGCCCCCAGCTGATGCGGCTGTGACGCGGATATTTCTCGACAAACATCTTCAGCTGCTGACGCGCTTCAGGATAGAATTTCGCGTCCCACAGGCGGAAGCCATAGCTGTATTCGTCGTCGCCGGGATCGCCAGTCTGCGGTTTCTCAATCGCGCGCACGGCGGCCAGGCGACTGGCTGATGGTCCTGCGGCGGGCTTGGCCGAGGCGCCCCCGGTCATCGCGTCGAGATTGGCTTGCGGTGCCGGTTTGGGAGCAGGCGCTGGCGCCGGCGCGGGGGTCGTGTCGCTTGCTGCCGCCGTCGCAGTCGGTGCGGGCGTTGCACCAGTCGCGGGCGTGGTCCGAATGATGCCCGCGCGCTCTTCGAGCACGCCGATCCGGTTGGCATTCTCTTCGACCTGTCCGGTGAGCCGGGCAAGCTGCGCCTCGATCGCGTCCATCCGGGTAAGAATGTCGGTCACCGCCGAGGTCGACGGCGCGGCAGTCCCGGCCTGGCCTGAAGTCCCGGTCGACACCTCCGGCTTGAAAAAGCGCTCGTCACCGCCGGGAAACACCTTGCGCTGCAATGCCCGTATCTCGGATTCGATCTTGCGCAGCCGGACTTCGGAACCTGCATCCTGCGCCGAAACCGCGCTGGCTGAACCTGCCAACAGCGCCGCGACCACCAGCAGCGAAACCGGACCCTTTCGTCCCGTCCGCTCGATCCAAGCCCACATCGTTTCCGGCCTCCTCAACATTTCAGTCGCGCCCCACCCTGACAGGGACAGCCCTTACCGCTGATGAACCGCAGCCAGGGCGAATTCTCGCAGACTTGCCCAAGCAGGCCGGTCCTGTCGAGATTCTATGGCTCCGAAACAGTGGAAGTTTCGTCCGTGCTGCCCGTTGCGGCAGGTGCCGGCGCAGCCTGCAGGCTCGCTGGCGCCAGCGAGACATCGCGCAGCACTTCCATTTCCGGACGCAGCGGGCCAAGCACCTTCGTTCCCACTGTCACCTGCAAGGCATCGGGACGCGCGGTCGTCAGCACCGCCCCCTCGGCATCGGCAGGAACGGTGTAACTTTCATTGAGCGCCAGTATCTTCTGGATGAGCTGTTCGCCGTCGGCATTGCTGACCTTGACCCAGACCCCATCGATCGTGGCGGTCAGGCGGACTGCGCCGGTTGCCGCAGCAGGCCTGGCCGGAGGTGCCGCCTTGCTTATCGTCCGCTCTGCCTGCACCGCTTGCGGCTCTTCCTGGACAAGATCGGGCATCGAACCCGCCGGAGAAAGGAAGCTGCGCCAGAATACGAACAGCAGCGCGAACAGCAGGATGAAGCCACCGCCCGCCATCCAGGCGAGCGACCGCGACGGCACCCGGGCGGGATCGCCGGGCTCGAAATTCTCGCCGCGCGGCTGCCTGGGATGCAATTCCTTCTGGCGCGCCAGTTCATCGCGAACATCGCGGACAATCGCGTCTTCGTTGAGGCCGAGCGCGCGCGCGTAGGATCTGCTGAATCCCACGGCATAGGTGCGGCTGGCCAGATCGGCGAAACGGTCTTCCTCGATCGCCTCGAGATGACGCCGGGAGACGCGCGTACGCGCCGCGATTTCCTCAAGGTCCAGCCCCGCAGCAAGCCGCGCTTCCCGCAACTGCTCGCCCGCAGTCAGCAACGGCAGCGAATCGTGCTGATCGTCTTCGTTTGCCATCCCAATCCAAAACCGCTGGTCTGCAGGCGCAAACCGAGCGCACAAAAGTATGGAACAGGCTCAAAGTCAAATATGGGTAGCTAGGTTAGGGTCCAAAGTTCGCGCTTTTCTGCCAGAGCGTTGCCAAGCCGCGCCGGAATGATCAATCGAGCGCTATGCGATGCGCTTGCGCCCACTGTGCGAGTGCTTCGCGCATGTCGGGCGGCGGAGCGGCAAGCCAGCCCGCCATCGCCTTTTCGAGAGCCTCGACATCCAGCGAACAGATCAGCTCCTTGATCGGCCCGACGGATGCTGGCGTGATCGACAGCCGGTGAATACCGATGCCGATAAGCGCCATAGCCTCCAGCCGGCGACCTCCCATTTCGCCGCATACGGCGACATCGATCGGGTAGTCGCGCACGGCATTTACGGCGCGGCGCAGGAACCGCAGGATCGACGGGCTGAGCCAGTCATAGCGCTCCGCCAGCTTGGGATTGGCGCGGTCGGCGGCGAAGAGGAACTGCGTCAGGTCGTTGGTGCCGATCGACAGGAATGAAATGTCGGACGCAATCAGATCGAGCTGGTCGGCCAGCGAGGGCACCTCGAGCATGACGCCGTATCGAACCTTTTCGGGCCGTGGCTTCTTCTGCTTGCGCAGGAAATCGATCTGTGTCTCGAACAGGTCCCTGGCCGCTTCGAATTCCCAGGCCTCGGAGACCATGGGGAACATGACGTTGAGCACCCGCCCTGACGCTGCTTCCAGCAGCGCCCTGGCCTGCACCTTCAGCAGCCCCTCACGTTCGAGCGCGAGGCGCAGCGCCCGCCAGCCCATGGCCGGGTTTTCCTCCAGGTCATCGCCTTCCTGTCGCAGGTAGGGCAAGGTCTTGTCGCCGCCGATATCGACCGTTCGGAATACGACCGGCTTGTCGCCCGCCGCATCGAGCACCTCGCGATAGAGCCGGGTCTGGCGTTCGCGCGCGGGCAGTGTCGCGGCAACGAGGAACTGGAACTCGGTGCGGAACAGGCCGATGCCGTCCGCCCCGGTCAGGCTGAGGTTGGCTATATCCTCGCGCAGGCCCGCATTGATCATGACGGTGATGCGCTTCCCGTCATTGCTGACGGGCTCGACATCGCGCAGCGCGGCGTAAGCGGCCTGCCGTTTGCGATATTGGGCCGTACGTGCCTCGAAACCGTCGACCATTGCCGGAATCGGCCTGACCGTGACCGAGCCCTCACCGGCATCCAGCAACAATTCCTCGCCCTCACGCACCAGCGCGCGCACGCTGCGCACCCTGCCGAGCACCGGGATTCCCATCGCGCGCGCGACGATCACCACGTGACTGGTGAGCGAGCCCTCCTCGAGAATAACGCCCTTGAGCCGGCGGCGATCGTATTCGAGCAGTTCGGCCGGGCCGAGATTGCGCGCGATCAGTATCGTGTCGCTGCGCAGGCCCTTGCTCGCGGCAGTGCCAAGCTGCCCCGAAACGATCCGCAGCAGCCGGTTGGCGAGATCCTCCAGATCGTGCATCCGGTCCGCGAGCAGCGGATCGTCGATCTGGCGCATGCGCATTCGCGTATGTTGCTGCACACGCTCGATCGCAGCTTCTGCCGTGAGGCCTGAATCGATCGCCTCGTTGATGCGCCTCGCCCAACCTTCGTCGTAGGCAAACATCTTGTAGGTCTCGAGCACCTCGACATGCTCGCCCCCGACGCCGAATTCGGCCTGGCTCGACATCTTGTCGATCTGCTCGCGCATGCGGTCGAACGCGAGCAAAACGCGCTGGCGCTCCGCCTCGGTGTCTTCGGCGACGACATGCTCGATAGTGACGCGCGGCTGATGATATACAGCATCTCCGATGGCCAGACCCTTGACCAGGGTGAGGCCGCGCAACACCTCGGGACCCGACTGGCCGGCACTGCGAGCGCCGCTGTCCTCCTCGTCGATCAGGCCGGCGCTGGCGATCAGCTCGGACAGGACCATCGCCACCGTCTGGAGAGTCTCTATCTCGACTTCCTGGTAGCGGCGCGGATCGACATGCTGGACCGACAGCACGCCCACCACCCGCTCGCGGTGGACGATGGGAACGCCCGCAAAGGAATGAAACTTGTCCTCGCCCGTTTCCGGCCGATAGGAGAAGTCGGGATGGGCCGCCGCCTCGGCAAGATTGAGCGTTTCGCTTTCCTGCGCGATCGTGCCGATAAGACCTTCGCCTATCCCCATGCGGGTGACATGCACGGCTTCCTGCGCAAGGCCACGCGTGGCGAACAGTTCGAGCATGCCTTCGCGCAGCAGGTAGATCGAGCAGACTTCGCTATCGAGACATTCGCCGATCACTTCCACCACGGTGTTCAGCTTGACCTGCGCGGGACTGCGCGAGGCCATGACTTCGTGAAGCCGCGTGAGAATATTTCGCGATGCCGCGATCGCCGTCGTGTCCATGCGCCAACTCTAGCGCATAGCGCGGTAAATGGGAACGCGAACGCTACGAGCCGCGCTTAAGCAACTCGCCATTTTCGAAGTGCGGATCAGCCGATCAGTGTCGTTGCATCTGTTCCTTGATCCGCAACTTGCGCTTCTTGAGGTCCTGGAGAACTGCATCGTCAGGCTGGGGCCGGTTCATTTCCTCGTGAAGCTGACGTTCGATGCCGGCATGCTTGGTTTCGAGGGCGCTGAGATGCGAACTATCCATGGATGGTCCTCCTTAGATTGAGGCCGAACCTTCCTGCCGACTCGACAAGTCATGTCCGGCGCGAGTGTCATAAAAACATAATCTGCAATGATTGCGAAGACCCTTACGGCCCTGTGGATAAGGCATGCCACCGGCAGTGCTATTGCCGCGCCGAACCGCGTGGCTTATTGGCGCGGCACGGCTGGGAAAGGCGGCGCCAAGCGTGACCGAAGAAGAAATGCGCAAGCGCCTCGGCGCACTCAGGATCGAGCATCGCGACCTCGATGCCGCGATCGACGCGCTCGAATCCTCCGGATCGACCGATCAGTTGCAGATTGCGCGGCTCAAGAAGCGCAAACTTCTGCTCAAGGACCAGATCGCCCAGATCCAGGATTACCTGATTCCTGACATTATTGCCTGAATCCGGCACCTGCTGACGGCAAAAACCGTGCCGCTTTCGGACAGTTGAAAATCTCAGGGCCAGATTGCCTTCTGTCCGGTTGCACCGATCCCTGCATCGGCATTAATGCGACCGGGATGGGCGAACCAGCAAGCATAAACCCCCAGATCGTGGAGGTCCTTTACTGTGAGGCGCTCGTGCTCGCGGACGAGATTCGTGCCGCCTTCTCATTGTCGCGCAAGACCGAAACCGCGGACGACGACGAGGATCTGATACGGATCGCCTTGTCCTGCGAGGGGCTGCGCACGACGACCCGAATCATGCACGCGCTTGCCTGGCTGTTGAACCAGCGCTCCTATTTCATGGGGGAACTGACCGACTATCAGCTGCGGCGCCACGGCAAGCTGGCGCGCAATCTCAAGGAGCCAGACCAGGACAACCTGGCGCTGCTGCCGCCCGAAACGCGTGAGTTGGTGGCCGAGACCCAACGATTCTACCGGCGGCTTACGCGCCTTGACGCCGAATGGCGACAGAGCCCGCCGCATCCACCCAGTGCGCTGGAAGCGTTACGCTGGCGGATCCAGAGACAGGCGTAGCAGCATTCTTGCCCGGACTGGCAGAGGCCGCTCAGCTCACTGCCGCTATCGCCTCGCGCCAGCTGGCAAGGCGCATGTCCCTCACCTCCTCCGCCATCTCCGGCGTGAATCGTGAAAGCCCACCACGCATTGCGCTGCTGGCGTCCTCGAGCGACGAATGCAGCCCGCATCCGGCCGCCGCCAGCATCGCCGCGCCCTGTGCGGTCGTCTCGACCATCTGAGGGCGCGCAACCGGCACGCCGGTAATGTCGGCGATGTCCTGCGCCATCCAGTCGTTCGCGCTCATCCCGCCGTCGATGGCAAGCTCCGTCCAGCGGGCGCCATCTGCCGCGAAGGCCTCGGCCAGGTCTTTTGTCTGGTGGGCCATGGCCTCGAGCGCGGCCCGGGCGATCTGCGCGCGCCCCGCGGAAAAGCTGAGTCCCGAAATCGTACCGCGCGCCTCGGGCCGCCAGTGCGGCGCGCCGAGGCCAGACAGCGCCGGAACGATTACGACGCCGCCGCTGTCCGCAATCGAACGTGCCAGTGCTTCGGTTTCGTCCGCACTTTCGACCAGCCCAAGGCTATCGCGCAGCCATTTGACGAGACTTCCCGCCACGAAGATCGAGCCTTCGAGCGCATAGCTGCGATTGCCGCCTGACTGGCTCAGCACTGTTGCCAGCAAACGGTGGTTCGAGGCAGGCGGCTCGCTGCCCATATTGGTGAGCACGAAGGCGCCGGTGCCATAGGTCGCTTTGGTCTGGCCGGGAGACAGGCACCCCTGACCAATGGTCGCCGCCTGCTGGTCGCCTGCCATGCCAGTAATGGGAATTGCCCGCCCAAGCAGGTCCGGCGCAGTCACACCAAGTTCGCCATGGGTATCGACCACTTCCGCAAGCGCCGCCTGCGGCACGCCGAACAGGCCGCACAACGCTTTGTCCCATGTCTTGCCTGCCAGCGGCAGCAGGCAGGTACGGCTGGCGTTGCTGGCATCGGAGACATGCGTGCCGCCGGTGAGTTTCCAGACCAGCCACGACTCCACCGTGCCCAGTGCCAGACGTCCGGCGCGCGCCGCTTCGCTGACTGCTTCCTCGTTGTCGATCAGCCAGCGCATCTTGGTCGCGGAGAAATAGGGGTCGAGCAGCAACCCTGTCCTTGCCTGCACTTCGCTTTCGTGGCCCGCCTCGCGCAGGCGCGCGCACGCATCGGCTGTGCGCCGGTCCTGCCAGACGATTGCATTGGCCAAGGGCTTGCCGCTCTCCTTGTCCCAGGCGACCACAGTCTCGCGCTGGTTGGTGATCCCGGTCGCGGCGATCCGGTTCGGCCCGCCGATCTCTTCAACAACCTGCCGAAGAGTTCCGAGTGTGAGGCGCCAGATTTCATCGGCATCGTGTTCGACCCAACCCGGCCGCGGATAATGTTGCGTTATCTCGGCCTGCGAGACAGCCAGCACCGCACCATCCGGCGCGAAGGCGAGCGCACGGGTGGACGTCGTGCCCGCATCGATCACGAGGATCACATCGCCCGATTGCGCCATTGCCGCTGCTCCCGCTCCTGCCGCGCGTCTCGACATCGACGCGCGCACGGCCCATATCATTGCCATGGATACTCAGACTGACAAGCCACCCTATGCCTATGCCGAGCCGATTGCGCCCTTCGTGCGGCGGGTGCTGGCGCGAAACCCGTCGGCCTTCACCTATTCGGGCACGCAGAGCTATCTGGTCGGCACGGAAAACGAACTCGCCGTAATCGACCCCGGCCCCGACGATGCCGATCATATCGAGGCTCTGGTCGAAGGTATCGGACCAGCGAAAGTCGTGGCAATCTGCTGCACGCACACCCACCGAGACCACTCGCCTGCGGCCGCCAAGCTTGCCGAAATGACCGGCGCGCGCATCTACGGCTGTTCGCCGCTTTCAATGACCGACGAGGGGCCGCGCATGGATGCCTCATTCGACGAAAGCTACAAGCCAGATGGCGTGATGAGCGACGGCGATGACATTGGCGGTGACGGCTGGACGCTGGAGGCCGTCCACACACCTGGCCATACGTCGAACCACCTTTGTTATTCGCTCAACGGCTCCGAAGCGCTGTTTACCGGCGATCACGTGATGGGCTGGTCGACCACCGTAGTCTCCCCGCCCGACGGTGACATGACCGCCTATATGGAAAGCCTCACCAAGCTCTACGAGCGCGAGGATGCGGTCTATTTCCCTGCGCACGGCCCACAAGTCGACAAGACCCGTCAGTTCATTCGCGGCCTGATCGGCCACCGCCGTCAGCGCGAGAACCAGATCCTGCGGCTGATGGGCGAAGGTGTGACGAAGATCCCCGACATGGTGCCGCAGATGTACAAGGGCGTCGACAAGGGGCTGTGGCCCGCTGCCGAACGCTCGGTTCTCGCGCACCTGATCGACCTTGAGCGCAAGGGCAAGGCCGCGCGAGGCGAAGACGAATGGTCGATCCTGTGAGTACACCGCCCCCGCCCGAACCCGCTGAAATGAACCTCGCCCGCGTGCAGGCGGTGCCATGGCTGATCGTGATCGCACTCATCGCGCTGGCAACCGGGCTGGGCATGAAGGCATTCGGCGAGAACGACATCGGCGATCCGGTCGCCGCGACGCTTACCGCTTTCGAAAAGCAGAACAAGCTCACCGTATTCAGCGCCGAGCTCGCACCGGTCGTCTCGGCCGAAGACAGCCGCCTCCTCGGCCTCGTCAATTCGCGGCAGGTCGCGGTCATTCCAGCGCGGGTGGACTACACCCTCGACCTGTCGGAAATGGACGCGTCGCGGCTTGACTGGGACGCCGATGAAAAGGTCCTCACCGTGCGCCTGCCGCCGCTCAAGGCGAGCAAACCGAATCTCGACGAGGCGCGCGCGCAATACCTGCGCGAAGGCGTGCGGATCAGCCGCGACGCGCAGGACAGCCTCAGCCGCAAGAACACCCGGGCCGCCGAGAAGCTCGCCCTCGAACAGGCGGTCAATCCGGTGCTGACCGGCCTTGCACGGTCCGCCGCGAAGGATGCGGTGCGCCAGAACCTGGCCATCCCGCTCGAGGCCGCCGGGGTGAAGGATGTGACGGTCGAAGTGCTGCTCGACGGGGAAGAGCCGGGCGGCTGAATCCCGCTTCCACAAAGTCAAACTTAAGCATATCAGTCTTGTCGGTCGCGTCGGGGGGGACTGTAGATGGCGACAACTTTCGGGTAAGATTCGAACCTGGATAGCAGCGACGGACGCGGCTTCTACCTCGTCATGGCGGTGCTCATGTCCGTCACGATCATCGCCGGATTCGCGATGAATCTGGCAATGGGCCGTTCGACCTTCGCGGTGCCGGCAGTCTACCACATCCACGCGGGCGTCTTCTTTGGCTGGGTTGCGCTCTATTGTGCGCAGGCATGGTCGATAACGACCGGGCGCATCGCATTGCACCGGTCGCTGGGCCGCCTCGCCTATGTCTGGGCGCCGCTGATGGTGGTGATGGGCTTCGCGATGATGATCGCCTCGATGCGGCGCGCGGGCGGGCCGTTCTTCTTCGACCAGAACGAATTCCTGGTCAGCAATTCGCTGCTGCTGGTCTTGTTCGCCGTTCTCGTCATCATAGCCTTGCGACGTCAGCGCCATACCGGCTGGCACCGACGGCTGATGCTGGTGGCGATGTCATTCCTTACCGGACCTGGGCTCGGCAGATTGCTGCCGATGCCGTTGCTGATTCCCCATGCCTGGCGGATCATGATGGTGGTGTCGCTGATCTGGCCGATCATCGGAATGATCCGCGACCTGAGGCGCGACGGCAGGATTCACCCGGCCTATTTGTGGGGCGTTGGCGCGATCATCGTGGTGCAGGTTATCGCCGACGTAATCGCCTACAGCGCGCTAGGCGTATCGCTTACGCAGTCGATTCTCGATGGCTCTCCCGGCGCCGAACGGCCGATGCACGCCTTCCTGCCGCCCGGATTTTCGATGTAGACACAGCGGTCGATCCTTGATCCTGCGAGTGCCCAAGGCCATCTAGGCAGGAACGAGGAAAGGAATCCGATGACAATTCAGCCGCGTGAAGACCTGACCGGGCTCGACCTGCTTGCCGAGATCGACCGCCTGCGCAAGGAGCGCAATGCCGTCATCCTCGCGCACTATTATCAGAAGCCCGAAATCCAGGACCTCGCCGATTTCGTCGGAGATTCGCTCGAACTATCGAAGAAGGCAGCGGAAACCGATGCCGAGGTGATCGCCTTTTGCGGCGTCAAATTCATGGCCGACACCGCCAAGATTCTCTCGCCCGAGAAAATCGTCGTGCTGCCCGATCTCAATGCCGGATGCAGCCTTGAGGATTCCTGCCCGCCCGAAAAGTTCAAGGCTTTCCGCGAGGCGCACCCCGATCACATCGCGCTGACCTACATCAACTGCTCGACCGAGGTGAAAGCATTGAGCGACGTGATCGTCACCTCATCGAGCGCCGAGACGATCCTGAGCAAAATTCCGGAAGACCAGAAGATCATTTTCGGGCCGGACCGGCACCTTGGCGGCTACCTGTCGCGCAAGTTCAATCGCGAGATGCTGCTGTGGCCGGGCGTGTGCATCGTCCACGAAGCTTTCAGCGAGACGGAGTTGCTCAAGCTCAAGGCCCAGCATCCCGATGCGCCGGTCGCCGCCCACCCCGAATGCCCGCCGCACATCCTCGACCACGCCGATCATGTCGGCTCAACCAGCGCTATCCTCAATTTCGCCAAGACCTTCGAGGGCGACACGCTGATCGTCGCGACCGAGCCGCACATCATCCACCAGATGGAAAAGGC
>CAZRVW010000078.1:0-11381 GCA_964603645.1 uncultured Novosphingobium sp. | reverse complement strand
TCTCATGCTCCTTCCTCGAAAACACAGTGGCACAGTTCTAGGGGGCTAAGACACCGGATCATGCCCATAAACTGCTCAGCGGCGCGCGAAGGGTTTTCCACGCGCAATTCGCCGCGAGCGTGCGCCTCGGACATAAATCGCTCCACGATATCGAGAACGCCTTTGGGACCAGACATGTAGAAGCGCCTGACGACTCCGGGGAACCGGTTGCTTTCGTGAATCATCAGCCGCACGAGGCTCAGCGCACGCTCCGAGAGCAGGGCCGCGAGCAGCTGCCTGCCGAGTTCGTTGAGGAATCCGGACGGGTCGCCGGCCTTTTGCCGGACCTTACCAAGCTGGTCGAGGAACGTCTGCCCACCGGCCTCCACCGTAGCCTCGAACAACAGGTCCTTCGACCGGAAATAGCGATACAGGGTGGACTTGGAGACTCCGGCGGCCTCCTGTATCATGTCTGTGGTGGCGGCGTGAAAGCCTTGCGCCAAGAAGCATTTCTCAGCCGCATGAAGAATGCGCCTGCGCCGCTCGGTATCCTTTTCGGCCAATGCGATCCTGCTCGATTTCGCGCTGGTCAAGAGAGTCGTCCTTCAAAAGTCCTCGGAATGTCGCCTTGCCTACATTGCGCGAACAAGTGGACCGGCACAAGGTGGCCCTGTGACACACCACGCGCGAGTGACAAAAGCGGCGCATCCGGCCGATCGGCTGGCGACCGCTGCCGGCAACGAACGGCGGTCCGGACCTTTTCGACCGGAGCCGCCTCACCCCCTGGCACAAGGCCATACCTCTATACTGCAGCAAGTTTTCAGCATTCCGCTGTGACGGAGGATAGGCCCACGACCGACACCGGCCAAAAGGCGGCGGGCGATCCCATTTCCACAATGAGTCACCTCATTATATCCGTGGGCACATTTCGATGATAGTGAAGGCGACCAAAACGAGGCGCGACTTCCCTGAGATCGCGGAATTAACAGAATTGAGCCTTGCAGATGACGGGTGGCTTGCTGGGTGTGATGTCATGAATGAGCCGGCGCCTTGAAATGCTGGCCGAACTTGGGGAGTAGAATTCTTGAAAGCGCGATCCCGCAATCCTGAGTGGTCGAGAGGCTGGACGCTGGTCATGGCAGCTTTTTTCGGCTCGTCGCTCCAGAACCTGCCGGTTTATTCGTTCGGCGTATTCATGCTGCCCGTGGCGGAAGAGTTTAATTGGTCGCGTGCCTCCACCTCGGCTGCGCTGACGCTCTTTGCCTTGCTCGTCGTCCCCTTTGGCCCCTTCATGGGTAGCCTGATCGACAAACACGGTTCGCGCGCGCTTGCCCTACCCGGCGCGGTCATGCTGGGCCTTGCCTTCGCGTTGCTCTCGTTCAACAACGGGACACTACCGCTGTGGTTTGCGCTTTGGGCCTTGGTGGGTCTGGCTGCCCTGTTCATCAAGACCACCGTCTGGACGACCGCGGTGTCAAGCGTGTTCACCCGCGGCCGGGGGCTCGCCCTCGCGTTCACGCTATCCGGGCTCGGGCTTGCCTCTTCGGGCGCCCCCATTCTTTCACGACTTGCGATCGACAACTTCGGGTGGCGCAGTGCTTATGCCATGATCGGGTTGGGCTGGAGCGCGGCGGTCTTTGCGATCCTTTGCCTGTTTTTCTTCGACGCGCGTGACCAATCGCGGCGCGGTATCGGCACCGTGCCGGCGAACGCGCCCGAACCGGGTGGGCTGACTTTGCGCGAGGCACTACGGACGCGATCGTTCCAAATGATCCTCGTCAGCACGCTGTGCCTCAATATCATCATGGCTGGCCTCGCCGTTCATATAAACCCGATCCTGATCAGCCAAGGTCTCACGCCCACGCACGCAGCGGCCGTTCTGAGCATATACGGATTTTCCGGAACCTTCGGAAAGCTGGGATCGGGCTGGCTGCTCGACCGGTTTCATGGCCGGATCATCGCCCCGATCATCCTGATTGTACCGGCACTAGCAGCGCTTGCCCTTCTACAGCCGCTAACGATACCGCTGGCGCTGGTTGCAGTATCACTTGTTGCGCTGGCATCCGGCGCGGAATTGCAGGCATTGACCTATCTGACGACACGCTATGTCGGCCTTCGACACCTAGGAAAGATATACGGCACATTCACCAGCATTGTAGCGGCCTGCATCGGCATCGGACCGGTTCTCGCAGGATATATTTACGATATAACGGGCAGCTATCGTCTGCTTTTGCTGGGCCTGATTCCAATCACACTCGCATGCAGTCTCATGATGACACGGCTTCGAAATTATCCCGAGCATCCGGGGAGCCTCGCTTAGAGGGTGTTGATGTCCGAGCGCCGCGAACAGATTTATTTTGGTCCACCAGGCCGATGGCAGCCAGGCAAGAGATTGCTGGCTGCCATGGACCGCGGCGACACGCGAGACCTCTTCAGATGCCGGCGATTCGAGACATCAAACGTTCGATTTGTTCAGTCGACGCGCAGGAACTTCTTGGCGTTGTTGCAGATGATGTCGCGGATGTCGTCTTCGGGCACGCCCTCGAAATCGCGCAGGATCACCTGGTGCGAATTGGGGAAGGTGGTTTCCGAGTGGGGATAGTCCGACGACCACATGATGTTCTTGCCGCCCGGCTGGTTGCGCATGAGGATGCCGGTGCGATCGTTGATGAACGAGCCCCAGACATTCTGGTCCATGTAGTAGCTGGGCGGGTTCTTCAGCTCGCTCTGGGTCCAGTAGCGCTGTTTCTCCCAGGTGCGGTCGCAGTATTCGGCGAACCAGGCCATCCAGCCCACGCCCGATTCGACCGAGGCGATGCGCAGCTTGGGGAAGCGGTCGAACACGCCGTTGTAGATCAGGATGCCGATGGGCTCCGCCATCGCCAGCTTGCTCATCGGCATGTCGGCCAGGAAGAATTCCTTCTGGCCGAAGCGCGGCACGCGCCCGCCGAGGTGGAAGGTCAGCGCCACGTCCAGATCGACGATCGTCGCCCACAGCTTGTCGAATTGCGGATCGCTGTACTGCAGCGGGCTATCGCGGTCGCCGGTGAGCGCCGAGACCTGTCCATCCTTGAGCGCCCGGACGCCCGAACTGGTCTTCCATGCTTCGGGGTTCTGCGGGAAGGCGGGCATGTTGATCGCCTTGAAGCCCATCTTCACGAGCTTCTTCACCTGCTCGACGGTTTCCTCGACGTCGCGCATGGTGACATAACCGACCGGGAACAGGCGGTTGGGATCAGCTTGCGCGAAATCCATGACCCAGCGGTTGTAGGCGTCATAGCTGGCGATGTAGAGGTCGTTGTCGGTCGTGCCGAGGGGGCCGCCGCCGAACATCAGGGCGTAGTCCATGCCGTCGGTGTCCATGTCGGCCAGGCGCACTTCCGGATCCCAGACGGCGCGCACGTCGGTGACGCGGCCCTTCATCTTGAAATCCTTGCCTGAACGGCCGGCCTGGTTGTTGACCATCATGAACGGGCTCTTCTTGCCCTCGAACACGACGTAGTCGCCATCCTCTTCGGAAACGATCTGCGGCGCGCGATCCTTGAACTGAGCGGGAAGATACTCCTTCCACATGTCCTTGGGCGGATCGATGTGCGCATCAATGTCGAAAATCTCGCCAAGGTGCCAGTTCTCCACCTTGCCGCTTTCCATCTGCGGATCGGCTTCACTCATGCTTGATTCTCCTGCGATTCTGTTGATTTTGAATTCGAAATTTGAATTAGAAATAGGATGAAAATCTATCATGCTTTCGATCTGTGCCAATCTGATTGGCAAGCGATTGACGGTCGGGAAACCACCCCTGCCTATGGCCATTCACGGATCTACGCCCGAACGATGTGCGGTCTTCGTTCAGTGGTACGACTGCATCATCGCCGCGCATGTTGCCATCCAAGGGCGAATCGCGACGAGCTCGTCCTATCAGAAGTCGATGACGCTAACACAGAATCGTGGTTCTGGCAGCACTTCTTTTCAGCCTATCGCGCAGTGTCCTTGCCGAATCGTGAATGTCGAGCGCTTACGCGAGCCGACTTCAACCCATGGCCCAAGAAGGCCTCATCCACCATCCCCATGTGATCGCTTGCAAGCGCAAAATTTAACTTGCATAAAAACGACGTGTAATTCATGTACCTTGTTTGGGACCAAGTGGCCAGCCTGCTGGCCCGGATCACCATGCGTATGCGATCGACCAACGGTAGCGAGACTCTGAATGCCGCGTGAAAGCAGTTTGTCGGACAGGGATGAGGACATGCAAATCTAAATCGGACCCAGTGCGGAGTCGCTTGAGGCGTATTATGATTTCTTTGCGCCTGATAATGCCCAATATCTGTATCGACCGTGACCTGAGGGCGTGGAGCTTGTCAACATCCGGCAAGAATCCCGTACAAGCATGTATTGATATGGAGACTCCGATATTTTCAGGAGCTGTGGTCTTACAGTTATCAAGACATTTGAGGTAAATAGAAAATCTTACAAAAACGAAGCACAGTTCATAAAGGGAGGTATTTTAGTGAGGTTTACAAATACTATGCGTAGGGGTGCAATCTGCTGCACCGCGCTTACTGCGGTGAGTCTTGTTTCGCAGCCGGCACTCGCACAGGCTGAAACTGACGATGATAGCGGTCTCGATGTCATCATCGTTACTGCGCAGAAGCGTGAACAGAGCCTGCAGGACGTTCCGATCGCCGTTACCGCTATTGGAGGGGAAGCGCTGAAAGCCAACCGTGTCACCAACGTTGTCGACCTTTCGGGCCTAGCGCCCGGCGTCACGGTTCGCACGATTGCCGGTGGTTCTGCCATTCCCGGCTTTACGGTTCGCGGCCAGTCGAGCCTCGGCCTCGGGCCTGGCACCGACAAGCAGACCTCGATCTATCTCGATGGCGTCTACCTTTCCTCGCCCCGTGGTTCGATTTTCGATCTGCCGGACGTGGAGCGCATCGAAATACTTCGCGGCCCCCAGGGGACGCTATTCGGCCGCAACGCGACGACGGGCGCGGTGAGCATCACCACGCGGGATCCGAGTGGTGAGCCGAGCGTCACGGCTTCCGCAACGATCGGCAATCAGGATCACTACCGTTGGCGCGTTTCGGCCGAAACGCCGCAGATGGGGCCGTTGAGCGCATATTTTAGTTACCTTCACGAAGAGCGTCGCGGCGATATCAAGAACCTCGCTCCAAGCCAGGCCTGGGATCGGACAGCTTCGCTTGTCCCCCGTATCGCCAAAGTGACGAAGTCGGCTGAATGGCTTGGCAGCAAGGAGGTGGATTCCTACTTCGCCGCCCTGAAGTTCGAGAGCGGCGATTTCGCGACCGTTTACAAGTACGACAGAGCCGATTCTTCCGGGACGCCCGAGGCAGCCGCGCTGATCGCGCTGAACCGCAGCGTGCCGCTGCTTGGCAATTTCCTGGGCGCGCTCGTCGATTCAAACGGCGTGCCTTTCGCATCGCCCGACGGCAAGCGCCCCAAGGGTGTTTTCAACTCCTACTCGACACCTAATGAGCAGACAAACTTCGGTCACAGCCTGACGAGCACATATACAGCGTCGGACAGCCTTTCGTTCAAGAGCATCCTCGCGTACAGGAGCAACTTCATCTTTGCGGCATCGGCAATCGACGGCGTCGCGGGGCTGACCTTCACGCCGCAGGCGCTGGTTCCTTACGCGACATTTGCCGGCATCAGTGCGCTTGCCGCACAGGGCGTCAACGTCGCGGATCCAGCAAACGCAGCGCTCGTGCAGCAAACGATCGGAGGCATCGCGCAGCAGGTGACGCCGCTGATCGGGCAGCCATTTGTCCCGATCGCATCCGGCGCCCTCAATGGCTCCCGCCAATGGAGCGCGGAACTCCAGGCGAACTACAATTCCGATCTGGTGACCGCCACGGTTGGCGCTATGTGGTTCAAGGGCAAGGACCGGGTGGCCAATCACCGGCTGCAGAATACCCTGTCCTTCAAGTTCGTGCCCGGCGGGGTGCTGCCGTCCGAGAACATCGGCGAATATTTCAACGAGGCCAAGTCTATCGCCGCATATGCACAGGCGGAGATTCACGCGACCCCGCAACTCGATGTCATTTTGGGCGCACGCATCACGAACGACAAGAAAAGCGGAACCTTCACGTTCGGGCCGACGCCTGCCACTCTCAACACGGTGGGCTTTGACGATTACAACGATACACAGTTCAATTATCTGGTCGGCCTGAACTATAAGCCCAGCGACGATATTCTGCTCTACGCAAAATATTCGACAGCTTATGTGTCAGGCGGCGCCATCGCCGGCATTCCCTTCGATGTCGAAAAGGCCAAATCTGCCGAAGCCGGCATTAAGGCAGAGGTGCTCAATCGCAAGCTCCGCACGAACTTGACCGGCTGGTGGGCTAAGGCCACCGATGTCCAGTCCGTCAACAGCGCGAACACCGTTCCGAACCTGTTCGCCGAAGTGTCCCAGGGCAATCCCGCGGCACCGTTCATCAGCCTGTTCGCCTTGGGTATTGGCGACCGTGAATCCTATGGTTTCGAGTTTGAATTTATGGCCGCACCCGCGCGCGGCGTGACCCTTGGCGGCAGCGCATCCTATACTCACATCAGCAATTCGAACGTTCCGCAGGAACTCGTCAATGCCTTTGCTGGGAACTACAACGGCAAGGTCAATTTCCCGGCATGGACGGCAAGCGGTTATGCTCAATACGAAACGCCGCCGCTGTTCGGCGATGCCTACCTATCGGTCCGTGCCGACGCGATCTATCAGGACAAGGTTGAATCGGACAGCAACCTGGGTGCGGCGATCTTCAATATCGTGCCGGACGCAAGGTACATCGAGTCCTACGTGACGGTGAACGGACGCGTCGCACTTCGGGAAGTCAATCTGGGTGGCCTGAAGGCTGACCTGGCGCTCTGGGGCCGCAACCTGTTTGACAAGCAGCGCTTCTCCTACGCGTTGAACCTCAACAGCATTTTCGAGGCGGCAAACTACATTCCTGCCCGTTCCTATGGCTTGGATTTGACTGTCTCGTTCTGATCCGTTCTGGCTCGTCAATGGGGGCGGCTAGACGAAGCTACAAATGCTTCGGCTAGCCAGGCGGGTTCAAGGCTGAGCTCATGCTCTCCGCCTTGAACCCGCCACGGCTTTGCCAACGCCGACGCAATTGCAGGTGTACCAATGGCAAACGCCGGCAGGGTAATGTCCGGTCCGCATTCCCCCGAGACTTTTCACTGAGAACCGAACTATCGGTCTGCGCCACAACCAAGTTGAACCCGGCGCAATCAACATAAGTGCATTCTCGCGCACGCCGCATTGGCACACCGGAACATTGGGCTGTACCAGTGCTTGCCAGGTAGCGCCTGCCGGCTCGCTCTCCGGACCGCCCCAGAACCGATGACCGTACATGCTCATGCGGTTCAGACAAATGCAGCATTAGCTGCAACGGGCATCTTATGCCGCGTCTTGTATTCACTTGTCCCGTGGGCTTCGGCCTCCCTGATCCGCATCGGTTAAATGCACTATGCCAGCAAAGGTGGCCATTTCATTCAGTGCGTCTCGACCGGTTCGAATTCCGGCGGTCGGCCAAGCGATAACAGGAGCACCGAGGTCATGGCGAACATCGGGATGAAGATCTTCAGAGCCAATTCGTAGCTACCTGTAATGTCGTAAATCCGGTTGGCGACGAACGGTCCGCTGGCAATGGCGGCCGACCAGATGCCGGTGATCACCCCGAATATAGTACCGTAACGCGCGGTGCCAAACTGCCGGGCCGTCTGGAATGCAACCACATCGACTTCGGCCCCGAGAGAGAAACCCATAACTACCGCAGCCAGGATCGCTACCATCAGGTCGCCCGGCCAGCCGAGCAGAAGAAGGCAACTGCCGATCGGCAACAATACGATCGATCCAGCTACAATATTCGGATTGAGCCGGTCGAGAAGGGCGCCCGTTGCCAGCCTGCCAATAATCGAGGAAAATCCCGCGACCCCCGCGATCGCCGCCGCTTCGGCCCGGCTAAGGCCGTAGGAGGTCAGGATCGGGATCAGGTTTGGCACGATGCCGACCGCCGCAAATGTGAACAGAAACGCCACGAGCGCGAGCTTGGCAAAAACGAGCGAACGGAATGCCCGGTGGGCGGTCATCCCGTAAAGTGCCGGCGTGGGTCGTTCGGCCTCGCGCGCGTGGAGCGGTCGGGCAGGGTCAGCCCGCGCCTTGTCGGCACCGCTGTGAAGGAAAAAGTAGAGTATCGGAAAAACGGTCAGGCCGACCGTCAAGCCGATTGTCGGGAAGGCAAGTCGCCAGCCAAATGTGGCGATCGCCCACGTCGACAGCGGCGGAGCCAGGGTCGAGGCAAGCCCGTTGCCGCACATCGCCACGGCAAACGCGAGACCGCGTTGACGGTCGAAAGTGGATGCAATCGCAGTAGACCAAATCAGTGGCTGGGTGAAGACGAACGCGAAAGTCAGCAGGAACCACAGGCCCCACCAAACCCAGATATTCCCCGTGGTCAGGGCCAAGGTCGAGAAACCCGCCGCAAACATCAGCGCGCCTGGTACCCCGAGCCGGCGCGGCCCGAACCTGTCAACCAGCATACCCATGAATGGCGAGATCAGAGCACCGGTCAGGGTGATGACCGAAAGACCGATACTGATGTCACCACGGCTCCAGCCGAACTCTTCTTCAAGCGGCTGGATGAAGGCGCCGAACCCGAACGTATAAGTCGATGCAAGAACGAACCCGGCCATCGACCCGAACGCGACCTTCCAGCCGTCTGCCCACTCGGAAACTGCCCTCCCGTCCTGCTTCACCAAAGTCTCCGCCCCGTCTTTACCGAACGCTGATTGCTGTTCCACATGCCGTTGGCATCCTTATGCTCGCCAGCTGACCAAAAAAGCGGACTCCACAGACACCGTAAGTGGCGCAATGGGTGACCTTGCGTACACTGCGCTACCGTGTCTGCGCAGGCTCATCGAACGGCAGCGGCTTGCCGATCGTGAACAGAAGAACTGACGTCGTCAGGAAAGCTGGTATGGCGATCTTGAGCGCCAGCTCATAATTCCCCGAAATGTCATAGATCAGGCTTGTCAGCACCGGACCAGCCGCCGTGGCTAGATACCAGCTCGTGGTTATGAAGCCGAAGATCGTGCCGTAGCGTGCTGTACCGAATTTTTCAGCCGCCACGTAAGCGATCACGTCGACTTCCGCACCAAGCGCCAGACCGAAGATCAACACGGCGAGCGACGCAATCAGAGCGCTGCCGTCGGCATTGAGAAGCAACAGGCAGCTTATCACCGGCATGAGCACCAGCATGCCGCCGACAATGCCCGAGCTGAACCGGTCGAGAAGGTAGCCTGTGCCAATCCTGCCGGTGAACGAGGCTATGCCCAGTAGTCCGGCGATCCCTGCTGCTTCCGCCCGCGACAGATCGAGCGAGGACATCATCGGCACCAAATTGGCCACCAGGCCGAGGGCGCAAACCGTGAAAATGAATGCAGCTAGTCCAAGCTTGATGAACTGCGCAGAGCGGACAGCAGCGCGAACCGTTGCGCCGCGTGCGGCATGGGGAGTGGCGACCTGCTGCTGGCTCTCCTTACCCTGAAGCGATGCATCCGCCCCGGTGCGCAACCCGAAATAGAGGATCGGGACCACCACGAGTGCGACGATACCGCTGATCACCGGCATGGCGGGCCGCCAGCCATAGGCATCAATCAGCATGGTCGAGAGGATCGGCATGACAAGCGCCGCCAATGAACTGCCGCATAGCGCCACCGCCATCGCCAGCCCGCGCGCCTTGTTGAAGGTGGTGGCGATCGCCATCGTCCAGACCGTCGGCTTGATGCCCACCGCACCGATCGAGATAACGGCCCAGATGGCGATCCAGACCGCAAAGCTCTCTGTCGCCAGAGCGATGGAGCTGAACCCCAAAAGCGCGAGGACCGCGCCCGGCAATCCAATCCGGCGCGGTCCCCACCGATCGATCATCATTCCGACCAGCGGGGCCATTACGGCGCTGCACAGCGTGGAGACTGTAATCCCCATCGAAATCTGCGCCCGGCTCCAGCCGAATTCCGCTTCGAGCGGTTCGATCATCGGGCCAAGCACGTACATCGCCATCGATGCGATTGTCATCCCCGATAGGCAAGCGAGCGCCAAGGGCCAGCCTGCCCGCCATTCCTGTGCCGCGGTGGACATTTCGGCGGTCTGGATGCCCGCGCTCAAAACATTTCCTCCATGCTCTCGAAGGGCATCAATCGCTGAAATGCGCTCGTCAAAGAAGAGCACACGCCTATCCAGCAAGATGGGCGATTGGCCTTTGGTTACTTCAAGGTCCCGGTCTTGCCAATGGGCCTCCATCGTCGAACGCCAGCGCATTCAGCCTTTGGCCCCTTGTTCGACGGTGCAGCCAAGCATCATCAATTCTACCGGCGCTCTGGTTCCGGTGGCGGAGGGGCGGCGGTGGAGGAAGCACTTCCTCCTTACCTCCCGAATTTCGCGCCAAATGTCACGCCATAGGTCAGCGGCTCTGCCTGATTGATATAACTTCCGAAGGACGTCGTTCCGGAATAGTGGCTCGGGTACTTTTCGTTGGTCAGGTTGTTGCCCCACAGGCGCAGGTAATACGTATCCGAAGGGCCCGTATAGGTGATCGAGGCGTTGACCAGCACATAACCGTCGATCGAGAAGCGCTGGTCGCCAGCGCGATCCGCGAACGGGGTACCCGCGAGCGCGTCGTTCGTGGAGAGGGAGCCATCAGCAAGCTGCACCGTGCCGCCCCAAAGCGAGGGATTGCTGGGGATGTAATCGTCCGTGTACTTCAGGTTGGCCGCCAGCTTGATGCCGCCATCGCCCATCGGAACGAGGTAGTCGAACCCGACGAAGCCAGAGAAGTCCGGCGAACGGACGAGCTGCTTTCCGGAGAGATCCTGCAACGCGTTGACGTTGAGGTAGGTCTTCAGCGGGTCGGCATTGCTGTTTATGCCAATACCGCCGCAACCTCGGGCTGACGGGCAACCCGTTGCACCGACCGTGTTGAGCGGGCTGACAGCAAGGCCGCCATAAATGAAGTCCTTGTACCGGGCATGGAGCCAGGTCGCACCGGCGCGCAGGTTGAAGTTCTCGAACAGTTCAAGGCTGATATCGCCTTCGATGCCGTAAATGTCAGCCTTCGGTGCGTTCTGCAGAACGGGAACAAACGCACCGTTCCGGAACTGGGTCTGGCTGATCTGGAGATTGGTAAATTCGTTGTAGAACGCGGCAAGGTTGAAAACCATCTTGCGCGATGCAGACTTGATGCCGATTTCATAACTGTTGGCCGCTTCTTCTTCCGCGCGCGGAAGATCGGCGGAGGCGATCTCTCCGCTCTTGAAGCCCTTGCTTGTCTTAGCCCCCTAGAACTGTGCCACTGTGTTTTCGAGGGAGGAGCATGAGA
>CAZRVW010000077.1:0-11581 GCA_964603645.1 uncultured Novosphingobium sp. | reverse complement strand
GGAACGCCCCGGCGAGTATCGCGATCCTGTGGCGGAACGGCTGCTTGCGCGCATTCTCACCGAACGGGACATTGCGGTCAGTCAGGTGGTAGTGATTCACCGCGACGCGCAGGATGATCCGCCCGCGCTGGCCCGCGCCGCGCGGCGCGCCGCTTTCATGGGGGCCATCCGAAAATGCCGGAAGGTTCGATCATGATCGCGGGTGCCAGGCTGGCCGACCGGAACAAATGGCTTGTCGCACGCGTCTGGATGCCGGGCGACGTGCGCGAGCTGATTTGGCCACTGATCCTGCAAACCATGCTGATTTATGCCGTACTCGTCGCAGTTCTGGCGCTGGTGATGCGACGGATCACGCGCCCGCTCTGGCGTTTGACGAAACGTGTCGAAAGCTTCGCGCAAAGCCGCGACATGGCAGAGCGGATCGAACCGGAAGGCCCTGAGGACGTCCGCCGCCTGATCACTGCACACAATGCCATGGAATCGCGCATTGCCTCGATGCTCGACGAGAAAGATGTGATGCTCGGCGCCATCGGCCACGATCTCAAAACGCCGCTGGCAGCGCTGCGCGTGCGCATCGAATCGGTGCCCGACGAGGCCGAACGCGCCAAGATGGCAAGTACGATCGAGGACATCACGCACTCGCTCGACGATATCCTCTCGCTGGCGCGCGTCGGCAGGCCCGGCGATCCGCCCGAGCGGACCGAGCTTTCGGCGCTCATTGCCTCGGTGGTCGAAGAATACCAAGACATGGAAAAACCGGTCGCGCTCGGCGAGGCCGGGCGAATCGTCGTGGCATTGAGGCCGACCTGGCTGCGCCGGGCACTGCGCAATCTCATCGACAATGCCGTGCGCTACGGCGGCAATGCTTCGGTATCGCTGCAACAGGATGGACAAAGCGCCCGAATCAGGGTGGACGACGACGGCCCGGGAAACCCCGATGGCGACCTTGGACGCATGACCGATCCATTCACCCGCGGCGATCCCTCGCGCAACAAGGGCACCGGCGGAGCGGGCCTCGGACTGGCGCTGGCGCGGGCAATCGCCGAACAGCATGGTGGAGAGCTGGTGCTGGCGAACCGGCCCGAGGGCGGCCTCAGGGCGGAAATCGTACTGCCGGTATAGGCCTTAGCGCATCAGCCCGCCGAGGATGTTGCGCACGAAGGCGTTGGCCCCCGTGCGTACCGGGTCAGCACTCGATTTCTTGCCCAAGGCCTTTGCGACCGCGATCGAGACTATCGACCCCGCTGCGGCCTTGACCGCACGCTTGCCGGCCGTCCCAAGATCGATGCCCCACAGACTTGTCGACTTGCGACTGCGCTTGCGCACTTCCTCTTCGCCCTTTTCGTCGACCTCCACAGCCGTCTCGGCGGCATCTTGCGCCTTGGCGCGCAATATTTCCTCGGCACTCTCGCTATCGACCGCCTCGTCGTACTTGCCATCGTGCGGACTGATCGACTGGATTATTGCGCGCTCCTTCTTCGTCACCGTGCCAAGCCGCGATCGCGGCGGCGCGATCAGGGTGCGCTGCACCACGATCGGTGCACCGTCCTCGTCGAGCGTGGAAACCAGCGCCTCGCCGACCTTCAGTTCGGTTATTGCCTGCTCGACATCGAGATCGGGATTGATGCGGAACGTTTCCGCCGCTGCCTTGATCGCCTTCTGATCGCGCGGCGTGAATGCCCGAAGCGCATGCTGCACCCGGTTGCCGAGCTGGCCGGCAACTTCTTCGGGAATGTCGATAGGGTTCTGGGTAGTGAAATAGACGCCCACACCTTTCGAACGGATCAGCCGCACGACCTGCTCGATCTTTTCCTCCAGTGCCTTGGGCGCATCGTCGAACAGCAGGTGGGCTTCGTCGAAGAAGAAGACGAGTATCGGTTTTTCAGGATCACCCGCTTCGGGCAGAGTTTCGAACAGTTCGGCGAGCAACCACAACAGGAACGTCGCATAGAGCTTGGGGCTGCGCATCAACTTGTCGGCAGCGAGCACGTTAATGATGCCTCGCCCGTTCTCGTCGCACTTGATGAAGTCGTCGATCTCCAGCGCCGGTTCGCCAAAGAATTGGCCCGCGCCCTGGCTGTCGAGCGAGAGCACCTGGCGCTGGATCGTGCCGACCGACTGCTTGGAAACATTGCCGTATTTGGCGGTGAACTCGCTCGCATTTTCCGCCGTGTAGGCAAGCATCGCCTGCAGATCGGCAAGATTGAGAATGGGCAGTCCCTGTTCGTCTGCATAGCGGAACACGATATTGAGCACGCCTTCCTGCGTGTCGTTGAGGTCCATCAGCCGGGCAAGCAGCAGCGGCCCCATTTCGAAAATCGTGGTGCGGATCGGATGGCCCTGCTCGCCGTAAAGGTCCCAGAACACGGCGGGATTGTCGCGGTAGGAATAGTCTTCCAGCCCGATTTCCTTGGCCCGCGCCTCCAGCTTGTCCGCGTTCTTGAAATCGGCACTGCCCGCCATCGAGATGCCTGACAGATCGCCTTTCACGTCGGCGAGGAACACCGGCACGCCATTGGCGGAAAACTGCTCGGCAATGGTCTGGAGCGTGACGGTCTTCCCGGTGCCGGTCGCGCCCGCGATCAGGCCGTGACGGTTCGCCCGGTCCAGCCGCAGCGCCTGCCGTTCGCCGTCAAGTCCAAGCCCTAGATGGATTTCCGACATGCCATGGCTCCTGCGTAGTGGCCCTGCCACTTGATAAGGATGCTCCCGCACCATGGCAAAAGGGATTTTTTTGCAAGGCGTCGCGCACCCAGCTAGGACGCACCTTCCCGACCGCCGCTGCGAATCCCAATGCCCGAACCGTTTGTCCTGCTTGACGATGCACGCACGGAAGGCGCTGCGGATGCGCGGCTCTTTCGCGCGCCGAAAGAGGTGGTCGTTGCGCGGCGACCTGATGACGTAGAGCCAGCGCTGGAGCAGCTCCATAAGCTGTCAGCCAAGGGGCTGCACCTTTCAGGCTATCTCGCCTACGAGGCAGGTCTGTGCATCGAGCCGCGCCTTGCCGCGCTTGCACCCATGCGCGCGGGCGCCGACGGGCCACTAGTGTGGTTCGGCGCGTTCGAAAGCTACGAGACGATTGCGGCCAGCGATGTCCCGCAGTGGCTCGCCGCAAATGGTGGAACCGGGTCGGCCGGAATCGGTCCGCTTGATCCTCTGGTTTCGCCGGGCGCCTATGCAGCGGCTTTCGACGCGGTGCAGGAAGCGATCCGCGCGGGCGACATTTATCAGGCCAACCTGACCCTGCCGCTCGAAGGCGCCTGGCATGGCGATCCGCTGGCCCTCTATGCCGCGATCCGCCCGGCGGCGCGCGCCGGATATGGCGGTGTCGTGCATGACGGCTCGCATTGGCTCTTGTCGTTCAGTCCCGAACTGTTCTTCAGCCTCAAGGAGCGCGAGGCGCGGTGCAAGCCGATGAAAGGCACCCGGCCGCGCGGACAATCGGAGGCACAAGATCAGGCGCTGGCCGCAGAATTGGGGGAGTCGGCGAAGGAGCGCGCCGAAAACCTCATGATCGTCGATCTCATGCGCAACGATCTGTCGCGCGCGGCCGTGCCAGGCTCCGTCCGCGTCGAAAATGCCTTTGCAGTCGAGACCTATCCGACAGTGCACCAGTTGGTCACGACCGTGCTTGCCGATCTGCCTTCCGAAACCGGCGCGGTCGACATGCTCCGCGCACTGTTCCCGTGCGGCTCGATCACCGGCGCGCCCAAGATCCGGGCGATGGAACTGATCGACGCGGTCGAGCACTCACCGCGCGGGGCCTACTGCGGTGCAATCGGCCGGATCGACGCGAGCGGCGATGCTGCCTTCAATGTCGCGATCCGCACCTTGCGCCTGACGCAGGACCGTAACGGACCGCAAACCGGAGGTGGACGCGCGGTGCTGGGCGTCGGCGGAGCCATCGTCGCCGATTCGGAGTCGATGGCCGAGTGGCGGGAATGTCTGGTCAAGGGCGCGTTCCTGAGGCAATCCACATCGGAAATGACCGCGAGCCAATTCGATCTGATTGAGGCCATGGCCTTCACGCCCGAGACAGGCGTACCGCTGCTCGAAATGCATCTCGAACGCATGAAGGCCAGCGCAGCAGAGTTGGGTTTCGAATTCGACCGGCACGCGGTGCGCAACGCCATTCAGGCGCTGTGCTTCGATCTCGATGCTCCCGCAAAGTTGCGCCTCCTGCTGTCGCGCAGCGGCGCGACTTCGCTGGAAGCGGTGGCGCTGTCGCAAGGCGAATTGGCGGAACCGGTTGTCTGCGGCGCGCTGCCACTGCCGGTCGATCCCGACGACTTGCGATTACGACACAAAACCAGCGATCGCTGGATTTACGACGCAGCCCGCGCGGTTGCCGAAGCAAGCGGTGCGAGCGAAGCAATTCTCGTGCGACCCGATGGACTGGTCACCGAAGCCAGCCGCTCGAACCTGTTTGTCGAGCGCGACGGTATGCTGCTTACTCCTCCTGTCGCGCTTGGTCTGCTTCCCGGCGTGCTGCGCCGCTCGCTGATCGAGGAAAGCAAGGCGGAGGAAGCCGAATTGACGCTCGCCGATCTTGCCGGGGGATTCCTGCTTGGCAATTCGGTGAGGGGATTGATGAAGGCGGAACTGCTCAAATGACACAAACGTCCCTCGCATTGTCGCGCATCGCTCCTTCGCAGACCGTCGCCATGACCGACCGCGCTATCGAATTGCGTGAGCAAGGCCGCGATATCATTTCGCTCTCCGTCGGCGAACCGGACTTCGCCACGCCGCCGAACGTGATCGAGGCGGCCAAGCGCGCGCTCGATACGGGCGACACCAAATATACCGCGGTCGGCGGCACGCTGGCGATGAAAAAGGCGGCGGTGCTGCACTTCACCCGTGATCTGGGAATCGAGACGTCACCGGAACGGGTGGTGATAAGTGCGGGCGGAAAGCAGGCAATCTTCCACGCCATTCTGGCGACCGTCAGCGAAGGCGAAGAGGTCATCGTGCCCGCGCCGTGGTGGGTGAGCTATCCGGAAATCGTGCGCTTTGCAGGCGGCACCGTGGTCCCGCTCGTCACCCACGCCAAGGACAATTTCCGCTTCACGCCGGGCGATCTCGAAGCGCTGATTGGCCCACGGACGTCTTGGCTCTTGCTCAACAGCCCCGGCAACCCAAGCGGCGCGGTCTACCCCGCCGACATGCTCGCCGGGATCGGCGAAGTACTGCGCCGCAATCCGCGCGTGATGGTGATGAGCGACGACATCTATGCGCCGCTTTCCTACACCGGCCAGCCGCATGCAACGCTGTCGGTGGTCTGTCCCGATCTTGCCGACCGCATTCTTACCGTCTCGGGCGTGTCGAAGAGCCACGCAATGACCGGCTTTCGCATCGGCGTTTCAACCGGGCCCGAGTGGCTCATCAAGGCGATGACCAAGCTGCAATCGCACAGCTCCGGCAATCCCTGCTCGATCAGCCAGGCGGCCGCTGTCGCTGCCTTCGAAGGGCCGCAGAATTTTCTGGCAGACTGGCGCGAGAGTTTCCGCGCCCGGCGAGACCTGACAGTCGCAGGGATCAACGCAATTGAAGGCTTGTCCACGCCCACGCCCGATGGCGCATTCTACTGCATGGTCGATGCCGCGCCGCTGATGGACCGCTTCGGCAATGACAGCGCGCTTGCCATGCACTTGCTGGAACATGGTGTGGCGATTGTCCCGGCCTCGGCCTTCGGCGGAAAGGACGGCTTCCGCATCAGCTTCGCGACCGGCGAAGACACCTTGCGCGAGGCAATCCGGCGCATCGGCGCCGCCGTGGCGTGAAGGGCATCGACATCCTTTACGAGGACGGCGAAGCGCTGGTGATCGACAAGCCCGCCGGCATGCCGCTGGACCAGCCACGCGCGGGCGGTCCGAGCCTTGAGGACGAGCTGCCTTACCTGCGGCTCGGCTTCGCGCGCGAGCCCTCGCCCGTTCACCGACTCGACCGAGACACGTCCGGCTGTCTATTGCTGGCGCGCAATCCCAAGGCGCTGAAGCGCTTCGCGCGCGCATTCGAGGATCGAAAGGTTTCCAAGCGTTATCTCGGTATCATTGTCGGTCGAATATCGGCTGATCTCGGTACTATCGACCTTGCACTGGCCAAGGTCAGCAGCGCGGCCGAGGGCTGGCGGATGATACCGGCAGAGCACGGCAAACCTTCGGTGACCCACTGGCGCAAGCTCGATGAGCGCGATGGCTTGACCCTCATCGAGTTTCGCCCCGAGACCGGGCGCACGCATCAGATCCGGGTCCATGCTGCCTCGGGCCTTGGCACGCCTTTGCTGGGAGATCCGGTGTATGGGAGTGGAGATGGGGCTGCACGCACGATGCTCCATGCCTCTGCGCTCACCGTGCCTCGCGAAGGCAAGCCCGAGATTGCCGCAGTCAGTCCGCTTCCCGCCGATTTCACGGTTCTGGGCTTCGCCGATGTCTGACCCGGCCGAACGTGCAATGGCAATAGCCGAAGAGAGCTTTATCGCCGCTTCGGGCCCGGGCGGGCAGAATGTCAACAAGGTGGCAACCGCAGTGCAACTGCGATGCAACGCCTATGAATTGCGCTTGCAACCCGATGTGTTCCGGCGCTTGAAGGCGCTGTCAGGCAGCCGGATGACCGCTAGCGGCGAGATTGTCATCACTGCCCGGCGGTTCAGGACACAGGAACAGAATCGCGCCGACGCGCGCGAACGGCTGGCCGAATTGCTTGAGAAGGCACTGGCCGAACCGGAAAAGCGCAAGAAGAGCCGCCTCAACCGGGTGGGCAAGGTTCAGCGGCTAAAGTCAAAAAAAGCGCGCGGCGCGATCAAGGCCAATCGCGGAAAAGTCCGCTTCGATTAGGCCTCCTGTTTCCCCAGCCCGATCCCGCCGTGCTCGCGGATCGCCGGACCGAAGCGTTCGGCAAGTGCCTCGATTGACCAGCCACCTTCCTGTGTCATTCGCGCAACCGGGCGCGGCAGATCGAAGAACGAAACTTCCTCGCCACGCGCGCCCATGATGTAGCCGGAGATGTCGGCGGAATCGTCTGCAACAAGCCATGCGGCAAGCGGTGCAATCTTGTCCGCGCCCATACTCGCGCCAACCTTCTCGATCGTTTCTTCATCCATTCCATTGGCCCGCATGGCCCCCGCCACCAGCCGTGTCAGTGCCGTGGGCGCGATGGCGTTTGCGCGCACTTTGGACCGCGCCATGTCGAGCGCGATTGATTGCATTAAGCCGATCACCCCGTGCTTTGCCGCCGAATAGTTAGACTGCGCCGGATTGCCGATCACGGCCGACGGTGAAGTGAACAACACGAAACTGCCACTCTCCTGCTCGCGGAAATGGGGTGTTGCCGCCTTGCACATGTTGAACGAACCATTGAGGTGGACATCGATCATTTCGTCCCACTGCGCGCGGCTCATCTTGTGCCACCAGCCATCGCGCAGGTAGCCGCCGGCGTTGATGACGCCGTCGATGCGTCCGAATTGATCGAGCGCCTGTTCGATCATGGCATTGGCGTCGCTGGCCTCGGCGACGCTGCCGAAATTGGCCACGGCTTTGCCGCCAGCCGCGGCGATTTCATCCGCCGTCGCTTGGGCAGGGGCGGCGTCCTCACCGCTGCCATCGGCGGCGACACCGGGGTCGGCGACCACCACGCTCGCGCCCTTGGCGGCGCAGTAGATCGCGGTTTCGCGGCCGATGCCGCGTCCGCCGCCAGTTACGACGATTACCTTATTGTCCAGCATCCCCTTGCGCTCCCGCTGTATCTGCACCTTCAGCCGGTGCAGTATCGATAGCGGGCACGTCGCGCAATTGTTCCGGCGGGACACGGCGCTCCTGAAGCATTTCGGCAGCTTCGCCGAGCGCGCGGGCCTCATCGGCGGTCACAGCACCTGGCGCATCCTCAGTCTGGCTTCCCCCGCATGCTGCGAGCAGCAGACAGGAAAGGAGAACCCACCCTCGCATGGCCTCAGCCCTCGATAATGCCGGTATGCGGGTGATGCTTGTCGAGGTGCTTGCGGATGATCCGCAAGTTGCGGCTATTGGAACGAAACAGGAAGTCGAACAGGTCTCCGGCAACCGGCACCGCGCCGACCAGCGTGTCGAAGCCGACATTTGCAGCCATGCGTGTCAGCTGCCACTTTGACATGCCGAGATTGCGCGCTTCCCAAACGCAATAGAGGCCCAAGATCGCGGCAATAATGTCTCCCGCGACGGGCACCAGTCCTACGATGGAATCGAGACCGACCGGCAGCTTCGTGCCTGGAATATGAAACGATCGCTCAAGCACTTTTTCCATCGTTTCAATGCGCGCGCGCACCGAGGAAGGATCGTTGCCCAGAGGAAATTCGGGGCGCATTGGCATTGCGCGGGCCTGTTGGGGCATTGCGTCAAGTTTTCCTCGCGACACTTCAGCCACTCTCTATCTGGGAAGTAACGCCATCGGCATCAAGGGGTGCCAGCCCCATGTATTGGCGGAAAAACCCACAGCATCTCCGCGCACCAGCGCCCAGCGTATCGGCGAACCGAACGGGATAAACATATTGGCATTGGTAAGCGCCAACCTTGCCTCCGCAATCTTTTCGGCCCGCTCGGTCGGATCGCTGGACTTGCGCGCCGCCGCCATGGCCATATCGGCATCCGGCGAACAGGCCGTCCTGGCGACCCTGCAATTGAACCGGTTCATATACCAGGTCGACCGAGGATAGCGGGCTACGACATCGAGCAGGCGCAGATCGCCCCGCTCTTCCTTAGGCGCACGCCTCAAGACAACTCCGATGGCTGCAAAATCCTGCTTGAGGCGCGAAAAGAGCATCGTTGATCCGGGCCCTTCCGGCAACGAGACCGAGAGCCTCGGCCCGCCACTGTCCGGTTCTTGCGCTTGCCGCCAGGCAAGTACACGCGCTGCGGCCACATCCCGGCGCTCGTCAAGCGAAAGGTCCTCCCAACGTTCAGGCGCGCTGGTTCCCGGTTCTGTATCCAGGGAGCCGGGCACAATGTCTGCCGTCGCCTTCCAGCCGCCAACGCCGAACGGAGCTATCAACGCCGCACGATCGATCGTCAGCGCCAGTGCTTCGCGATTGCCCGGTTCGGAAAGGAAACCCCGGGTAGACATGACTTGCAAGCCAAACAGGCCCTCGACAGGATCAAGCTGGATCGTGCCCCGCAATATTCCCACCGATGCCGTGTGCGGATACGTCGAAATCCTTCCGGCGAGCACAAGATCGGCCTCGCCCGAATTGAAACGCCGAACCGCTTCCGCGCCACTTACCGCAGATAGCGCGATCGTGCGGGCACGTTCATCCCACTTGGGCGCCTCCGGCAATCCAATTTGCTCCGGAGGGATCGGGTTGAGCAGCGCGGTGCTGTCCTCGCGCGCAAGCACCATCGGGCCGCCGGTAGTCTCACCATTCATCAGGCCAAGCTCTGGCTGGGCGAGTAGCTGAAGCAGATGGGGCGCGGGCTGGGACAAACGGATTTCGATCACCCGACCGGCCATTTCCCGAATATCCTCAACGTCGGCGAGATCGAGGCCGAGCGCTGTGCGCTGCAACTTGTTGATCGCCGATCGCAAGGCGCGGACGGCGGTCCGTGCGGTAAGATCGCTGCCGTCTCGCCACGTACCGTCCCGCAAGCGGAAGATATAGCTCAGCCCGTCGTCGGTGACGATCCAGCGGTCGGCAAGGGCGGGAATGACACGGCCCTGTTCATCGAAGGCAACCAGGCCTTCGGCAAGGGAAGCGCGGACCAGCTGGCCCGCTGGAGACAGCCGAATGCCTTTCTCGAACGGATCGTCTGGATTACCGATCGCAACCACTTTGAGTTGGCTGTCGCCGGACGAGCCGCACCCGCTGACAAGTGCCGCGAGGAGAGCGGTTAACGCAATCAGGAAAGGCCGAAGAGACAGGGCCATGCAGGTTGCCTAGCCGATTCCGAGACCAACTCAAACGCGCGAATTTGCCAAGATAGAATACACCGCTTCCTGCCGGTCGAAGCGGCGGTCAGATTTTGCGGAGCGCACCCTGCGAGCCGGACTGATAGCCGACCATGCGATGCTTACGCGTATAATCCTCGTGATGCACGTCAGTGGCAAGCGGCGCACGTGCCTGAATCGGATCGATCTCTTCGACAAAGGCGACACGGAAGCGGTTGTCCTGCACCCACGCCACGGTCCCTTCGACCCAGCCGAGGTTGCGAATGCTGACCTCCACGACGTTGCCGCGCGCGACACGCACGTTTCCTTCGCCCATCATGCCGCCAGCCGAAAGGTTGCGGACCTTGATACGGTGTTCGCCGTCCACACCATCCACGCGCAGGTCAGCCAGCAGGAACAGGCTGTCGCGGTTGATATGCCGATGTTCGTCCATTCCAGTCTGGCCGATCTGTTAGGTCCACACTCATTCACGTCCGGATTTCCGGCACCATTTGTCTTCATTCCGCATCACGCAGCGTTAAAGCATTCTGGCAAACAAAACCTTAAAGTCAGCACTCCGGTTTGACCGGAAAGCGGCCCGGATCTGTCAATCGTCTCGAGAGACTTTTTCGCGGCGTTCGTGCGCCGCCTGCGATTCCACCGTCATGGTTGCGATTGGTCGCGCAACGAGACGGCCCAGGCCAATCGGTTCGCCGGTCACCTCGCAGTAGCCGTATTCGCCTTCCTCGATCCGGCGAAGCGCGGACTCGATCTTGGCGATCAGCTTGCGCTGCCGGTCGCGGGTGCGCAATTCAATGCCCCAGTCGGTCTCGCTCGATGCCCTGTCGTTGAGGTCGGGTTCGCGGATCGGCCCATCCTGCAATTGTTGCAGGGTGCCCGCCGATGCTTCGAGAATTAGCCGTTTCCAGCCGTTCAGCAGCTTGCGGAAGTATTCGCGCTGCGCTTCGTTCATATAATCCTCGTCCTCGGACGGGACGTAATTTCCGCCGATTTCCCGGCGCGCTTTCACCAGCACGTCGATTTCATCAGCCAGCGACGATGCCATTCAGAAACTCCGCTTCAACATCCCAGCGTCACTTCCCCCTGCCGCCTCGGGCTTTCCCGATGACCTCGCGAACCGCGCTGCCGGGCCTATAGTTGCGCGCCAATGCCCGCACAAGCGCTCATAGGGGTTTGGCACCGAAAAAGTCCTCAGACATCATCGCGATCCGGGCCACGAAGCGAAAAAACAAACAGGCCGTTAACCATTTGTTGACCATGTCCGGCCAGCTTGCCCCTCAAGGACGGGCAACAGGGGTCCCGACCGACAGGGGGTTTTTGAAGATGATGGAAAACGGTTGGGCCGGAAACACTTCGGCAGCAGGTTCCAAACCGGCAAACTGCGGCGAAGCCGACATGTTTCTGGCGCAATGTCTGGCGGCGGCAGCGGATGGAGATCGCGCTGCCTATTACGAACTGGGCATTGCCTTTTCCACCGGCACCAACGGCATGTCCTGCGATCTTGTCGAGGCGCACAAGTGGTTCAATCTGGCGGCGGTAGGCGGCCATGAGGAAGCGCAGCATTGCCGTGCGGAAATTTCCGACGAGATGACCGCGCGCGAAATCGCCGAGGCTCAGCGTCGGGCGCGCCAGTGGCTTTCGGAAGGTGTCCGCAAGGCGGCCTGATCCGGGC
>CAZRVW010000076.1:0-11620 GCA_964603645.1 uncultured Novosphingobium sp. | reverse complement strand
GAAGCATGTGCTAACGATAAGCGCAGAGCGGTTAACAGCGCGTGCAAGCGACGTGCCGCCAAAACCTTGGCAATCCCGCCATGGCCCGCAAGAACCACGCACCCCTCGTTCCCCTCCCCTCAGCGGGAAGGGGCAGACCTTCCGACAACTATTTTCGTCATTGCGAGGGGCGAGGCGCGGAAGCAATCCAGAGTGGCTCGCTCTGCCCTGGATTGCTCCCCCCGGCTTACGCCGGTGTCGCAATGACAGAATTAGGTCAGTCGTAAGCGCCGATCATAAGCTTCGCCATGTCGCCCGAGGTGACGAGGCCGCCCTCGCCGCTGCCCTGGGGTGTGGCGCCGCCAAGCCCCTCGCGCGGGGCGGTGTCGACGTTCTTGCCGAGTTCGCGCAGCGCGCCAACCGTGCAGTTCACGCGACCGCCCGCATCCTCGATCGCGTTTGAACGGAAAGCCGTCAGCGCATTGCGGTGCGTGATCTTATCGATCTGCTCGTCGGTCAGGTGTTGCATGGTTTGCAGCAACCGCTCGGGGCAATTCGGCCACAGCGTGTCGGAGTGCGGATAGTCGCATTCCCAGGTCACGTGATCCTCGTTCATGTGGTGGAGCATTTCCAGCCCCGCCTGATCATCGAGGAAGCAGGTGTAGAAGTGGCGGTTGAATACGTCGCTCGGTTTCTCGCCCGCAAAGTCGACATTGGTCCACAGCCCGTGCCGCTCGTTGGTGAAGTTGGCGCGTTCGAGGAAATAGGGAATCCAGCCGATGCCGCCTTCGGACAAGGCGATGCGCAGGTCCGGATACTTCTTCCACATCGGCGAATAGAGCCAGTCCGCCGTCGCGTTGACGATCGAGATCGGCATGGTCGTGATCCAGGCCGAGATAGGCGATTCGGGCGAGGCATGCGGCGCGGCGTCGCCGCTGCCGATGTGGCAATTGATGAGGATGTCGTGATCGACAAAGGCCTTCCACAGCGGCTCCCAATGCTCGGTGTGGATCGAGGGCAGGCCCAGCTTGGTCGGGTTGTCCGGGAAGGTAACGCCGTGCACGCCAAGGTCGGAGACGCGCTTCACTTCCTTGAGGGTCTCGTCCATGTCCCACAACGGCAGGATCGCGCAGGGCAGCAGACGGCCCGGCGCATGGGCGCACCATTCGAGGATGTGCCAGTCATTGTAGGCGCGGGTGGCGATCAGCGACAGTTCGTCCGGATCGTTGATGAAGGTCGATCCGGCAAAGGTCGGAAAGGTCGGGAAATTGACCGAGCCGAACACGCCGTTGACGTTCATGTCGTCGATGCGTGCAGCGGGATCGTAGCAGCCCTTGCGCATCTGGTCGAAGCGGGTGGGTTCGAGCCCGTATTCCTCGAGCGGACGACCGACGACGGCGTTCGAACCGCAGGTCGGGTGGATCTTGCCCTTGAAGAACCAGGCGTCCTTGCCATTACGGTTGATGACCTTGGGCGCTTCTTCCAGCCGGTCCTTGGGCCAGTGGCGCAGGAAGGCGTCAGGCGGCTCGATATTGTGATCGTCGACGCTGACGAGGACCATGTCATTGACTTGCATCGGCTTAATTCCGGGTTCGGCCACTATTTATTGGTAGAATGATTCCGTCGACATAGCAGAATTGCGCGAACCTGACCATTGCGATCGGTCAAGTTCCACATCGCCAAGGCGAAAAGAGCGTGTTCAATCAATCGGCATGTGCGGCGAACATTTCCCGCAATTCGGCCTTCATGATCTTGCCGTTGGCGTTGCGCGGCAGGTTCTCGTCGAGGAACAGCACCCGCACCGGCACCTTGAACTTGGCGATGCGGGCGGCAACGTGGTCCCTGATTGCGTCCTCGTCGGCACTGCTGCCCGAAGCCAGACGCACCACGGCGGCAGGCTCTTCTCCGAGCACGGGATGCGGCACGCCGACCACGGCGGCATCCATCACGTCGGGATGTTCGTAGATCGCGTTTTCGACTTCGAGGCAGTAAATGTTTTCACCGCCGCGGATCACCATGTCCTTGGCCCGGTCGACGAGCGTGAGATAGCCTTCCTCGTCGAGCTTGCCGAGATCGCCGGTCCGCAGCCAGCCATCGACAAAAGTTTCCGCGTTGGCCTCGGGCCGGTTCCAGTAGCCTCTGATCACCTGCGGCCCGCGCGCCCACAGTTCGCCGACTTCGCCCGTCGGCAGAACGGTCACGCCGTCCTCGGCATCTCGGATCTGCAACAGGTTGCCCGGAACGCAGGTCCCGGCGGTATCCGGATGGGTTTCGTATTCGAGGCCGCTCGCGGTGGTGAAGGTCGCAAGAGTCTCTGTCATGCCCCAGCCGGTGCCCATGCGGATCTGGGGAAACCGCGCCTTGAGCCGCCGGGTCAGTTCGGCGGCAGCGGGCGCACCACCATAGGCGATCGAGGTCAGGCTCGAGAGATCGGCCTTCGTATTCTCGGCTTCCTCCAGCAATTGCCAGGCG
Source organism: uncultured Novosphingobium sp. (assembly GCA_964603645.1). GTDB lineage: Bacteria > Pseudomonadota > Alphaproteobacteria > Sphingomonadales > Sphingomonadaceae > Novosphingobium. The sequence continues at coordinate 9,169 of CAZRVW010000076.1, read as the reverse complement.
ATGGTCGGCACACCGCCGGTGACATTGACCTTTTCGCGCTCGATCAGGCGCACTGCCTCGCTCGCGTTCCAGCGCGGCATCATCACCACCTTGAAGCCGCCGCTCGCAGCCGACACGACCTGCGTGACCAGCCCGGTGCCGTGGAACAGCGGCACGGCGGCAAGGTTGACCCGCTGCGGCGCGTCCATTGGATCGACCACCGGCAGCATGGGCTCGCCCCAGCGAATGATCGCACGCATGATCGGCAGGGGCACGGCGCCAATGTTGTTGAGGATGTTGCGATGGGTGCAGACCGCGCCCTTGGGCCTGCCGGTCGTGCCCGAAGTATAGAGGATCGCAACATCGTCGTCGGGCTCCATCGCGACTTCGGGCAGGACGACATCGGGCAGGCCGGACCAGTCGTTCGGAGAACCGACCGCCTCCCCCAGCCGCGCCAGCCGCTCGTCGGCGGTAAGCGGCCCATCGTGACGCGACACGAACACGCGTTCCAGCGCCGGGCAAGCATCGAGATGCGGGGAAATCACCTTCAGTCGTTCCGGATCGACAATCGCCACCTTCGCGCCCGAATCGACGAGTGCGAACTCCAGTTCCGGCCCGGTCCACCAGCCGTTGAGCGGGGTCACGATCGCGCCGGTCAGCGCCGCGCTATAAAAGGCAACGAACCATTCGGGCAGGTTGCGCATGACAATAGCGACGCGATCGCCCTTCGTGACGCCTTCGGCAACGAGGCGCTCGGCCAGCGCTGCACTCGCGCGGCGGAAGCCATCGTAGGTGACGCGCTCGTCCTCGTAGATGAGGTATTCGCGTGTCGCGAACTTCGCCGTGGCATCGAACAGGTCGCGGAACGTCGGCGGTACGTTGACGAAAACCTCGTAGCCGCGGCCATCGACCGTGATTGTCTTCATCGGAAACCGACCATCGGGCGCGGTAAGCGCCGCATTGGCCTCGGCGATAGACATCACTGGCTCGGGAAAGTCGCTGTTCATTTCTGACATGTTCCTCTTCAATCCCCGTCCAAGGTTTCCCAGCGCAATTCGCTCGCGTGGCGTTCAACGAACCGCGCGATCATGTTCGTGAGCTGGTCCTGAGCCGGGGCGATGCTCCGCTCCAGGGCCGATACCAGTGCCACTTGCCGCCTTAGGGGGACAGGCGCGATTTGCGCAATGCTGATGGTCCCCGCCATGACCTCGCGATGAACCCAGGTGTAGGACACCAGCGAGACGCCGACGCCCTGAGCAATCAGATCGACGATGCTTGAAGGCGAATCGACCTCGACGAACCCGCTTTCCGGCGTCCCCGCCCGCGCCGCGAGCTTTTCGTACATGAGCCTCAGCCGGCCGGTCGATGCCGCGATCACGCACTCGCGCTGGAGAAACTGCTTCATCGTCACGGACGTTCCGGCTTCGAACACACCCGCCGCGCCCGCCGCAACGATCTGTTCGGAAAACAGCGGTCGCTCAGAGAGCCCCGGCAGCAGCGAAGGGTATTGCACGATGGCAAGGTCGAGTTGCCCTTCGATCACTTGGGCGCAAAGGGCATCGGGTTGAGCTTCGCGCACCGCCAGCCGCACATCGGGCATGACTTGGCGCGCCTCGCGGATCAGGTCGGGCAGGATCAGGCCCGCCAACGAGGGCGGCACACCCAGAGCGATGCGTCCGCCCCGCTTTCCGGTCACCGCGTCGATAGCGACCTGTGCCTCGCGGACATTGGCCAGAATGCGCCGCGCCTGCAGAGCGAGCGCCTCGCCCGCCTCGGTCAGTTCAACCCCGCGCCGCTTGCGGGTAAACAGCTCCGCGCCGAACTCATCTTCGAGCGAACGCAACTGGCGTGACAGAGCAGGTTGCGACAACCGCGAAAGGGTCGCTGCGTTCGATATGCTGCCCTGCTCGACAACCACGAGGAAATTTCGGAGTACCTGGAGATCCATGATCCGCAATGGTATTTGTATTTTGCATATCATGCTACCTTTAAATCGACTTTGCAGCATGTCTTAATTGGTCTAGCGCAAAGCGAAACAGGATTGGAAAGACTCCTCGCACAAACATGACATCTGAATTTGATTTTACCGGCAAGGTGGTGCTCATCACCGGAGGCACGCGCGGTCTGGGCCGGGCCATGGCGCTGGGCTTTGCCGATGCGGGCGCAGACGTGATCGTCGCCAGCCGCAAGACCGAGGCCTGCGAGGCGACCGCCGCCGAACTTCGCCAACTCGGCGTGCGCGCCGAAGGAATTGCCTGCCATGTCGGCGAATGGGATCAGGTCGATGCGCTGGCGGCCAAGGCGTGGGACACGTTCGGCAAGATCGACGTGCTCATCAACAATGCGGGCATGTCGCCCCTCGCGCCCTCCTCCGTCGAAACCAGCGAAGCCCTGTTCGACAAGGTTATCGCGGTAAACCTCAAGGGCGCGTTCCGGCTGACGGCGCTGATCGGCTCAAAGATGGCGGCCGGCGAAGGCGGTTCGATCATCCAGAATTCCAGCACCGGCGCGCTCAGTCCGCATCCCGCTTTCGCCACATATGCCGGGGCCAAGGCCGCGCTCAACGCTGTGTCTGTCGCCTTCTCGAAGGAATACGCGCCCAAGGTTCGCGTCAATGTCATTTCGGCGGGTAGCTTCCTGACCGATATTGCCGAGCACTGGACCGACAAGGAAGCCATGGCGCAGCGAGCGGCACTCAAACGCATCGGCGATCCGCGCGAGATCGTCGGCACCGCGCTCTATCTCGCGAGCGAAATGGCCAGCTACACTACCGGCGCAAACATTCGCGTTGATGGCGGCGTCGCCTAGGATTACAAGGTAAAGGACATACAAGATGTGGGATTTTGAAACCGACCCGGAATATCAGGCCAAGCTCGACTGGGCCGACGAGTTCGTGCGCGAGGAGGTCGAGCCGCTTCGCCTGATCCTCGACAATCCGTTCGACGTCAACGATCCCTATCGCAATGCCCTCATCAAGCCGCTTCAGGAAAAGGTGAAGGAACAAGGCCTGTGGGCCACCCACCTGCCGCCTGAGCTGGGCGGTCTGGGACACGGCCAGGTCAAGCTGGCGCTGCTCAACGAGATTCTCGGCCGCGCTGCCAACGCCTCGATGGTGTTCGGATGCCAGGCTCCCGACACAGGCAATGCCGAAATCCTCGCCCACTACGGCACCGACGATCTCAAGCGAGACTATCTCCAGCCGTTGCTCGACGGCGAAATCTTCTCCTGCTTTTCGATGACCGAACCGCATGCCGGGTCCGACCCGCTCGAATTCAAATGCTCCGCGACGCTCGATGGCGATCACTGGGTGATCGACGGCGAAAAGTGGTTCTCCTCGATGGCGAAGCACGCAGCCTTCTTCATCGTCATGGCGGTCACCGATCCCGACGACAAACCCTATCGCCGCCACACCATGATCGTGGTGCCGAGCGATACGCCGGGCATCGAGATCATTCGCAATGTCGGCATCGGCGGCTGGGGCGAACGCACCGATCCGAGCGCCGAACATGCCCACATCCGCTATAACAAGGTGCGCGTGCCGGTCGCCAATACGCTGGGCGATCGCGGCGGCGCTTTCGTGGTGGCGCAGACGCGGCTTGGCGGCGGACGCATCCACCATGCGATGCGCACCGTCGGCATGGCACAGGCCGCACTCGACATGATGATGGAGCGCGCCGTCTCGCGCCGCACCCGCGGCAAGCAGCTGAGCGAATTCCAGATGGTTCAGGAAATGGTCGCCGATTCCTGGCTGGAGCTCGAACAATTCCGCCTGCTGCTGATGCGCACGGCCTGGCGGATCGACAAGTACAACGATTACAACAAGGTCCGCCCCGACATTTCGGCGGTGAAAGTGGGCATGACCAAGGTGCTCAAGTCGATTGCCGACCGGGCCTTGCAGGTCCACGGCTCGTTTGGTATTTCCGACGAAGCGCCTTTCGCTCATATGGTGCTCAATGCCTATCATGTCGGCCTCGCCGACGGGCCGACCGAGGTTCACAAGGCGACACTGGCGCGGCTGTTGATGCGCGAGGTCGAACCTTGCGAGGACGTGTTCCCAAGCTACACTCGTTCGAAGCGGCTGGCGGCTGCGCATGAGAAATACGGCGACCTGATGCGGGAGCATGGCCGACTGTGAACGAAGGCACGGACAGCGGCGAGATAGCACCCGTCCGGCCCGGCGAGGAGCTGGACTGGGCAAAGCTGGAAACGTGGCTGCGCGAACACGTTGCCGACCTTCCGGGAGATGCCATGACGGTTGCCCAGTTTCCGCGCGGCACCGCCAACCTCACCTACCGGCTGAATTTCGGCGACTTGCAGCTGGTGCTGCGTCGTCCGCCCTTCGGCAAGATCGCGCCGGGGGCGCACGACATGCACCGCGAGCATGCGATCCTTTCCAAACTATGGCAGGCGTGGGATCGCGCACCTCGCGCCTATGCCTTTTGCGACGATGCAGACGTGATCGGCGCGCCCTTCGTGGTCAGCGAGTATCGCGGCGGAGGCATTGTCGTGTTCGGCGAAGCGCCTGCTTCGATGGCGGGCCTGCCCGATCTCGGCATGCGGATCGCGACGGCCATGGCGGACGCGCTCGCCGACCTGCACAAGGTCGACTTTGCCGCGGTAGGCTTGTCCGACCTTGGCAAGCCCGAAGGCTACCTCGAAAGGCAGGTGTCGGGCTGGCGGGACCGATGGAGCCGGGTCGCTTCGGGCGAACACGGCACGCGCTACGAAGACATGGGCGCACGGCTTGTCGACGAAATGCCCGTCAGCGGACCGCCTGCCCTCATCCACAACGATTACAAGCTCGACAATTGCCAGTTCCTGCCCGGCGAACCGGACCGCGTCGTTTCGGTGTTCGACTGGGACATGGCGACGATCGGCGATCCGCTCGCCGATGTCGGCATCTGCCTGTCCTATTGGCGGTTCATGCGCCGCTCCGAAAGCCTCGGCCTGCCCGAAAGTGGCGTGTTTGCGCAGCTCTATGCTGAACGAATGGGGATCGATCCGAATTCGCTGCGCTGGTATCAGGCGTTCGCGGACTGGCGCACCGGCGTCGCCGTCCAGCAGCTTTACGACCGTCACCGCATGGGCAACAGCGCCGACGACCGGCTCGCCAACCTTGGCCGCTCTGTCGAGGAATTCATCTCGCAGGCCGAGGCCGGTCTCGAAGGAGGTGCCCCATGAGCTACGAAGTTCCCCGGCTCGACCGTTCGGTTGCCGGACGCACGGTATTCCTCACCGGCGCGGCGAGCGGAATCGGGCGCGCGACTGCCCATGTATTCGCCCGCGAAGGGGCCAAGGTAGCGCTCAGCGACGTCAATGCAGAGGGCGTCGAAGCCGTCGCCAAGACCGTGCGGGCCGAAGGCGGCGAAGCCAAGGCCTGGGCACTCGATGTCACCGACCCGGCAACCATTGTTTCGGTGATCGGCGAGGCCGTGAGCCATTTCGGCGGGCTCGATTACCTCGTCAACAATGCCGGAGCGGCCAAGCTGACGGCGCTCGATTCTCTTGATTACGACGAGATCTGGCAATGGCAGCTCGACGTGATGCTGACCTCGCACCAGCGCACCCTGCGCGCCGCCCTGCCCTTCCTGCGCCAGAGCGACGCGCCCCGGATCGTCAATATCGCTTCGACCGAAGCTTTCGGCGCGACCGCGCGCAACAGCGCCTATGTCGCGGCGAAGCACGGCGTCGCCGGGTTCACCAAAGCGATGGCGGTCGATCTCGGCAAGGAAGGGATCACCGTCAACGCGGTGTGCCCCGGCCCGATCCTGACCGGCCTGACCGAGAACATCCCCGAGAATGACCGCAACACCTTCGCCCACCGCCGCACGTCGCTGCGCCGCTATGGCGAGCCGGTCGAGATCGCGCACATGATCCTCAACCTGTGCCTGCCTGCTTCCAGCTATGTCACCGGCGCGGTGATCCTGGTCGATGGCGGGATGATCGCACGCAATGCTTGAGAATCCGATCCGAAATTCCGCCTGCGGCGTCATCGGATCGTTCGGCACCAGCCCACTCCCCCACCCGGCCACCCAACGAAATGGTATGCTTTGGGTGGCCGGGTGGGAGAGTGGGCCGGAGCGGCCCTCGAAATTCGCTCCTTCGCGAATTTCGCAAGGGACTCTGACTGAAAGGAACTGAAGTCATGAAAGCATGGTTGAGCAGGGACCCCGGCCCCGCCGAGACGCTGGAACTGGCCGACATTCCCGAGCCTGAGCCCGGCCCCGGTGAGCTATTGGTCGCGGTGAAGGCGGTCTCGCTGAACTACCCGGATGCTCTGACCATCGAGGACTTGTACCAGTTCAAACCCGAGCGCCCGTTCGTGCCCGGCGGCGAGATTTCGGGTGTGGTCGAGGCGGTCGGCGAGGGCGTGACGGACTTTGCACCAGGCGACCGGGTGGTGGCAATTGCCGGTCACGGCGGGCTGACCGAGAAGATCGTGGTCAAGGACAGCGGCATGATCGTGAAGCTGCCCGACAACGTGCCCTTCGACGTGGGCGCGACGCTGATGATGACCTACGGCACCACGATCCACACCTACATCGATCGCACCCCGCTCAAGCCCGGCCAGACCGTGCTGGTGCTCGGCGCGGGAGGCGGCATCGGCATGTCGGCGGTCGAACTGGCCAAGGCGATGGGCGCACGGGTCGTGGCCGCCGTATCCTCACCCGAAAAGCGCGACGCGGTGCTGGCACTGGGCGCGGACGAGTGCCTCGTCTATCCGCGCGGCAATCTCGACAAGGCGGCTTCACGCGAGCTTGCCAACCAGTTCAAACAGGCCTGCCCCAAGGGCTATAACGTCATATACGATCCGGTCGGCGGCGACTATGCCGAGCCGGCGATCCGATCGATCGGCTGGGAAGGATACTATGCGGTGATCGGCTTCACCGCCGGGATACCCAAGCTGCCGCTCAACCTGACGCTGCTGAAAGGCTGTCAGGTAGTTGGCGTTTTCTGGGGCGCATGGGTCGGTCTCAACCCGGAAGGGTTCCGGAAGCAGATGCAGATGATCTTCGATTTCCTCGCAGAAGGGAAACTCAAACCGCTGATTTCAGAGAATTTCGCGTTCGAGGATGCGCCAGCCGCCCTCGCCCGGATTCGCGGGCGCGGAGCGATCGGAAAGCTGGTCGTGACGGTGAGCGAATAGCCGGGAGCCGAACAAAGAAATTGGAGTCGGTCATGACAATTCGGGTAATCCAATGGGGAACCGGCAATGTCGGGAAGCACTCCCTCAGAGCTATCCTCGAACGGCCCGATCTCGAATTGGCGGCGCTGAAAGTCTATAGCCCGGACAAGGTCGGCGAGGATGCTGGTGCCATTGTCGGCGGTGTCTAGCCCCCTGAGGCTGGGCCAGTGATATTGGGTTTCTCTAATAGGGTTTCTGGCACTGGCGGACGCATGGCGAGAGCGTGATGCGGACGGATGTGGTTGTATTGCTTGAGCCACTGGTTGATGACGATCTGTGCCTGGCGGGTCGATGCGAACCACTCGGCATTGAGCACTTCGCGCCGCATTGCGGCCGGGATGAGGCCCATAAAGGGGAGAGAATTGCACGATGGAAGAGCTGCCAGCCGCATTGGAACGTTATCTCGCGCACCGCATGCCGCAAGCCGAGGGCATCGAGGTATCGAACCTGTCGCGCATCCACGGCGGCTCCAGCCAGGAAACCTATCGCTACGAGGCACACTGGACCGAGGCGGGCGAGGCGAAAGGCGGGAAATTCATCCTGCGCCGCGCGCCCGAGGCGGGCCTCGTCAATGCCGAACACGATCTGGAATATACCGTCTATACCGGGCTCGATGGTTGCTCGCTTCCCATACCCAGAGTCCACTTTCTCGAGCTTGACAGGCAATGGCTCGAACGCCCGTTCTTCATCATGGACATGCTGCCTGGCCAACCGGGCGGGATCACCGGCGGCGTCAACCCTTATGAAGGGATCGAGAAGCCGGTCAGCGAACAGTTCTGGACGCACCTCGGCACACTCGCCTCGCTCGATCCGGCCGGGCGCGGGCTGGAAAGCCTGCGAGGCTGGGACGATCCACAGCCCGTTCACGAGCGCGAACTCGATTACTGGGAGAACAAGCTCGACGAGGGCGAAGACATCGTCGAGCCGCTGCTGCGCGGCGCGATCCGCTGGCTGCGGCGCAATCCGCCCCCTCCCCCGCAAAAGCTGGCGATTGTCCATGGCGACTATCGCTCGGGCAATTTCCTCTACACCCCCGATGGTGCGCTGACGGCGATCCTCGACTGGGAGATGTGCCACCTGGGCGATCCACTGGAGGACATTGCCTGGGCGATCGATCCGTTCTGGTCGATGGAACCCTATTATCCGCTCGATCGGGCCCTGGCGCTCTGGGAGCAGTCTAGCGGCCTCACGGTCGATCGCGATGCGCTCGACTGGTGGCGGCTGTTTGTCTCCGTCAAGTGCTCGGCGATCTGGACCACGGCGGAAAAGAGCTTTGAGGAAGGCATCAGCACCGAGGCGATACTGGCGCTGACGGTCCTGCGCGCCGGGCCGTTCCATCGGCGCCAGGTCCTCGAAGCCATGGAAGCGCGCGGGGTGATGGCATGAAGCTGCGCCGCACCACGATCCTAGCCGGCATCGAGCATACCCTGCGCGAAAAGATCGCGCCGCTTATCGGCGACGACTTCGCCCGCAACGACCTCTATATGACCGCCACGCTGGTCTCGATCGAGCGCGAGGAGCGCGACACCATGGTCGCGCTGATGGTCGAGGAGCACGAGCGTCTGCGCGCGCTGTTTGGCGATGCCGCCAGCGTGATCGAGGACCCGGCGCTTGGCGACCGGCTGAAGGCGGCCGCGCAGGCCCCCGTCCGACAGAACCTCAGAATTTCGGCGCTGGAGAAGGTAACCGGCGAACTGCGCGACCTACTGGTCGAACTACACCGGTATGTGGAAGCGCGCGACGATGCGGCAGCGCGCGATCTCGACCGCGCGATCTGGCGCGCGATCCGCGACACCGAAGACGCGCGAAATCCTCGGGGCTAATGCCCCTGCCAAGACTCTTGCGAAATCGCGTCCTGCCCGCTACCTGCCGCCTCTGCCCTTGAGCATCGCGCGGAAAAGCATGTGGTGAGCCTGTCGAAGGACAGGAACCGGTTTTTCGCGGCGGCGATGCGACCGCAAGGAACGGGGTATGCGGAGCGGTGGCCGAGTGGTCGAAGGCGCA
>CAZRVW010000075.1:0-11734 GCA_964603645.1 uncultured Novosphingobium sp. | reverse complement strand
TCGTCGGGCGCGAGAATCATGAGGATGTCGGCCCACTTGGCCGCTTCCTTGTTGTCCATGACCTTGAAGCCCGCGCCTTCGGCCTTTTTGGCGCTGGCCGAGCCGGGGCGCAGCGCGATGGCGACTTCCTTGACGCCCGAATCGCGCAGGTTCTGTGCGTGGGCGTGGCCTTGGCTGCCGTAGCCGAGAATGGCGATCTTCTTGCCGGTGATCAGGTTGATGTCGCAATCGGCGTCGTAATAGACTTTCATGTCCGCGGTCCCGTTCTATCAATGTGTCTTTGAATTTTGCCCGCGCCCCATGCGGCGGCGCGGCGTTCGATGCAAGTCAATTGGCTCGTTTCAGGCCTCCTCGGGCCCGCGCACCATGCCGACGACACCGGTACGCCCGACTTCGACCAGCCCCAGTTCGCGCATGATCACGACGAAAATGTCGATCTTGTCCGGCGTGCCGGTCAGTTCGAATATGAAGCTGCCGGTGGTGGTATCGACCGTCTTGGCGCGGAACACCTCGGCGACGCGCAGCGCTTCAACCCGGATGTCGCCCTTGCCGGCAACCTTGATGAGCGCCAGCTCACGCTCGACGAAGGGGCCGCCTTCGCTGAGGTCGATGACCTTGTGCACCGGCACCAGCCGCTCGAGCTGGGCGTGGATCTGGTCGATCTGCGCCGGTGGCCCGTTGGTGACGATGGTGATGCGGCTCAACGCGTGGTTTTCCGAAATATCGGCCACGGTCAGGCTGTCGATGTTGTAGCCGCGCGCGGTGAACAGTCCCGCGATCTTGGCGAGAATGCCCGCTTCGTTGTCGACAGTGATCGCCAGTACGTGGCGCTCAGCGGTTTCGGTCTTGATCTTCATCACACCAGCGCCCCTAAACCAAAGCCTTGGCTTCGTCGTCCATGGTCCCCGCGACCTCGTCGCCAAAGAGGATCATTTCGGTATGCGCCGCGCCCGATGGGATCATCGGGAAGCAATTGGCCTCGTCGTGAACAAGGCAGTCGACGAAGACCGGACCGGGATGGTCGATCATCGCCTGGATTCCGGTGTCGAGGTCCGCTTCGCTCTCGATGCGGATGCCTTTCCAGCCATAGGCCTCGGCCAGTTTCACAAAGTCGGGCAGGCTGTCGGAATACGACTGCGAATAGCGGCTCTCGTAGGTCAGCTCCTGCCATTGGCGGACCATGCCCATCCACTGGTTGTTGAGCGTGAAGACCTTTACCGGCAGCCGGTATTGCGTCGCCGTGCCCATTTCCTGAATGTTCATCTGGATCGAGGCGTCGCCGGCGATATCGATGACGAGATCGTCCGGATTGCCCACCTGGGCGCCGATGGCGGCGGGCAGGCCATAGCCCATGGTGCCGAGCCCGCCCGAAGTGAGCCAGCGGTTGGGCTGGAAGAAGTGATAGTGCTGCGCCGCCCACATCTGGTGCTGTCCGACCTCGGTGGTGATGATCGGGTTACGCTCCTTGGTCAGCTCGTAGAGCCGCTGCACCGCAAGCTGCGGCATGATCGCATTGGCATTGGCGGGATAGGCAAGGCTGTTACGTGCCTGCCAGCCCTTGATCCGGGCCTTCCATTCGGAAAGGTTCTGCGGCTTGCGGCTGCCCCATTCGTCGATCAGCTGACGCATGACTGCGCCGCAATCGCCGACCACGGCATGATCCACGGGCACGACCTTGTTGATCGAACTGCGGTCGATATCGACGTGGATCTTCTTCGAATTGGGTGAGAAGGCATCGAGCCTGCCGGTTACACGGTCGTCGAAGCGCGCGCCGAGGCAGACAATCAGGTCGGCCTGGTTCATCGCCATGTTCGATTCGTATGTGCCGTGCATGCCCAGCATGCCCAGCCAGTCGGGATGATCGGCGGGAAATGCGCCAAGCCCCATCAGCGTCGATGTGAGGGGCGCGCCGGTCAGTTCCTGCAAGCGGCGCAATAGATCCGCGGCTTCCGGACCGGAGTTGATCACACCGCCGCCTGTGTAGAACACCGGGGCCTTGGCTTCGGCCATCATTTCGACCGCGCGCGCGATCTCCTCGGGCGAGCCCTCGTTGCGGGGCGCATAGCGGTTGCGGCGCTGCGGCGCGCCTTCGTGCATCGCGGCGGTCGCGATCTGCACGTCCTTGGGAACGTCGATCAGCACCGGGCCGGGGCGTCCCGTCGTGGCGATCTGGAAGGCTTCGTCGACGGTCGCGGCGAGGTCGGCCGGGTCTTTCACCAGATAGTTGTGCTTGGTGCAGTGGCGCGAGATGCCGACCGTATCGGCTTCCTGGAAGGCATCGGTGCCGATCAGGCCGCTGGGCACCTGGCCAGTGATGACCACCATCGGGATCGAATCCATGAAGGCATCGGCGATACCGGTGACGGCATTGGTTGCGCCCGGTCCGGACGTGACGAGCACGACTCCCGGCTTGCCGGTCGAACGGGCATAGCCCTCCGCAGCATGGGCTGCGCCGGCTTCCTGCCGGACGAGCACATGCTGGATGCGGTGGTCATGGAACAGCGCGTCGTAGATCGGCAGCACCGCGCCGCCGGGATAGCCGAACACGTGCCCGACGCCCTGACGGGCCAGGCTTTCGACCAGGATTTCCGCGCCGCTGCGCTCATCGCTCACAATTGCTTCCTTCAATTCAGTTCAACGTCGCCTTGCACTTTCGCCCCGCCAGACAAGATCGACCCGGCTTGGCCAAAGCCAGCCGGGTCATCCTCTCCGATTGGGGATTGCACACAGGCGCAATCGATGCCGCGCCCTAGGCGATGAAAAATGTCATGTCAACAGATAATGTTGTAATAATATGTCATAAAGGCTTGTAGGATTAAAATCTTCATATTCAACGCGGGGCCAATCCGGCGGTGGTTGACGGCGAAACCACGTGTATTGCCGTTTGGCGTAATTGCGGGTCGCCTGTGCGGCCATTGCTTCGACCTCTTCGAGAGCCCATTCGCCGCGCAGATAGCCTGCGATTTCTCGCACGCCGATGGCGCGCATGACGGGCAGGGTGGGATCGAGATTGCGGGCGAGAAGCGCTTCAACTTCTTCGATGGCGCCGCCTTCAAGCATTTTGGCAAACCGCAGATCGCAACGCGCGTACAGTGCTTCGCGATCCGGCAAGAGTACCGTCGCATTCAAGCTGACCTCTGTGCCGATCCCCCCTTCGCGTCGTGCCTGCCAATGGGTAAGCGTTTTGCCGGTCGATCGTACGACTTCGAGCGCGCGGGCAACGCGGGTGCTGTCCGCAGGGGATAGCAGGGCGGCCCGTTGCGGGTCTTCTTCCTGCAGCGCAGTGTAAGCCTCGCTGACCGGCATGGCGCGTACCTCGGCTCTTACCGCCGGGTCGATATCCGGGATCGGTGCGATCCCTTCGAGTAGGGTGCGCAGATAGAGTCCGGTGCCGCCGACAAGGATCGGCACGGCCCCGCCTTGGTGACATTCGGCGATTACTTCCTTCGCGCGCCGCGCCCAATCAGCTGCCGAACAGGCTTTGGCGCCGTCCCAGTCGCCGAACAGCCGGTGTTCGATTCCGCGCATGTCCTGCTCGGTCGGGCGGGCGCTCAAAACGGCAAGATCGGCATAGACCTGCGCGCTGTCGGCATTGATCACCACCGCGCGCTTGCCTGTTCCCTCGATCCGCAAAGCCAGCTCGACCGCGAGATCGCTCTTGCCGCTCGCCGTCGGCCCTGCAATGAGCGCGAGCGGCGGCTTGCCAGCCGCGCCGAACAGGGAATCCAGGGTGTTCATCGGTCGTGTCCTAACAGAGTCTGGCTCCAACGGTATGATCGAATTGACCGGTCCGAACCGTGGCGAGTTGCGCGCGCGGATCGAGCGCGAACATGCTCCATCAGACGCGTTGATCGCCGATCATGCGCCGCAAGTGCCGCGAGTGTTCGTGTCCGACATGGATTCGACCATGATTGGGCAGGAATGCATCGACGAGCTTGCCGATTTCGCCGGGCTGAAGCCGCAGATCGCTGAAATCACCGAACGGGCCATGCAAGGCGAACTGGATTTCGGTTCAGCCCTGCGTGAGCGGGTAGGCCTGCTGGCGGGACTTGACGAGGGCGCGATCCAGCAATGCTTCGATGGGCGGATCAGGCCTGTGGAAGGCGCGCGCACCTTAGTTGAAACGCTCAAGGCCAAGGGTTGTTACACCGTACTGGTCACCGGCGGATTCCATCATTTTGCCGATTCAGTCGCGCAAATGCTGGGCTTCGATCATGTCGTGGCGAACAATCTGGAGATTTCCGGCGGCAAGCTGACCGGCAGCCTCATCGGCGATATTGTCGATTCATCGGTAAAGCAGGCGACCCTGCGTTCCGGGGTCGCGCAGCGTGGCGGTCCGAGTCTCGCAACCGGCGATGGTGCCAACGACATTCCGATGTTCGAAGCCGCGACCTATGCCATTGCCTATCGCGCCAAGCCCAAGGCCCGCGAGGCGGCTAACGGCTGGATCGACCGCGGCGACCTCACAAGCGCATTACGGCTGCTGGGAATCGACGAGCAGGAGTGGGTTACGGGCTAGGGCCGGGCGAGCCGACCTTTGAGGAAGGCCGCGATGCGCAGCAGTGCCACCAGTATCGCTATGGCGAGCAGCGGCATCCCGAACACCGCGCCTTCTGGATCCGCAATCCGTCCGAAATAGGTGAAGGCGAAAATGAACCACAGGTAATGGATGCCGGCCTTGTGCAGCCGTTTCCAGTTGCGGCCCATCGCTTTCATTGCCGCACGGCTCGATGTTGCTGCCATGGCGAAGAGGAGGACATAGCCGAGACCACCGCCGATTATCGCCATTGGTGCCAGAGGTTCTCCCGAGACGCGTGACCAGGTCAGGAACGCCCGAGATGGATGGTGTGGCAGGCGGTAAAGCCCAGACCCCCGCATCGGCGATCGCGCAGGAGCGCCTTCGTTGCCCGGTTCGGCCACAACCGCACCAGCGACGAGGCCGAATAGGTCAGGATGAAGAGGAAGAAGCCGGTCCGCGCTATCCAGCGCGCCGCCAGCAGCCACTGTTTCGAGCTATCGCCGCCTGTCGCCAGTGCAAGAGCCACTGCTGCGATTCCGGCGACGAATCCGAGCCAAAGCGGCCATTTTCTTTGCATCGCCGATTCCCCCTCGAAGGTAGGGAATAGCGCGGCGTTAGGCTTCCATCCAGTCGCGGAAAAAGCTCTCGTTTGCCTCGCGCAGGGCCGCGAGCGGCACTTCGCCCTCGGTGACTTCGCTTTCGGTGCCGATCGCGATCGTGTCCGACCCCGTCCAACCAATGCAGCAGCAGCCGACGCCTGCCTTGCGCGCGAGATCCTCGACCATGTGCGAATCGAACGACTCAGTCACGACGAAGCGACCCTGATTTTCCGCGAACAGCGACCATGCGTGCCGGATCTTCTCCTTGTCGACCTGGTCCTCGAATGCAGTGATGATGAGCCTGGCGCCGATGTCCCCAGCCAGCGCCATTTCGGCAACCGCCACCAGTATGCCGCCGTCGGAAACATCATGCGCGGCAGTGATGTAGCCTCCGTCGATCAATTGACGGACAAAGAGGCCATTGCGGCGTTCGGCCGCGAGATCGACCTTCGGTGGCGGACCTGCCTTAATGCCGCAACATTGGTCCAGCCACAGCGACTGGCCGATTTCGGGTGAAGCGGCGGGATCGGCTCCGATCAGTAGGATCCGTTCGGCGCCGGCCTTGAAAGCGATCGTCGCCATCTTGCCGTGGTCCTGCAAAAGACCCACCCCACCGATCGCAGGGGTCGGCAGGATCGCCGAGCCGCCGCCGGTCGCCTTGCTTTCGTTGTACAGGCTCACATTGCCGCTCACGACCGGGAAATCGAGCGCGAGGCACGCTTCGCCCATGCCATCGAGACAGCCGACAATCTGCGCCATGATCTCCGGTCTCTGAGGATTGCCAAAGTTCAAGCAATTGGTGATCGCCAATGGTTTGGCGCCCACCGCTGACAAGTTACGGTAACATTCGGCGACCGCCTGCTTGCCGCCTTCGTGGGGATTGGCATAGCAATATCGCGGGGTGCAATCGGTGCTGATCGCGAGAGCCTTGTCCGTGCCGTGAACCCGCACCACGGCCGCATCGCCGCCGCTTTTCTGCAAGGTGTCCGCGCCCACCTGGCTGTCATATTGCTCCCAGATCCAGCGGCGCGAGGCTAGCGCGGGGCTGGCCATCAGCTTGAGCAGGTCCGCGCCGATGTCCGACTTTTCGGGCACGCCATTGAGTGGCTTGATCGCGGCCCAGCTCTTGTAATCTTCGCGGCTCATGTAGGGGCGGTCGTAAAGGGGGGCATCGTCGGCCAGCGGACCGAGCGGAATGTCGCATACGACTTCGCCGTCAAATTCCAGCACCATGCGACCGGTGTCGCTAACTTCGCCGATGACTGCGAAGTCGAGTTCCCACTTGCGGAATATTGCCTCGGCCATCGATTCCTTGCCGGGCTTGAGCACCATGAGCATGCGCTCCTGGCTCTCGCTCAGCATCATCTCGTAGGGCGTCATCGCCTCTTCGCGGCAGGGCACCGCGTTCATGTCGAGCCGGATGCCCGCGCCGCCCTTGCTCGCCATTTCCACGCTGGAAGAGGTCAGCCCCGCCGCGCCCATGTCCTGAATCGCGACGATGGCGTCGGTCGCCATCAGTTCGAGGCATGCCTCGATCAGCAGCTTTTCGGTGAAGGGATCGCCGACCTGCACGGTCGGACGTTTTTCCTCGGTATCTTCCGAGAAATCGGCGCTGGCCATGGTCGCGCCGTGGATGCCGTCGCGCCCGGTCTTGGAGCCGACATAGACGATGGGATTACCCACGCCGGTCGCCGCCGAATAGAAGATCCTGTCGGCGTCAGCCACGCCCACGGTCATCGCGTTGACGAGGATGTTGCCGTCGTAAGCCGGATCGAAATTCGTTTCGCCGCCCACCGTTGGCACGCCGACGCAATTGCCGTAGCCGCCGATCCCGGCAACCACGCCTTGCACCAGATGCTTCATCTTGGGGTGTTCGGGCCGACCGAAGCGCAGCGCGTTCATGTTGGCCATGGGGCGCGCACCCATGGTGAACACGTCGCGCAGGATGCCGCCAACGCCCGTGGCCGCGCCTTGATAGGGCTCGATGTAGCTCGGGTGGTTGTGGCTCTCCATCTTGAAGATCGCCGCCTGACCGTCACCGATGTCGATGACGCCCGCGTTTTCGCCGGGCCCACAGATCACCCACGGAGCTTCGGTCGGAAGCTTCTTGAGATGCAGTCGGCTCGATTTGTAGGAGCAATGCTCCGACCACATCACGGAGAAAATACCAAGTTCGACGAGATTTGGCTCGCGCCCGATGGCCTTGAGCACGCGTTCGTATTCCTCGCGGGATAGGCCATGTGCCTCGACGACTTCGGGGGTGATTTCGGCTGTCTGGGTGGTCATGGCCTGCCCTTAGCGGCGCCGGGCTGCCCGCGCCAGTGGCTGCCATGCTTGACCGCGCCGATATGCCCCGCCATTGCTGCGCGGATGGACGATGGTGCAGCCGAAATAGCCAAGATGAGCTTCGAGGATGCCTTGCGCGCGCTTGAGGAAGTGGTGCGCAAGCTCGAAGGCGGCGACGTTCCGCTCGACGATTCGATTTCGCTCTACGAACGCGGCGAAGAACTCAGGAAGCATTGCCAGGCGCGGCTCGATGCGGCCCAGGCGCGGATCGAGAAGATTGTCCAGAAGGCTGACGGTTCGGCAGGCGGCACTGCACCGTTCGATACCCCGGATAATTAAGCATGGCGCTGACCCAGGTGACCGGCTCGCTGCTTGCCGACGCTCTTGGCGAAATTGCGTCAGACGTTGATGACCTGTTCGATGTTCTGCTTCCCGTGCCGGACGATGCACGCGCGCGCCTGATCGAGGCCATGCGCTATGCCGCGATCGGCGGGGGCAAGCGCATCCGGCCCCTTTTGCTGAGGGCAACCGCGCAAATGTACGGCGTCGATCGCGAAGCGGCCCTGCGCGCGGGTGTCGCGGTTGAGGCGATCCACGTCTATTCGCTGATTCACGACGACCTTCCCTGCATGGACGACGACGCCTTGCGGCATGGCAAACCGACCTTGCACCTGGCTTTCGACGAAGCAACGGCGGTGTTGGCGGGCGATGCCTTGCATGCCTTCGCCTTCGAGGTGCTCGCCGATCCCGCAGTGAGCGCCGATCCGTTTGTCCGGGTCGAATTGCTGCGTTCCTTGGGTGAAGCGAGCGGCTTGCGCGGCATGGCGGGCGGGCAAATGATGGACCTCGCGGCCGAGACCAGCCAATTCGATCTGCCGACGATAACCCGGCTCCAGCAACTGAAGACCGGGGCATTGCTTGCTGCATCGGTCGAGATGGGGGCGATCCTGGGTCACGTTGCCGCGGACCGACGTCTGCATCTGCGCGGCTACGCGAGGGACATCGGCCTGGCGTTCCAGATTGCCGACGACCTGATCGATCACGAAGGCGTCGCCGAATTGGCCGGAAAGGCGGTCGGCAAGGACGAGGCGGCAGGCAAGCAGACGTTTCTGACCCTGCTGGGGCCTGAGCGCGCGCGCGAACAGGCGCGCATGCTGGTCGAACAGGCCATCGGACACCTTGCCGATCACGGCAGCGAAGCGGACCTGCTGCGCGCAATTGCGCATTACATTATCGAAAGGGATCATTGATGACCCAGTCGACCGGCGAGCGCGTCGGCATTTACCCCGGCACCTTCGACCCGATCACGCTGGGCCACTCCGACATCATCCGGCGCGGCTCCAAGCTCGTTGACCGTCTGATCATCGGAGTGACCACCAACCCGTCGAAGAACCCCATGTTCAGTCCGGAGGAAAGGCTCGCCATGGTCGAGCGCGAGGTCAAGGCCATGGGGCTCGATAATGTCGAAGTAGTCGGCTTCAACGCCTTGCTGATCCGGTTTGCGATGCACGTGGGCGCAACCGTCATTGTCCGCGGGCTGCGCGCGGTCGCCGATTTCGAATACGAATACCAGATGGCCGGAATGAACCAGCAGCTCGATGACTCGGTCGAGACAGTGTTCCTGATGGCGGACGTCAGCTTGCAACCGATTGCGTCCAAGCTGGTCAAGGAAATCGCGCTGTTCGGCGGCGAGATCGAGAACTTCGTCAGCCCTGCGGTGAGGGCGGACGTGCTTGCCCGTGTCGAGAAACTTGGACGGCTGGGCGACCTTTGAGCCGCCACTGCCTCGCCTTGCCGCACGTTCATTGCCATGAAAGCGGCTGGGCGCTATCGCCCCGTCACCTATGAGCCGCCGCGCTCGCTATCGATGTTGAAGTTGTGAGAATTCGATGATTTTTCGCTCGTTTCTGGCCGTCGTATCGGGGCTCTTGGTGGCAACTTCGGCAGTGGCCGCGAAGTCGAAGGATTCTGATGCCGCGGCTGCCCCGGCCCTTCCGACCCTGGTTGATCCCGACCAGTCGCATTCGCCCGAGGATGTGCTGCTGCTCGATCTTTCCAATGGCGGCACCGTGGCAATCCGGCTGATGCCGGCATGGGCGCCCGCTCACGTGGAGCGTATCAAGACGCTGGCCGGTCAGGGATTTTACAACGGCGTGATCTTTCATCGCGTGATCGAGGATTTCATGGCGCAGACCGGCGATCCCACCGGTACCGGTGCGGGCGGGTCCGAGTTTCCCGACCTGAAGGCGGAATTCAATTCGATGCCGCACCTGCGGGGCACCATTTCGGCTGCTCGGACCAGCGATCCCGACTCGGCCAACAGCCAGTTCTTCATCGTGTTTTACCCGCGCTTCTCGCTCGACAAGAAATATACCGTGTTCGGCAGGGTGATCGCGGGCATGGATGCGGTCGACAGGATCGAACGCGGCGAACCTCCCGAAAACCCGACCCGTATCCTGCGTGCCCGTATGGCGAATCAGCCTGCAGCGCCGCTACCGGTTCCCGCCGAGGCAGCGATTTCGGTGGACGACCTCAACAATTCGCAGTCCGACTGAGACTGGCTTCGCCCGCCCTAGGTCGCTAGCGGGTCGTCATGCAGGTCGATCTGTTCGATTTCGAGCTACCGCCGGAGCGGATCGCGCTGCGCCCGGTGCGCCCGCGCGATGCGGCGCGCATGCTGGTCGTGGAGCATGGCGGTGCGCTGAGCGACCGGCATGTGCGCGATCTGCCCGATCTGTTGCACAAGGGCGACGTGCTTGTGGTCAACGATACGCGGGTCATTCCGGCGCAGCTTGAGGGCAGGCGTGGGCAGGCGCGAATCGGCGCGACCCTTCACAAGCGCATCGACCTGCGCGCTTGGGACGCTTTCATCCGCAATGCCAAGCGGCTGTCCGAAGGCGACACGATCGAATTTGCAGCGGACGTTATCGCTATCGCCGAGGTTCGCCATGCGGACGGGAGCTGGCGGCTGCGTTTCGCAGGCGAAGAGCCGGTCGAGGTTCTGCTGGAGCGGGCAGGGCGTATGCCGCTACCGCCGTACATCGCGGGAAAGCGCGAGACCGATGAAGCAGATCGCAGCGATTACCAGACGATGTTTGCAGAAAAGGAAGGTGCGGTCGCTGCCCCGACGGCGGCGCTGCATTTCACCTCCGAACTGATGGCGGCGCTTGATTCTGCCGGGATCGCGCGCGAGACGCTGACGCTGCATGTCGGGGCGGGGACCTTTCTGCCGGTCAAGGCGCAGGACACCGCCGATCATGCCATGCATGCCGAATGGGGCCGGATCGATGCGGCGACGGCGGATCGGCTCAATGCGGCGCGCGCGGCGGGAGGGCGGTTGATTGCCGTCGGCACGACCAGCCTGCGCCTGCTGGAAAGCGCGGCGGACGAGCAGGGCGTTATCCAGCCTTTCGAGGGCGACACAGCGATCTTCATCACGCCGGGCTATCGTTTTCGCGCCGTCGATGGGCTGATGACGAATTTTCACCTGCCGAAATCGACCCTGTTCATGCTGGTCAGCGCGCTGATGGGGCTGGAGACGATGCAGGCGGCCTATGCCCATGCCATTGCGCAGGAGTACCGGTTCTACTCCTATGGCGATTCCTCGCTGCTCCTGCCATAGCGCGCGGGCCATGACCGCGCCGCGCTTTGCCTTCTCCATCCATGCCACTGACGGCAAGGCCCGCACCGGCACGATTGCGATGAAGCGGGGTGAAATCCGCACGCCTGCCTTCATGCCGGTAGGGACTGCCGCCACGGTCAAGGCGATGAAGCCCGAAGCTGTTCGCGCCACCGGCGCCGACGTGATCCTCGGCAACACCTACCACCTGATGCTCCGCCCAGGCGCGGAGCGAGTGGCGCGGCTTGGCGGTTTGCATCGGTTCATGAACTGGGGCCGCCCGATCCTCACCGACAGCGGCGGCTATCAGGTGATGAGCCTCTCTAGTCTGCGCAAGATCACCGAGGATGGCGTGACATTCGCCAGCCATCTCGACGGATCGCGCCATCTGCTCAGCCCCGAGCGTTCGATGGAGATCCAGCGCTTGCTCGGTTCCGACATCGTCATGGCCTTCGACGAATGCCCGCGGGCAGACCAGCCGCGCGACGTCATCGCCCAATCCATGGAGATGTCGATGCGCTGGGCCAGGCGCAGCCGAGATGCATTCGGCGCGGGGGGCGAACATGCGGAAGTCGCGGCGCTTTTCGGCATCCAGCAAGGCGCGCTTGACGAGGCTTTGCGGCGTGAGAGTGCTCAAGCGCTGACCGAGATCGGCTTTGATGGCTATGCGATCGGCGGCCTCGCGGTGGGCGAGGGGCAGGAAGCGATGTT
>CAZRVW010000074.1:0-11873 GCA_964603645.1 uncultured Novosphingobium sp. | reverse complement strand
CGCGAATGTCCAGCGCATTGACGATGTCGTCGGCGAGCTTGGCGCCGGGCAACAGCCGCTGTTGTTCGACCGGCACCTGAAAGGCGACGTCGAGTTCGGCCGCCTCGCGCGCGATTTCCTCGGCGCTGGGCGGGCGGGCAAGCGCATCGGCGATGACCGCACGCACGTCGCGCAGCGCGCCCTGCCAGTCTTCGGTAAGCGGCGTCACGGTGACGAAAGTCGCATCGACCGAGCGGCTGACATCGTCCTGAACGACCTGCGCAACGAGATAGCTGGCGCCAGCACGCGCGCGCGATTCCAGTCGACGATTGATAATCGACTGCGCCAGGGCATCGATCATCAGCCCCTGATTGTAGACAATGGTGTCGTTGACCTGACGCCACGGCCGCAGCACCGCCCATGTGATGCCGCGTGGCAGGTCGGGCTCGACCATCACCGCAGTGCTGCCAACGGGGTTGGCCGGATCGGCCCCGGCAGGCCGGACCGGATCGTCGAACGACGGCGCCGGGGTGGACGCACCTCCTACCTTCCAGCTGGAGAACCATTTCCGGATCAGCGCCGCGAGCGCTTCGGGATCGTCGCCGCCCGCAGCCACGATGACGATATTTTCCGGGCGGTACCAGCGCGAGTAGAATGCACGCACCGACTGCGCGGTCGCCGCCTTCAAAGACTCGGGCGTGCCGATCGGATTGCGGTCGGCCAGCGGTTGGCCTTCATAAAACTTCTCGCGCATGGCTTCCTGCACGCGCTTCGAAGCACCTCCGCGCTCGCGCATCTCGGCCAGCACGATCGGCACGTCGGCAGCAAGGTTGGCCGGGCTGAGCGTGGGCGCGGTGACCATGCCCGAGAGCAGCTTGAAACTCTCATTGAGCGAGTCTGAGGTCGCGTTGGGAAGGTCGAGCTTGTAGACCGTCTGGGTCGTCGACGTTTCGGCATTGGTATCGCTGCCGAATGCGGCGCCTAGCCGCTGCCACGTCGCGATCGCGGCACCGTCGGCGAGATATTTCGACTGGCGGAACAGCAAGTGTTCGAGAAGGTGCGCATAGCCTTCCTCGCCATCGCGTTCATAGAGCGAACCGGCGTCGACCCTGATGCGGATCGAGACCTGCCCCGGAGGCACGCCATTTGGCCTCACGGCGTAGCGAATGCCGTTGCCAAGCTCGCCGAAGGTCCAGTCCGGATCGGGCGGGACATCGCTGTTCCGGTAGAGCCAGGGAACGTCCTGCGCGGCGAACAGCGGAGACGCGAAGGAAAGGGACAGGAAGGCAGCGGCAAGAAAGGCCGCCGGGGGCTTTTTCAACAGCATGCGCGCTCTATAGGGACGCGCTGCGTTAAGGACCAGTGAACAGTGCGAGCAAGCGCAAAGCCTTGACCATGGCGCGCCGAGGCCTACATCGTTGCCATCATGTACATCGAAACCGAAACCACGCCCAATCCGGCAACGCTGAAGTTCCTGCCCGGCAGGCAGGTGATGGCAAGCGGAACGCGCGATTTTGCCTCACCCGAACAGGCAAGTGCTTCGCCGCTCGCCGAGGCACTGTTCGATCTTGGCGACGTTACCGGCGTATTCTTCGGAGGCGACTTCATCTCGGTCTCGGTCGCACCGGGCGTTGAATGGTCGCAGATAAAACCTCAGGTCGTGGCCATGCTGCTCGATCACTTCGTTTCGGAAGCGCCGCTGTTCGCCGGCGGCGACGCATCCGCCATTTCCGTCCCTGCAGACGACGATGCCGACTATGGCGACGATCCCGCCGATGCCGATGTCGTATCCCAGATTCAGGACCTGCTCGAAACGCGGGTGCGTCCGGCTGTTGCGGGCGATGGCGGCGATATTGTCTATCGCGGTTTTCGCGAGGGTGTCGTCTACCTGACGATGCAGGGCGCCTGTGCCGGCTGCCCCTCCTCGACCGCGACCCTCAAGCAGGGCATCGAAAGCCTGCTCAAGCATTACGTTCCCGAAGTCAGCGAAGTGCGCGCCGCCTAGCGCGGGCTTCAATGCTTGCAGTGCGCACCCTGGTTCTCGACTGCTCGACCGAGGCCTGCTCGGTGGCATATTTCGAAGGACCTGACTTGCTGGCGCACCGTTTCGAAGTAATCGGGCGCGGACATGCCGAGCGTCTGGTGCCGATGATTTCCGAGCTTCCCGACAAGGGCCGCGCCGAACGCATTCTGGTCTCGCTCGGCCCCGGCAGCTTCACCGGCGTACGGATCGGCCTTGCAGCGGCGCGGGCTCTGGGCCTGGCCTGGGGTGCACAGGTGCTGGGCTATCCGGGCCATGCGCTTGTGGTCGAGACAGGGCTGGCAGGCCGGGATGCCCCCATCGAGCCGGAAGTCATGTCGCCAGATCGGGTTCTTGCCTGCATGAACGGGGGACACGGAGAGTGGTTCGTCCAACCTTTCGACGCCGACCACACACCTTCGGCTTCGTGCCGATCGATGATACCACAGGACGCTGCCCAAGTATTCAGCGAGCCGATTGTCATTGGCAATCGCGCCGCGCAATTTGTCGACATGCGTGAGAGCGGCGTAGCGATCGACACCCTGCCCGATGCGCGCGATGCGATCCTCATCGCGAGCGATCTACTCAGGACGGACCTCACCCCGATTTACGGTCGCGGTCCCGATGCGCGCTTGCCGGAGACAGCGCAATGATTGCCGCCATCCACGACGACCTCTCCCGGCTGATGGCAGTGATGACTGCCGCCTTCGAACCGACCTGGGGAGAGGCCTGGACCCGCGGCCAGGTCGAGGACTCGCTGCTCTCGGGCCATTGCAGCTATTTTCTCATCTCACCCGAAGGAAAGCCCGCCGCAACGGGCGAACAGGCCGCCGGTTTCACCTTTTCCCGCTCAATCGCGGATGAGACCGAGCTACTGCTCCTCGCAGTCGATCCAAAGTTCAGGTGCCGAGGGCTCGGAGCGTTACTGTTAGAAACACTGGTGCAAGAGGCACGCTCTGAAGGAAAGGGCCGTATTTTTCTGGAAATGCGGCGCGGTAACCCTGCAGAAAGGCTCTATCGGAGACTCGGCTTCCAACCAGTTGGCGAAAGGCCAAACTATTACCGCACCAGTTTTGGCGAACGGATAGACGCGGTTACTTTCGCGTTGTCGATCTGACCCTGATACCCGAAATCGCGCTTGTGCTGTGCGGCCGGACCTTCTAGTCGTCAGGTGTTCCGCACACGGGAAACATAAAGTTAACAGGGGCCGCACCCAGAGGAAAAAATGGAAAACGAATCTATCGACATGACAGAAACGTTGATCACGCTGACGTCAGACATCGTGGCGGCTCACGTGAGCAACAATAACATGAGCGGAGAAGAACTTCCTTCCCTCATCACCAATGTTTACGGTGCGCTTGCCGGACTGGGACAAGCGCCGTCTCCTGCCGAAACCCGCCCCGATCCCCCGGTCTCGATCCGTGCATCGGTCAAACCTGACTATATCGTGTGCCTTGAGGACGGCAAGCGCCTCAAGATGCTCAAGCGCCATCTCATGACCCATTACGGCATGACCCCGGATGAATACCGCCAGCGCTGGAACCTTCCCTCCGACTATCCGATGGTCGCGCCGAACTATGCGGAAAAGCGCCGCCAACTGGCCAAGAAGATCGGTCTGGGCCGCAAGCCGGGGATCAAGCGGGGTCGTAAGCCCAAAGCCAAGGCCTGACGTTTCAGGTTGGTTCAAGCAACAAGGCCGCGCCATCGCGCTTGTGAAGCGCGTCCGCGCGGCCTAGAGTGTGTCGTCCAGGCCACTCAACCAGCGGATCGCACTTGCATCAGCCAATCGACATCGAAGCCCTTTGCGCCGAACGCGGCCTGCGCATAACCGAGCAGCGCCGGATCATCGCGCGGGTATTGTCCGAAAGCGACGACCATCCCGATGTCGAGGAACTTCACCAGCGCGCCAGCAAGCTCGATTCGGGAATCTCCATCGCCACGGTCTACCGGACGGTTCGACTGTTCGAGGAAGCAGGCATTCTCGACCGGCACGATTTCGGTGATGGCCGCGCGCGCTATGAGGCGGCGCCCGAGGCCCACCATGACCATATGATCGACGTCGAGACCGGCAGGGTCATCGAATTCGTCGATCCGGAGCTGGAGGCCCTGCAACGCCAGATCGCCGAGCGGCTGGGCTTCCGTCTGGTCGATCATCGCATGGAGCTGTTCGGAGTGAGACTCGGCCGGGAAGACAGCAACCCGTCCGAGTGAGCGCGTCGCTAGCCCCTGCGCGCGTCAGTCCGGGCCTTGCTGGCTGGACCTTGATTACAGCGCGCAGTCTGGCTCTCGTCCTGTGGCTGTTGATTGCCTTGCCACTCTTTGCCCTTTGCCAGCCGTTTTCGCGCCGCAATCCGGTGCCGCGCCTGTTCCTCGCCGGGGTAAACCGCATCCTTGGGTTGTCCATAGCGGTGCGCGGAGCGCAATTGCCACGGGGCGTATTCCTGATTTCAAACCATGTCAGCTGGCTCGACATTCCAGCGCTGGGGGCTGTCACCGGCACGGCCTTTATCGCCAACGACGGCCTTGTCGCCCATGGCTGGCTGCATTGGCTCTGCCGTCTCAACGATACGGTGTTCGTCGCGCGGCACGACCGGACCAGCGTCGCCCTGCAAGTCGAACAGGTACGCGAAGCGATCGACGAGAACGGAGCCATCGCGATTTTCGCGGAGGGCGGCACCAGCGACGGAACCTCGATCCTGCCGTTCAAGTCTTCGCTGCTGTCGGCGCTCACTCCGGTGCCGCGCGGCGTCGCGGTCCATCCGGTGCTGCTGGACTACGGTGCGCACACCAGCACGATCGCCTGGGTGGGCGATGAGCATGGCGGGCATTCATACCTCAAGATCGCGTCGCGGTGGCGAAGGATAAAGCTGACCTTGCACGTGCTTCCGCAGATGCCACGCGAGCACTTTGCCGACCGAAAGACGATTGCGGCAAAGGCGCGCGAAGCGCTTTTGCAGCAGATAGGCGACGGCGCTTAGCGCGTCGCGTTGTAGGCGAGCTGGTCCTGGTTCAGCTGGAACCCGACCAGAACCTCGAATTCCGCGCGGGCCAGGGCCGCCTTCACTTCCGGATCGGAAAGCGGATCGACCGCAGCATCGGCATCGCCAGCGCGGCGTCTGCGCGTAATTTTGTCGCGGATATCTTCGGGCAAGGTGGCCTCGGCACGATCGACGTAGGCAGTGCCGCTTCCCGATGTAGATGCCCGCTCCTGACCGTCGGCAAAGACCACTGTAACCTGCCCCAGACGCTTGCTGACCACCGAATCGCCGCCACGCAGGACGGTTACGAAATAGGGCAGCGTAACCTGCCGTGGTCCGCGCGTACCGGTACGCTTGGCCAGCACGTCGAAGGTGAGGCTCGATGTCACCTGCTCCGTCGTTTCCGAGCATTGCGAGCGAACATTGGTGATCGCCGCCACCACATCGATGTTGTCGGCGGTTTTAGCGCCTGCGCGACCGAACAACGTAATGTCGCCGGTGAAATTGGGAACGCCAACCGCAGGGCAGCGCGAACGTACGGCGGTCACGCCAACGCCCTCGTCGACGACCAGCTCTCCGCTTGACTTGCAGCCTGCGAGCCCGCCCAATGCCGTGGCACCGATCAGCGCAGTCAGGGTGAGGCGGGAACGGAGTTTCATTGTGGCGTCCTCGATTTGGATTGCGGATGCCCTAGCGAGTGGGTGGCGAAAACGCTAGAGGCGGCTGCATGAACGCGTCATTATCCGCCGACAAGCCGCCCCTGCGGGTACTGATCGCCGCGCCGCGCGGCTTTTGCGCGGGTGTGGAACGCGCTATCGAGATCGTCGAGCGCGCGCTCGATCGCTACGGCGCGCCGGTCTATGTTCGTCACGAGATCGTCCACAACCGCTTCGTCGTCGATAACCTGAAGGCGAAGGGTGCGGTGTTCGTCGAGGAACTCGACGAGGTGCCGGATGCCGTGCCGGTCATCTTCAGCGCCCACGGCGTGCCCAAGGCCGTGCCCGCCGAGGCCACCGCGCGCGGACTCGACTGCCTCGATGCCACCTGCCCGCTGGTGAGCAAGGTGCATCGCGAAGCCGAGCGTCACATCGCCTCGGGCCGTCACATCCTCTTCGTCGGCCATGCCGGTCATCCCGAGGTGATCGGAACTTTCGGCCAGGTTCCCGAAGGCGCCATGACGCTGATCGAGAGCGAGGAAGACGTCGCAGCCTTGGACGTCGCGCAAGACATTCCGCTCGCCTATCTGACCCAGACCACGCTTTCGGTGGATGACACCGCCACCATCATTTCGGCCATCAAAACTCGTTTTCCCGGCGTCTCTGGCCCCAAGGCGGAGGACATTTGCTATGCCACCTCCAATCGGCAGGATGCCGTCAAGCGGATCGCGCCGGCCAGTGATCTGGTCCTGGTTATCGGCGCGCCGAACAGTTCCAATTCCAAACGACTCGTGGAAGTGGCCGAGCGCATCGGCACACCGGCCCGGCTAATCCAGCGGGCCGCCGAAATCGAACCGGAGTGGCTCGACGACGTGCGCACGCTGGGGCTTACTGCCGGAGCGTCCGCTCCAGAGGCGCTGGTGCGCGAAGTGATCGCCCGTCTTGGCGATTTGCGGGACGTGAGCGAGGAGGAGACGATCTCCGCACGCGAGACGATCACCTTCAAGCTGCCGCGCCAGCTGATGGCCTGAGCAAAGAAGCGTGGCGGTTTATACCAACATCGGCGCGGAGCAGATGGCGCGGATCATCGACGAATTCGATGTTGGCGCGCTGGTTTCGGCCAAAGGCATTGCCGAGGGTGTGTCGAACAGCAACTGGCTGATCGAGACAGAGGGGACCGGAGACGGCCCCTCACGCTTCATCCTGACGATGTACGAAAGCCGGGTCGACGTGGACGACCTGCCGTTCTTTCTCGGCCTGCTCGATCACCTTGCCGGACACGGCTGCCCGGTGCCGCGCACCATCCACGATCGCAGCAACCGCCCCTATCGCCTGTACGAGGGCAAGGCGCTGGCCCTGATCGAATTCCTGCCGGGCGTCTCGGTTTCCGAGCCCACACCGGCGCAAGCCCGCGCGGTGGGCGCGGCGCTAGCCCAGATTCACCTCGCCGCCGCCGACTATCCGGGGCAGCGCGAAAACGACATGGGCCTCGCGGCATGGAAACGCCTGCTTGGCGATTGCGGGGACGATGCGATCACCGCAATCGACCCCGATCTTGCCGACACGATCCACCGCGAACTCGAATTCATCTCGCAGAACTGGCCTGAAGACTTGCCAAGCGGCGTCATCCACGCCGACCTGTTCCCAGACAATGTCCTGATGCGCGGCGACGATGTCGCTGGTCTGATCGACTTCTATTTCGCCTGCCGCGACCTGCTCGCCTACGACGTTGCCGTGACCCATGCGTCCTGGAGCTTTTCACCTGACGGGGCGCATTTCGATCCGGCGCTTTCGCGAGCGCTGCTTGCCGGCTACGACGCGGTGCGGCCGCTGGACGAGAATGAGCGCAGATCACTTCCCATTCTGGCACGTGCTGCCGCAATGCGCTTTATCGCCACGCGGGTCTATGATTGGCTGCATACGCCGCAGGACGCCCTTGTGACGCGCAAGGATCCGATGGCATTTGCGCGACGGCTGGCGTTCTATGCGGATCCCGGCAACGCCGGAATTTTCGAGCAAGGCTAAGGATTCGGAATTACCAAGTTGAAGAAAGTCGATATTTTCACTGACGGCGCCTGCAAGGGCAATCCCGGTCCAGGCGGCTGGGGCGCACTGCTGCGGATGGGTAAACACGAAAAGGAACTCACGGGCTCCGATCTCGACACGACCAACAACCGGATGGAAATGCAGGCCGTGATCCAGGCGCTCAATGCCCTGATCGAACCGTGCGAGATCACGCTGCACACCGACAGCCGCTATGTCATCGACGGGATGACCATGTGGATCGACGGCTGGCAGAAGAAAGGCTGGGTCAACGCCAGCAAGAAGCCGGTCAAGAACGCGGACCTCTGGCACGACCTGATCGAGGCGGCGGCACGCCACGCGATCCAATGGGAATGGGTGCGCGGCCACGATGGCCATCCCGAAAACGAGCGGGTGGACAAGCTGGCCAGCGATGCCGCCAACGCGGCAGCGTAGGGCTGATCGGCGGAACTATTCCGCCGTCTTGTCGACGACTTCCGCGTTCGGGCCGTTCTTCAGGATCGACTTGATGGCGTTCTTTGCGCTGGCCTTGCTGGAATAGCCTTCGGTCCAGAACATCGTTTCCGCATTGTGGCAGAAATAGGCGACGAACTCGCCCTTCTTGTTCTTGCGGATTTCGAAACGGTGAGCCATCGCGATCTTTCTCCAGCGCGAATCGTTGCCGGGAAGGCAATACCTATCGTCTTGAGCCTGTCACGAAAACCTGTCCGGTGCGAATAGTTCGGGACTTATCAACGCTTGTCCGTTTCCGGTGAGCAGCGATCCGCCAATTGCCGCAGCAGCCGGCGCGGTCTGGATGCCGAAACCGCCTTGCCCGGCAAACCAGAAAAAGCGCGGCTCTCGTGGATCGAAGCCATAAACCGGCAAACGGTCAGGCGCGAAACTGCGCAACCCGGCCCAGCGGTGCGTCACGCGCTCCACCTGCCAGTCGACCACCTGCCTGAAACGATCGATCGCAAGCGCCACGTCGATTTCTTCGGGCGCGGCGTCGCATGGGGGGCTTGGTGTCTCGTCATGCGGGCTGAGCCATACCGTGCCCGCATCGGGCTTGAAATAGAAGCACTCGGCTATATCCAACACCAGTGGCAAGTCCGGAGGCGAATCGGGCGAAACCGCGATCTGCGCGATGGTACGGCGCAGCGGCGCAATCCCGAGAGGTCGCACATCCGCATGCGAAGCCACCTCGTCGGCCCATGCCCCGGCGGCATCGACCAGCACGTCGCAAGAGATCTGCGAGCCTTCGGCCAGTTCGATCTGCCAGCCCAGATCATCGCGCAGCGCAGCAACAAGTCTGCTGCGATTGCGCAGAGCCACACCGCCGCGCCTCGCCGCGGCCAGATAGTGCTGATGCAGCGCCGCGACATCGATGTCCGCGCAGCTCGGTTCGTAGGCTCCATGGTTCCAACCGTCTCGCAGGCCGGGTATGCGGCCCTCAAGCTGCTCCCTGCCCAATCTCTCGACCTCGACGCCCAATGCCGAAAAATCCGCCGCGAACCGGTCGATGGCGGCAGCCTGTTCGTCCCTGCCTATGGTGAGCGCGCCGCGGGGGTGCAGAAAACCGTGCTCGCGTAGGAACGGTCCCGATGCAGCGGTAAGCGGCTGAATCGACGGTCCGCCGTAGCTCTCGGTCCAGAACGCGGCGGACCGTCCGGTGGCGTGGTATCCGGGCGCTTCTTCGGCTTCCAGCAGAACCACCGCGCCCTTCCCCGCCACTTCGGCGGCGAGCGAAGCGCCGGCAATCCCTGCGCCGACAATGGCAATGTCGAACCGTTCGGTCATTTGCGCGCCGGGGACTCGGCATCAAGGAACTTGTCGATCTCGGCCAGCGCGGCATTGCGTACCGGATCAACCTCGCGAAGAATTTCGTGGCGGGCCTCCCTGCCGAAGGCGACCAGCCGCGCATTTGGCAGGCGTTTGGCGACACGTCGGGTCACGCGCCATGACACCAGACGATCCGCTCGCGTCGCAAGGATCAGGACCGGAGTGCGCACTTCGTCGAGCGCGCCGCAAGCCCGGGTCTCGGCCATCGCCGCGTAGCTCCGCTCGATCCATCCCCAGCTTGGCGGACCGAGAGCCAGTTCGGGCCGGGTCTCGCGCCACCACGCCTCGTCGGCATAGCGTTCACGGTCGTGGGTGAGCAGTTTGAAGCGATCGCCGGGCACCTTGTCGGGACGCTCGGATCCCTTCCACGCAGGCGAGGTTGCCCCGCGCCGCGCGACCATGATCTTCGCACCCAGGTGCAGAATCCAGCGCGGCAGCCATTCGGGCTTGAGGCCGAACATCGGGGCGGAGAACACTGCGGCATCGGGCTTAACGAGCCCCTGCTCCATGGCGCCGAGCAGGATTTGCCCGCCCATCGAATGAGCGACAATCACATGCGGCTCTGGCCCCGATCCCAACCAGTCGCGCCAGAATGCGCCCAGATCGTCGATCCACTCTCGGTAATCACCGATATGCCCGGTAACCCCATCTTCGGTCATGCGGCCTGAAAAGGCCTGCCCCCGCCAGTCGATCGCCGTCACCGACCATCCACGCGCGTGCCAGTGGCCGATGGCGTCGAGCCACTTTTCGTAGAAATCACCGCGGCCTGGCAGGAACAACAGCAAGCCGCGTGGCTCGCCTTCGCAGGGCCAGTCGAAGCGGCGGATCGCCTGCCCGTCGGACGCAATCCAGCGCCCTTCGCGCGCACCTTGGGGTATGGCGCGTCGATCGATCCCACCGCCAACGGGCGCCTGCGCGTCTAAGTGGCTAATACCGGCCTCTCGTCGTTGGTTACTTTTTGGTAAGTCATCACCGGTAGAGCTTCTCCCGTTCAGGGGGAATTCTCAAAATGCAGGGCGGCTTCTTCACCTACGCATTGCTTGGTGCCTTGGCAACGGGGCCGCTGATAGCGGCGTTTACCGATCTGCGCCGCCGGGAAATCGACAACTGGTTGACCGGCGCGATCGCGCTTGCCGCTCCGCTGTTCTGGATTTCGAGCGGTCTTCCGCTGAGTGCGGTCGGCATGCAGCTGGCCATCGCCCCTGCCACTTTCATTGTCCTTGTCGGCCTGTTTGCGCTCAACCTGATGGGCGGCGGCGACGTCAAGCTGCTGACCGCGCTGTCGCTGTGGATTGCGCCGCTCTGGTACCTCAGACTCATCATCGTGATGGCGCTGGTCGGCGGCGTGCTGACGCTGATCTTCGGCGCCATCCACCTCGCGCGCCGCAAGCAGGGCCGCGTGGCCGTCCCCTACGGAATTGCGATTTCTGCGGCGGGCCTGTGGGTCCTCGCAAGCCAGCACGTCCTCCCTCTCAAAGGCGGAGTATTTCCGGGATGAACCCGATTTTAACCAATCCGAGCCAAAAAGACGACTCGAATACCAGGAACGTTTCAGGGGGCTTCGATAGCCATAGATAAGAAGAAACTGCTGCTGGTTGCCGCGCTTGTTGTTGCGGTCGGAACGGCCTTCGCGGCGCGATCCCTTTTCATGGGCGCTTCGACGCCCCAGGCGGAGGCCAAAATCGAGCCAACCGGACCCAAGGTCCTTGTGGCGCAGCGCGCGCTGCCGACCGGCACGATCATTACCGCCGATTCGATCAATTTCGAGGATTGGCCGGAAGAACTGGTCAAGGATGCCTATTTCATCGACGGCGAAGCCGACATGACCAAGCTGCTCGGCACGGTCGTGCGGTTCCCGGTCACGGCCGGACAGCCGGTCACCCAGGGTGCGCTCGTCGCACCCGGCGACCGCATGTTCCTCGCTGCCCCGCTCGGCCCCGGCTTGCGCGCGGTGACGATCCCCGTCTCCGCCAAAACCGGCGTTGCCGGCTTCGTCTTCCCGGGCGACCGTGTCGACCTCGTACTGACCCAGTAGGTCAGCGGCGACGGCGGCCAGCCGCTCAAGGCTTCGGAAACGATCCTGCGCAACCTGCGCGTGCTCGCCACCGACCAGTCGACCGAATCCGAAACTGTAGAAGGCAAGACTGTGGTCCGTGCCTTCCGCACCGTCACGATCGAAGTAACACCGCGCATCGCCGAGAAGGTCGCTGTCGCGCAGACCATCGGCTCGCTCAGCCTTTCGCTGCGTTCGCTCGCCGACAGCCAGGATCAGCTTGAACGGGTTATTGCCAGTGGCGATGTCAAAGTGCCCGCCGGCGCCTCCTGTAGCATCGGGTGACCGTCGAGACACGGTGGACGTTGATTTATAGCTTTTCC
>CAZRVW010000073.1:0-11886 GCA_964603645.1 uncultured Novosphingobium sp. | reverse complement strand
TGCGGAGACCGGATGCGACTGCGAAACCTCGAGAATGTCGGGGCATGGCTCACCGCGTGCACGCAACCCCTCGGTCACCGCTTTCATGCCCATGCCGAACCACATGGCCATGGCCTCGCCGGGATCGTCGGGCAACCCGTCGATCGGCATCTCGCGCAGGATATCGACTTCCTTCTGGTGGATCATCCCGGCCATGCCGTCGCTGAGCAACTGGAACGAGTGAATCTGCGCGTCGATCGCCTCCCTGATGTCGAAGGCTTCGCTGGCGACGCGGGGACGCTCGGTAATGTTACCTTCCATCCCTCGCGCGCTTTCATCCTCGTACATGGACGAATACATGCTGGGGCTGGCTTCGTGCAGCTGCGGGTGGGTCTGCATCACGTGGTAGCCTTCCATGAAGGCTTCCATCGCGATCTTCCAGTTGGCGGGCAGCACTGTGGCGAAGTGCCATTCGGCGCGCAGGTCTTCAACGCCGTGCATGTCGAAATCGTGCGTCACCTGGCCGAGGAATTCGCGGACCGGGGGCGCGTCATTGTCGAAGTTGATCCACACGCAACCGCCCCAGGTATCGACCCGGCATGGCACGAGGTTGACGTCGTCGGGATCTAGCTGGCGGTCGCTCAGCAGGTGCTTGCCATAAACCCGGGTGGATTCGCCATCCATGTTCCAGGCCCAGCCGTGGAACGGGCAGACGAAGCCCTTCTTCGAGCAATTGCCGAATGCCGAGGAATAGTCCCGGTCGAGCGGCGTGCCGCCCGCAAACGGAACGCCGCGATGGCGGCAGGCGTTATGGAAGGCCTTGATGCCGCCTTCGGTGCGCGCGATGATAACCGACTTGCCGACATTGTTGTATTCGATCCAGTCGCCAACTTCGGGGATTTGCTCCACGCGGCAGGCATTCTGCCACATGTGCGGCCACAGGTGCTCCAGTTCGGCCTGGTAGAATTCCTCGTCGTAGTAGCGCTGGACCGGGATCCGCTCGGGATCGGAAACCGGGTAGGGGACCTCGCGCAGACCGTTTCCGGCTGACTTCAACATGGCGCAACCTCTCGCTTGTCGTGCATATGGTGCGGGAACTTACCGCGCCAGACCGCGAGCGCAAGCCGCCTCTATCAGCGATCAGCCCCGCGATAAATTACCGCCAGGGCGAGCGGCGTGGCGCGCGTGGCGGCGTTGCACTGCCTGCCATCGCTTCGAGGCGGGCGATGCGTTCACGCGTGTCGGGATGGGTAGAGAACAACGAGCGCACTGCCGTGGGCACGATGTAGAGCTGCGCGGCGGCAGGATTGCGCATGGTCGCTTCGGTCGGGCGCTGTGCCGCGGGCATCGCGATCTTGGCGAGCGCGGAGGCAAGGGCGCGGGGATTGCCGCTGATGTCCGCACCGGCCCGGTCGGCGCCATATTCGCGCGTCCGGCTGATCGCCATCTGTACGATCATCGCGGCGAAGGGCGCCATGAACATGGCCGCGATAGCGGCGATTGGGTTGCGGCTCTGGCCGCCGCTAAAGAACAGGCCGAAATTTGCGATCATCGAAATGGCGCC
The DNA here is from genome assembly GCA_964603645.1 of uncultured Novosphingobium sp. GTDB lineage: Bacteria > Pseudomonadota > Alphaproteobacteria > Sphingomonadales > Sphingomonadaceae > Novosphingobium. The sequence continues at coordinate 10,343 of CAZRVW010000073.1, read as the reverse complement.
GGCAATCGTCGCTACCATGGTCATGATCAGCGTATCGCGATTGCGGACATGGCCAAGTTCGTGCGCCATGACGGCTTCGACCTCGTCCGGCGATAGCCGCTGAAGCAGGCCGGTTGTGGCCGCGACCGCTGCATTCTCCGGGTTGCGACCGGTTGCAAATGCGTTGGGGCTCTCGTCTTCGACAATATAGACTTTCGGCAAGGGCAGCCCCGCGCGTTCGGCAAGCCGGGCGACCATGCCATGAAATTCCGGAGCGGAATGGGTATCGACCTCACGGGCGTTGTGCATGCGCAGCACGATCTTGTCGGCGTTCCAGTAGGTGAACAGGTTCATGCCCGCTGCGATGACAAGTGCGATCAGCGCGCCACCGCTCCCGCCGAAGATAAAACCCATCGCCATGAACAGCGCTGTCAGCGCCGCCAGCAGCATCGTGGTCTTGAAGGTATTCACGGTCAGTCGGACTCCGCTTGGCTGATCTGCGATAAATCTATGCTCAAAGGGCGGAATTTCAATCGCTGGGCCGCGCATTTGCGCGGCTTGCGACACTTTGCGACATTGCTTTTGGGTTCGGGTTTGGACAGGGTCGGTCCAGAGATTCTCGCAATTCGGGGGACGACCGGAATGGACTATGTGCGGCTGGGCAAGACCGGCCTGAAAGTATCGCCGCTGTGCCTAGGATGCATGAGCTTCGGCGACAAGTCGAAGGGCTGGCACAAGTGGATCCTCGACGAGGAAGCCAGCCGTCCGATCATCAAGCGCGCGGTTGAGGCGGGGATCAACTTTTTCGACACCGCCAATATCTATGCCGGCGGATCGTCGGAAGAAGTGACGGGCAGGGCGCTGAAGGACTTCGCCCGCCGTGACGAAATCGTGATCGCAACCAAGGCGCACGGGCCATGGGGCCAGGGTCCGAACCAGATGGGCCTGTCGCGCAAGGCGCTGATGCAGGCGGTTGACGACAGTCTGCGCCGTCTCGGCACCGACTATATCGATCTCTACCAAATCCACCGCTGGGACAACGAGACTCCGATCGAGGAGACGATGGAGGCGCTGAACGACATCGTCCGCGCGGGCAAGGCGCGGTATATCGGTGCAAGCTCGATGCATGCCCGCCAGTTCCAGAAAGCGCTTTACGTGTCGCGTACCAATGGCTGGGCGCAGTTCGTCTCGATGCAGAACTACGTGAACCTGATCTATCGCGAGGAAGAGCGCGAGATGCTCCCCCTCTGCCGCGAAGAAGGCATCGGCCTCATCCCGTGGAGCCCGCTGGCGCGCGGCAAGCTGGCACGGCCTGTCGGTGAGGAGACTGAGCGTAGCGAGACCGATCCCATATTCGCGACCCTCTACAAGAAGATGGCCGACAACGACGCCGAGGTCATCGCGGCGGTGCAGCAAGTTGCCAAGGCGCGCGGGGTGCCGATGGCGCAGGTCGCGACCGCCTGGGTGCTGGGGCTGGAAGGCATGACCGCGCCGATCATCGGCGTCACCAAGATGGCGCAGCTGGAGGACGCGCTCGGCGCGCTTGAAGTCACGCTCTCCGAAGACGAGGTTGCCACGCTCGAAGCGCCCTATCAGCCGCACCCGGTCATGGGGTTCTGACCAGCATGACCAAAGTGATCTGGCACGGCGGCAAAAAGCCCGACTATGGCCATTATGACCCGATGGTCAGCAATACGATGATCGGCCTGCTCGGAATCGAGATGATCGAGATCGGCGATGATTTCCTGCGCATGCGGATGCCGGTCGACGAACGGACGAAGCAACCTGCGGGAATTCTCCACGGCGGCGCTTCAGTGGCGCTTGCCGAAACCGTGGACTCGATGGCCGCCGGGCGGTGTGTCGACTTGACGAAGGTCACGGTGGTCGGCGCGGAAATCAATGCCAATCACTTGCGCCCCGCGACTTCTGGTTGGGTTTACGGGACCGCGCGTCCGATCTCGCTGGGAAGCAAGTTGCAGGTCTGGTCGATCGAGATTGCCGACGAGGAGGGCAAGCTGGTCTGCATCAGCCGTTTTACCGCTGCGGTGATCCCGCTTCCTGCGAAATGATGGAAAGGTCGCGAGTGCTTGAAGGACTGGCGGCGATGGCCTAGCGCTCGCTCGCAAGGGAGACGATTCACCCCATGACGATACTTTACGACGAGGCGCAGCAGGCCATCGCCACTGAATCGCGGCGGGTGCTGGACGACGGATACGATCTTCAGCGCCTGCTCGATCTGGTGGACGAAACCGGCCAACACGACGAACGCTTGTGGCAGAGCGCGGTCGAGCAGGGATGGACGGCGCTTTCGGTGCCCGAGCAATATGGCGGTCTTGGCCTGGGTCTCGTCGAACTGGGCTTGATAGCGCAGGGCCTTGGCGCCGTCACGGCGGGCGCGCCGTTCCTCTCTGGAAATGATGCCTTCGTTCAATTGTTGCTGGCTGGCGATGATAAGGGTACGCGCGAGGCTTGGCTCCCGAAGATCGCGGCCGGAGAGGCGATCGGCATTGCTGCGCTTGGAGAGGGGTCTTCACCGCTGCCAGCAGAACCGGCCGTCACCTACGCCGATGGCAAGCTGACCGGCACAAAGTCTGCGATAGCGGGCGCATTGCAGGCGGATGTGGGGGTTGTCTGGGCCTCGTCGGGTGGATCGCCGGCCCTCGTGCTGGTCGAGCTGACCGAGGGGATGCGCCGTGCGGTCGACAGCTTTGACAATGCCCGCCTCTATGCCGAACTGGTGTTCGATGGCGCTTCTGCAAGCGTGCTGCTTTCGGGCGATCCGGCGCGCGAGGCCGCGCGCGATGGCCTCGCCCGGCAAGCGGTAGTGATCGCTCACGAGCAGACCGGCGGCGCCGAAAAGGCCATGCAGATCGCCCGCGACTATGCGCTGGAGCGCAAAGCCTTCGGCCAGCCGATCGGTGCATTCCAGTCGATCAAGCACCGCATTGCCGAACTCTACGGTCTGGTCGAACTGGCCCGTGCCAACTGCATCGATGCGGCCGCTCGCGAGGGCGAGGCCGATTTCGTGCTCAAGGCTTGCGCCGCGCGGCTCTCGGCCAGCGAAGCCTACGATACCGCCGCGCGCGATGCCGTGCAGATCCACGGCGGCATCGGCGTCACCTGGCAGCTCGGCTTGCACCTGCACATGCGCCGCGCACGCAGCCTCGCCGCGGAGCTGGGCAGCCCGCTGTTCTGGGAAGACCTGCTGGTCGGCGAGCTGGAAGGAGCAGGCGCATGATCGATCTCGATACCTTCCGCGCCGACGCACGCGCGTGGCTTGCCACAATGGTTGCGGAATTCGGCCGCGATGCACGGCGGGGCCTGACCGACGAACAGGATCTTGCGCTGGGTCGCCGCTACATGGCGGCGAAATACGCGGCAGGCTTCGCGGGCATTCATATGCCCAAGGAGTTCGGCGGACGCGGCCTGTCTGGCTTGCACAAGCTCGTATTCGACCAGGAAGAGGCGCCGCTCGGCTTCCCGACCGTCTATTTCGGCATATCGCTGGGCATGCCGATCCCCATCATCATGAAGTTCTGCGAGGACAAGGCCTGGGTTCGCGAGCGGGTGATCGCTGCGCTCAAGGGCGAGGAAATCTGGTGCCAGCTGTTTTCCGAGCCCGCTGGCGGTTCCGACCTAGCTGGCCTGCGCATGAAGGCGGAGGAGGATGGTAACGGCTGGAAGCTCAATGGCCAGAAGTTGTGGACCAGCCACGCCCACCAGTCCGACTACGGCATCATCGTCGCGCGCAGCGATCCGACAGTGCCCAAGCACAAGGGCCTGACTTACTTTTGGGTCGACATGCATTCCGAGGGCGTAGAGGCGAAGCCGTTCCCGCTGCTCGACGGCACGATTGTATGCAACGAGGTGTTCTTCGACGATGTGAAGCTGACCGATGGCCAGCGCATCGGACCGGTCGGCGGCGGTTTCGGCGTCGCTATGGCGACGCTGATGATCGAGCGCTACGTCGCGTCCGACGCCGATGGTTTTGGTCCGACCATCCCGTTCTTTGTCGATTTCGCCAGCGAGGTAGAATTCAATGGCCGTCCGGCCATCGAGGACGGGCGGATCCGTTCGGCGATTGCCCGCAACTATGCGCTGCGCAATGGCCTGCGTTCGATCCGCGACCGCGCTTTCCTGATGATGGAGGCCGGCATGGAGCCGGGGCCGGAAGGCTCGCTCAGCAAGCTCGTTTCGGTGCGCAGCCGCCAGAAGCTGTGCGAATTGGCCATCGACATCCAGGGTGGGGCGGGTCTGGCCTACGACCGCGAAGCCTTCGGACAGGAGGACTGGATCGCCAGCTGGCTCTCGTGTCCCACCGGGCGGATCGCGGGAGGGGCCGACGAAATGCTGCTCAACACCATCGCCGAGCGTATTCTCGGCTTGCCGCAGGACCATCGACCCGACAAAGGCGTTCCATTCAATCAGATTCCGGCTTGATTCTCAGGAGACCCAAATGCCCTTCAAGACCCGCGTGACCGAAATGCTCGGCATCGAGCATCCCATCGTCCAGGGCGGCATGCAGAACGTGGGCTATGCCGAACTGGCCAGCGCCGTTTCCAATGCGGGCGGGCTTGGCCTTATCACCGCGCTGACGCAGCCGAGCCCCGAGGCGCTGGCTACCGAGATCGAGCGCTGCCGGGGCATGACCGACAAGCCCTTCGGCGTGAACCTGACCTATCTGCCGACACTCAATGCCCCCGACTATGGCGCCTTTGCCAAGGTCATCATCGATGCGGGCATCACGATCGTCGAGACCGCCGGTTCGCCCAAGGTGCGCGAGATCTGGGAGATGATGAAGCCGCACGGGATCACCATCGTCCACAAGTGCACCTCGGTGCGCCATGCGCTGTCGGCCGAAAAACATGGCTGCGACATCATTTCCATCGACGGCTTCGAATGCGCCGGTCACCCCGGCGAGGACGACATTCCCGGCCTGATCCTGATCCCGGCGGCGAAGGACAAGGTGAAGATCCCGCTGCTCGCCTCGGGCGGCATCGGCGATGCGCGTGGATTTGTTGCAGCGCTGGCACTGGGCGCGGAAGGTATCAACATGGGCACGCGGTTCTGCGCCACGAAGGAAGCGCCGATCCACGACAACGTGAAGGCCAAGTATGTCGAGAACGACGAGATGGGCACGAACCTGATTTTCAGAAAGTTCCACAATACCGCGCGGGTCGGCAAGAACTCGGTCTCCGACGAGGTGGTCGAGATTTCGGCGCGCGAAGGCGCGGTGTTTGAGGATGTGCGCCATCTGGTCGCCGGCTCGCTGGGCGCCGAACTGCTGAAGAACGGCGATCTCGATTCAGGCATCTTCTGGGCCGGAATGATCCAGGGCCTGATTCACGACATCCCGACGTGCCAAGAACTAATCGACCGGATCATCGGCGAGGCCGAGGAAATCGTGAACGCTCGGCTTTCGGGCATGCTCGCCTGAGCCGGACCTGCGCGCCGTGGCCTACGAGAAAGTCCTCTACACGCTCGAAGGCAATGTGGCGCACATCTCGCTTAACGATCCGGCCACGCGCAATGCGATTTCGCGAGCGGTCGCCGAGGAGTTGATCGATGCGTTGCGCCGCGCTGGCACGGAAGCGCGCGCGGTGCTGCTGACCAGCGAGGGCAAGGGCTTTTCCTCCGGTGCGAACCTTGCCGACACTGAGGTCGACCTTGCGGATCCGGAGCGCGACGCAGGACTTGCGCTCGATGCTTACTTGCATCCCATGGTCTTGGCGGTTCGTGCGCTCGACCTGCCGGTGGTGACGGCGGTGCAGGGCGCGGCTGCCGGTGTCGGTTCCTCGCTGGCGCTGGCCGGAGACGTGATCGTGTGCGATGAAAGCGCCTATTTCCTGCAGGCCTTCCGCAATATTGGCCTGATCGGCGACGGTGGCGCCACCTGGTTGCTATCCCGTGCGGTTGGTCGGGTAAGAGCTATGGAAATGCTGCTGCTGGGCGAGCGGATCGATGCTGTAAAGGCTCTCGATTGGGGGCTGGTCACGCGGGTGGTGCCGGACGACGACCTGCGCGCTGCAGCCATGACGCTCGCCCGAGAGCTCGCCTCCGGGCCGCTCTCGCTGGGCATGATCAAGCGCACCGCGTGGAATGCCAACGACATGTCCTTGGAAGAAGCGATGGCGGCGGAACGCCTTGCCCAGCGCGACGCCAGCCGTACCGACGATTTCGTTGAGGGCGTTACCGCCTTCCTCGAAAAGCGAGTAGCCCGGTTCAAGGGACAATGATTTCAATTGAAGGAGAGTGACTGATGATCGGATATGCAACCGTAGGGACCAACGACACATCGAAGGCACTGCCGTTTTACGATGCCGTCCTGGGTGAACTGGGAGCGAAGAAGGCGTTCGATTCCCCAAAGGGCGGCCGCCTCTATTCACGCACCGAAGGCAAATTCGAATTCAGCGTCACTCCGCCGTTCGATGGCAACCCGGCGACGGCCGGTAACGGCTCGATGATCGCGCTTGCCGCAGACACGCAGGACCAGGTCCGCAATGTTTACGCCAAGGCGATTGAACTGGGCGGCACTTGCGAGGGCGAGCCGGGCTGGCGTGGTCCCGAAGGCGGTTTCTACGGGGCCTACTTCCGCGACCTCGATGGCAACAAGCTGTGCGTTTACCGGATGGGACCAGCATGATCCGGGCGATCCATCATGTCGGCGTAAATTGTCGCGACATGGCGCGCATGCAGCGCTTTTACAGCGAAGCGTTCGGCTTCCAACCGGTCGACGACGGTTTTGTCTGGGGCGGCGACGATACCATGGACCATATCGTCGATGTCAAAGGCTCTGCCGCCAAGGGCGTGATGCTGCGGGCTGGGACCTGCTATCTCGAACTGTTCGAATACAGCGCTCCACCTGCCCAAATTGCCGAGCCCAAGAGACCGAACGATCCCGGCTATACGCACATGTGCATCGATGTGACCGATATCGAAGCGGATATCGCGCACCTCGAAAAATGCGGGATGACCTTCAACGAACGCGCTTTCGTCGATGTCGGCCACGTCAAGACGATCTACGGCTACGATCCGGAAGGAAACGTGATCGAGGTTCAGCAGACGACGCTGAACAACGGTTTCACGCTGGAGGAATTGGCCGGGGGTTGAAGCCCGGCTAGTCCGCTCAATCCCGCGCCAGCAGCAGGCAGGCCGCCATCGGTCCGCCGCCGGAACTTGCCACCGCTACTTTAGGATCGCCCTTGATCTGGCGGGGGCCGCCGTCGCCGCGCAGCTGGATCACCGATTCGTGCGCAAAGCCGAAGCCGTGCAGGCGTCCTGCTCCCAGCTGGCCTCCGAAGGTGTTAAGCGGCAGTTCGCCGTCGAGCGCGATCCTGTGGCCGCCGTCGATGAATTCGTGCGCCGAGCCTTTCTCGCAAATGCCCAGTCCTTCGAACCAGGTCAGAGGCAGGAACGCGAAGCCATCGTAGAATTGCACCGTGTCGATGTCTTTCACGGTGTAGTCGGTGTGCTTCCACAAGTCCGGTCCGGCATCATAGGCTGCGGTCCATTCCGCCTGGTCCCACGAGAAGCTGTTGGTCGCGCCTGCCATGGAGGCGATGCGGATAGGCGTGGTTTTCACCTCGTCGAGCGCGTCCTGGGACGAGACGATCACGACCGTCGAACAGTCGGAAAAGCGGTCGCAGTCCCACAGGCACAGCGGCGTCGTGATCATCCGCGCTTCCATATATTCGTCGAGGGTCAGTTCCTTCTTGGAAATGTTGCGCGCGCGCGGATTGAGCTGGGCGTTGCGGTGGCCGTTGATCGCGATCTGACCAAGCTGCTCGCGCGTCATACCGTATTTGTAGACGTGGCGATTGGCATATTGCGCAACCCAGTTGGCCGCGGACATCGCCCAGTAGGGCATGAGATACTGCATAGAGCCGGGCACATCGCCGCCACGCGGGGCCGGATATTCCTCCGGCCGGGCCATGGCCGCCGCTTCGTAAACCGTGCGGAAGCAGATCATGTGCCGGGCGACGCCCTGCTTGACCGCCATCGCCGCATTTCCGATCGCCGCAAGCTGGGCCGGCAGTTCGCCGCCGCCGGTATGCCATTTCGACTTGATGCCGAGCGCACCGGCCAGTTCCTCCGCGCCGACCGGCGAGAAACCACCTGGCATCTTGCCCGGATAGGTTGAGACGCCGTCGATCTGGTCGATCGTCAGCCCAGCATCGTCGAGCGCTTCCTTGACTGCGTCGATGGTCAGCAGCAGCGGGTGGCGGGTCAGGCGAACGCCGACCTCGGACTGGCCGACGCCGGTGATATAGGCTTCCTTGGCCATGGTCAGCTCACCTTCTCGAACAGCGGGAACCAGATGCCGTCCTGCTCGTCGAACAGCACCCGAACCTTGTCCTCGGGCCGGACGTCATCGACGTCGCAGTTCACGATATTGCTCGTGATAATGACCCCGGGGGCGCCGTCGGGCCGCACGCGAGCAATGACATAGGGTGTTTCCACGCCCGGATACCAGGACTGGTGGTTGATCGTGAACGTATCAATCGCGCCTGTGCCTGGCAGCGCCTCGTAGCCCAGATCTTCGGACATGCATTCGCGGCAGACCGGAATGGCCGGATGGTTGAAGCTCTGGCAGGAATTGCACTTCTGCATCTTGAGCGTGCCATCGGCGCCTGCCGTCCAATAGGGACTGTTCCACTCGTCTAATCGGGGCCGCATGCGGGCTGGGTCGGTCATCGTGATCCTTCCAGTGAGTCTTTCGGTTTCCTATCGAACTTGCCGCCCTGCTCAAGCGCGGCGCAGAGCGCACGGCGCATTGATCGCGCGCGCGTTGCCCCGATTACAGGTCCGCGACAGCGGGCATGATTTCCTCGGCGACGAACTGGACATGATCCTTCCAGCCCTGCAGCGAAGTCAGCGGCGGCGAAGACACCCCGCTCCACGTCACGCCCATTCCCGCGAGCCAGCCGAGTTCGTCGATGACCTGCTGCTTGGGCTTGCCGCCCTTGGCCAGATCGTTGTCGATTACCTCATGGCCCTCGCCAATCGCACCGGTGGAAAGCGAGTAGGACACGTCGTCCAATTTGCCGCCATAGTCCGGCTGCGAGCGGATCCAATCCAGTCGCTCGCCAATCTTGTCGGGCGGGGTGAGGAACGGCATCCAGCCCGAACCATAGCGCCCGGTGCGCTTCAATGCCGCGTCTGCATCCCCGCCGAACCAGATCGGAATGCCGCCTTCCTGCACCGGCTTGGGGGCGAACGCGATGTCCTTGAACGAAACATATTTGCCCTCGAACTCTGGGTTGTCGCTTGTCCACAGCTCGATCATCGCCTTGATGTATTCTTCGGACATGGTGCCGCGCTTGTGGAAATCGACGCCGAGAATGTCGAACTCTTCCTTGAGCCAGCCGACGCCGAAATTGATCGTCACGCGTCCGCCGGAAAGCCAGTCCATCGTCGAGATCGCCTTGGCGGTAACGATCGGGTTTTGCAGCGGCAGCAGCTGGATGCAGGAATTGACGCGCATCTTCTCGGTCGCGCCGGCAAGATAGGCCATGCCGGTCAGTGCGTTGAAATAGAACCCGCCCGAGAGATCGAGGTGATGGTTGGGGATGACGTGATGCTCGGGCACCTGCACCATCTCGTAGCCCAGACCTTCCGCCCATTTGACCAGTTCGGTCTGCTGGAGGCCGGTGACTTCCAGCTCCCACGGCTGGGTCAGGGCCTTCAGTTCCATCATGTGCGGCAATGCGAATCCAAGCTTCATTATGTCTCTCTCCCTGCAGGTTCAATTGTTGCTCCCATCAGGCAGGCAAAATTCGTGCGGGGCAAGCCCATACAGAGATTTTTTTGCTTGCAGTCTTGAGTCAGTGCCTCAGTGACGCATTGTGTGAAAAATAGTTCACCAAAGGGAACAGCATGTCGACAATTGCCATTACCGTGACCGATTGCGAGGGCGAAACTCGCTCCATCGCCGATGCTATGACCGACATCACCCTGATGGAGGTCTCCAAGCAGAACGGGATTGAAGGCGTACTGGGCAATTGCGGTGGCGGCGCGGCTTGCGGCACCTGCCATGTCTATGTCGATGCCGACTGGGTAGATCGACTGCCCGAACCCGACTCTATCGAGCGCGACATGCTTGAGATACTCGAAGACACCCGGCGGGATAATTCGCGGCTGGGCTGTCAGATCAGGCTCACCAAAGAGCTTGAAGGGCTGACCGTTATAGTCGCACCGCCGTCGGACTACTGAGGGCTACGCATTTCGAGGGGGAAGAAGGATGACCGACGAGGAATGGCGCGGCGGCCTCGCCGAAGAGCTCGACTTCTTGCAGTCAGAGAAGCCGGACAATCCGGCGCTGCTCGCAAGCGACAGCGCTGAGGGGCTGGACCCGCCCGGCCCGT
>CAZRVW010000072.1:0-12119 GCA_964603645.1 uncultured Novosphingobium sp. | reverse complement strand
GTGTGAAGACCGGCGCGTAGCTCAATAGTCACACCAATTGTCTTAGAGTCTGATTTCGGTGACCGCGCCCGATCCTTTGCGGCGATCCCGATATCAATTTCCATATGAACGCCTCACTTTGTTTCTGGTCGCGCCGGTGTTTGTCCTAATTTAGTAGGGCAGCGTTCGAGACGCCAGACTGAGTTTGCTGAGCGACAGCTGGAGGCATCTTTTGCCATTACGGCGTCGGCGGATTTCGTGAAGCTTGTACCCCGTTCTGGTCGAAATGGGAACGTTTCGGCACCGGCTTGATGCAGATGTTCCCGCATTGCAGATGCTTGGTGACCTCACCTTGTGAAGAGTGAGCTGATAGAGTGCCAATGTAGGCGACACAGATTTGTGCACGATTTGTGCATAGCAAAAGTGCACATTTTTATGCATTTTTGGGGAAGATCGTTTTTATAAATCGTTATACATCAATAATTTAAGTGGCGCACCCGACAGGATTCGAACCTGTGGCCTCTGCCTTCGGAGGGCAGCGCTCTATCCAGCTGAGCTACGGGTGCCCTGTGTGCCGCGGGCAGGCGAGCGGTTAGCAGAGCCCATCGGTGCTTACCAGTCCCAAATCCGGCGGATTGCGGGCGTTACGAGTCCCTCTCGCAGTTAGCACTTTGGCAAGGCCGCAATGTTAGATGTCACGCCATGGATTCCAATATCTCGAACGACAGACCAGTTCTGAAAGGCGGCTCGCTTCCCGGCTCGGGCCGCGCTCGCTTCGGACAAGGCGCCGCCAACGCTTTGTCGATGAAATGGTCCGCCCTGCACGATGCCGCTGCGACAGTCGCACTTCTCGCCGGGATCGAGGCACAGGCCATGACCAGGGAAGTTCGCGCCTTTCCTGTCTCGCTCCGCGACGCCCAGCCTGCCGCGCGCGAGGCGGTCGAGAACGGCATTGCCGATCTCTCCGCGATCATGGAGCCAGCACTGTCGGCACTGATCGCCGCCCATGCCCGCGGCGTGGCACCACAAGCGGCGGCGGCCGCGCTGTGGCAGGAATTCCTCGACTCGCGCGATGGGCTGATGGCGCTTGCTGCAAGCCTCACTCCGGCAGCAACGCTGCGCAGCACCTGAACGTTTTTCGGACTTTCAATGTTCCTTATATGTTCCTATAGCAGGAGCATGACTGCAGCCGATTCGCACCATCTCTCCCCCACCACCCACGATGCCGCAAGCGTACAGCGCGGCATCGGTCGCCTGTTCGCGCGCAACGACGTGTGGTGCCTTGCCGAAATGCCGTTGCGCTGCGGGCGCCGCGCAGACCTGATGGGAATCGATGCCAAGGGCCATGTCGTGATCGTCGAGATCAAGGTCTCGCGCGCCGACCTGATGGGCGACGGCAAGTGGACTGACTATCTCGATTTCTGCGACCGGTTCTACTGGGGCCTTTCACCCGATCTCGATCGCTCCTGCCTCGATCTGGACGACTTCCTGCCCGATCGCTGCGGCGTTATCGTCGGCGATGGCTACGATGCCGAGATCGTTCGCCCCGCTCCGCTGTTGCAGTTGGCCGCGGCCCGGCGCAAGGTGGAGGTCGAAAGGCTGGCGCGCACAGCGCTTCGCCGCATGGTCAACCTCGCCGATCCGCCGACCTTGCAGTGGAACGGGGAGAAACCGCCGGGCTGAGACCAGCCACGGCACGACAGGGAGCCAAACATGCCATCACGGCGCGAAGCAATCGAAATGACACCGGGGGAAGTGCAAGACTACCTCAAGGAACAGAAGCGCATCATCCTCGTCACCAACGGGCCGGACGGCATGCCGCATCCGATGCCCATGAATTACGGCGTGGACAGCGAGGGCCGGGTGGTGATGACAACCTTCGCCAAGGCGCAGAAGGTCAAGAATGTGGAGCGCGACCCACGTGCCAGCCTGCTGGTCGAGAGCGGCGATGGCTATTCGGATCTCAAGTCGGTGCTGCTCTACTGCGATGTCGAAATCGTCAGCGGCGCGGAAGCCGTCGCCGAGACCATGGGCATCATTCAGGGCAGCACCTCGCTTTCGAAGGATTTCTCTAGCGATATGAGCGAACAGGCGCGCGCATCCTATGCCAAGCGCGTGGTCCTGCGCTTCACCCCGTTCAAGACGATCAGCTGGGATCACTCCAAGCTGGGCGGGCGGTACTAGGCGAAGCTCATTCGGGCCATTTGCGCGGCCCGCGCGCCTCCAGATCAGACCAAACCGCTGCCTTGCCGCGTGGTGAGAGCATGGCCCAGTCGGCAATTTCTTCAAGCGTGCGGCGGCAACCAAGGCACCATCCGCTTGCCGGATCGATGCGGCAGACCCCGGTGCAAGGCGAAAGTGGAACGCGCATCGGGCGCAGCTAGTGGCGCTAGAGTGCGCGCGCAATAGGCTATGCGCACTTGCCTTTTGCTGCATTGCACACTAAGTGCCCACGCAAGCGATCGGCGTTCCGCACTTGCGGCGCGTGGTCCGAGGCAGCGTGAGACCGCATAGACGCGGCAGGCCAGGACAAACGATGCATATCGAATAAACGCTTCTCTCCTCACGCAAGGGTCGCGCATGAACGCAACCCTTCGCGCGCGCCGCAACCCTGCGCTGCGCCCGAGAGTCTTTTGAAAGAATATCAATGTCCTATTTTTCCACGCTCGGCCTCGCCGAGCCGCTGACGCGAGCCCTTGAATCGCGCGGCTATGCCGAAGCCACGCCGATCCAGACGCAGGCGATCCCCGCCTTGCTTCAGGGCCGCGACCTGCTCGGCATCGCCCAAACCGGCACCGGCAAGACAGCGGCGTTCTCGCTGCCCTCGCTGCAGCGTCTGCTTTCCGATCCCCAAGCCCACCGGCCCGCCGCGTGCCGCATGCTGGTGCTTTCGCCGACCCGCGAACTGGCTGCCCAGATTGCCGAAAACATGCGCGGCTACGCAAGATACACCAACCTGTCGGTCCAGTGCATTTTCGGCGGCGTTCCCGCGGGCAAGCAGGCCCGCGCGCTGACCCGTGGCTGCGACGTATTGGTCGCTACACCCGGCCGTCTTCTCGACTTGATCGAGCAGCGCGCCCTGACCCTGCGCAATGTCGAGATCTTCGTGCTCGACGAGGCTGACCAGATGATGGACCTCGGCTTTATCCAGCCGCTCAAGCGCATCGCCGCTTTGTTGCCCAAGCCGCGCCAGAGTCTGTTCTTCTCCGCGACCATGCCCAAGGCGATCGCAGAGCTGGGCAAGCAGTTCATCCACGATCCGGTGCGCGTCGAAATCGCCCCGCAGGCGACCACGGCGGAGCGCGTCGAACAGTTTGTGACCTTCGTCAATCAGGCTGAAAAGCAGGCGCTGCTGACCCTCCGCTTGCGCGCGAGCCTTGCCGACGGCACGCTGGAGCGTGCACTCGTGTTTACTCGGACAAAGCACGGTGCGGACCGGGTGGTGCGCCATCTCGTCGGCGCCGGGGTCCATGCTGCGGCTATTCACGGCAACAAGAGCCAGGCACAGCGCACGGCTGCATTGGGCGCGTTCAGGCAAGGCAAGGTGCCAGTCCTCGTGGCCACCGACATCGCCGCGCGCGGCATCGATGTGAGCGGCGTGAGCCATGTGTTCAATTTCGAAATGCCCAACGTGCCCGAGCAATATGTGCACCGCATCGGGCGCACTGCGCGCGCCGGCCGCGATGGCATTGCCATCAGCTTTGTCGCGCCCGACGAGAAGCCTTACCTGCGCGACATCGAGAAGCTGACCCGGGTGCGCCTATCGCCACTGCCCCTCCCCGAAAACTTCCTCGAAGAAGCACGGCGACTGCCTGCACCAAGCCGCCGCAAGCCGACAAAGGACGCTCCGGCGAGACCAAAGGGCGGCGACGGGCAGCGCGCCAAGCGAAAGCCGCGTCCCGAAGGCGAAGGCAGTCAACATCGCGAAGATGGCCAGCGCCGCAAGCGCCGTTTCCGCTCCCGCGGCCGCAACGGAGTCGGCGCACACGCTGGAAAAGTTCGCCGCGCGGGCTAGCAGCATTCTAACGCCGGCGGTATAGTCTGCGCAAATGTCCGAGCCGACCGTCCTCGCCGCCGTGCTTTCGATGATCGCGATGACCGTGATCGTTGCGGCGCGGTACTTGGTATCGAGCGGCTTTTTTGCCTGGCTGACCAATCGCACGCGGCGCGGCCTCTACCAAGGCCTTGGCCCTCAAATCGGTAGCGAGGTCCGCTGGTCGCTGGCTTCGGCCGCGATCTACGGCCCGCCCGCCGGTCTGGTTGCGTGGGGCTGGCAGAATCGCGGCTGGTCCCGCATCTACACTGATCCCGATGCCTTTCCCCTTTGGTGGCTGCCGCTATCGGTGCTGGTCTATCTCGCTGCGCACGATTGCTGGTTCTACTGGACCCATCGCTGGATGCACCGCCCGGCCCTGTTCCGCGCCGCACACGCAGTGCACCATCACAGCCGCCCGCCGACCGCCTGGGCCGCGATGAGCTTTCACCCGCTGGAGGCGATGACCGGCGCCATCGTCATCCCCGCGCTGGTCCTGCTTATCCCCATCCATGTCGCCGCGCTGGCTATGGTCCTCCTGGTCATGACGATAATGGGCGTCACAAATCACATGGGCTGGGAAATGTTTCCTGATCGCCTCGTTCATTCCCGGTTGGGCAACTGGCTCATAACCGCCAGCCATCACAGCCGCCATCACGAGCTCTACGAATGCAATTACGGCCTCTACTTTCGCCATTGGGATTACCTTTGCGGCACCGATCGCGGTTTGTCGCAAGGCTGACGCTGCCACTGGCAGCGCCACTTTTGCTAGGCACGACAGCCGCCGCGCCGATTGGCGAAGTCAGTGCGACCGTAACCGGCCTGCGCTCGGACAAGGGGCAGGTGCTGGCCTGCCTAACTGACAGCACGGGGGACTTCCCCGGCTGCGAGCATGACAGCAACGCGCGGACCCTTATCGTTCCGGCACGGGCTCCTGTCGAACTCGATTTCGGGCCGGTTCCCACCGGGACCTACGCGATATCCCTGGTCCACGACGAGAACGGGAACGGCAAGCTCGACAAGCGACTGATCGTGCCCGCCGAAGGCTTCGGCTTTTCGCGCAACGCGCGGGTGCGGTTCGGGCCCCCGAGCTTCGCGGCGGCCGCCTTCAAAGTCGATGGCAGCGAGGCGCATCAGGCCATCAGGATGCGCTATCTGTTCTGACTTGCGGTGCGGTAACGAGCGGCCTAACCGGGCCGGGTGAACGACGCCGGACCAAACAAGAACCAAGGGACTCCGGCCCCGGACGGGACATTTTCACCGTTCCGCTATCCGGTCTATCGCGCGATATGGATTGCCAACCTGTTCTCGAACCTGGGCGCAATGGTTCAGGGCGTTGCAGCCGCATGGCTGATGACCGAGCTGACCGATTCCAACCAGCTGATCGCGCTGGTCCAGGCGTCGGCGACCCTGCCTATCATGCTGTTCGGGGTTATCGCCGGAGCCATTGCCGACAATTTCGACCGGCGGCGCGTCATGCTCGCAGCGCAGATCGGCATGTTGATCACGTCCGCCCTGCTTGCAGCAATGTCCTGGGCCGACATGCTCGGACCGCTCACACTGCTCGCTTTCACCCTGACCGTCGGCGTGGGCACCGCGCTCAATGCGCCGGCGTGGCAAAGCTCGGTGCGGCAGACCGTGCCACGCCCGGAGTTGCCGCAAGCGATCGCGCTCAATGCCATGTCGTTCAGCATCGCACGCAGCGCCGGCCCGGCGCTCGGCGGTGTGCTGATCTCGCTGTGGGATTCTTCGCTCGCCTTTACCGTCAACGCGATCAGCTACCTCGCATTGATCTTCGTCTTGTTGCGCTGGAAGCCCGAGCCGCGCCAAATCGCACGACGACCGATCTTTCCCGCCATTGGCATCGGTCTGCGCTACTGCTTTTCGACGCATCCGATCCGGCGCCTGCTGATCCGAGGGTTTTTCCTCGGTTTTGGCATCGCCGGTTATCAGGCCCTGCTGCCAGCAGTGGTGAGCGAACAACTGAACGGCAGCGAGATCGACTATGGCCTGATGCTGGCCGTCTTCGGCGTCGGCTCGATCATTGCCGCTCCCTTCCTGCGGCAGATCCGCCAGAAGCTCGAGCTTGAGGGTTTGCTGGCGCTCAGCGTGCTGTTCTATCTCCTCGCATTGAGCGTGCTGGCGGAAGTCCATACCGTCATCTGGGCAGCGCCGGTCGCGTTCCTAGCGGGCATGGCATTCGTCGCGATCATGACCAGCCTCAACTCAGCGATGCAGTTCCGCGCGCCCGACGAGATCCTGGGCCGATGCATGTCCACATATCAGGCGGTCACGATGGGTGGCATGGCGCTGGGTGCATGGACATGGGGCGCGACGGCAGACGCCGCGAGCCTGCCATTCGCGCTCCACGCGGCCTCGGCCTTTCTGGTGATCGGCAGCCTGGTACTCGCGAAAATCGCTCCGGTTCCAAAATTCGGAGAAGGTGTGGTCTCACAGGACTGAACGCACGAGCTGGCTTTGCCCGAAGAATACGAGACTTAACGATAATTTTAGCATGTTGCGCCAGAACGGAACCCCATAGGGGCAAGTGGGGATCCACTAATGGACAACATGCGCGGTCATTTTCCCGACCACGAGGATGCCAACGACGCGCAGGATTACGATCCGGCGGAGGACGACGTCGGCCACGAACCGCCGCCGAGCGCTATCGGCCAGGACGAGCGCCGTATGCAGGTTCGCGCCTACAATTTCTGGGCGTCGCTCCTGGGCGATCGTAACTATCCTTCCTGCGACGATTTCGATCCGATCGAACAGCCCGACTTCGGGCCCTACAGCGTATTGCTCAATTTTACCGGCGACATCGAGAATCCGCATGTCACGTTCCTTGGCGACAAACTGGCGCAGGAATGCGACAACTCTGATGACATTGAGCGGCTGTGCGACGTTCCGAGCCGTTCGCTTCTGTCGCGGATCACCGATCATTACTTGCAGATCATCGCAAACCAGGCCCCGATCGGCTTCGAAGCCGAATTCGTGAACCAGCGTGGCGCGACGATCCTCTATCGCGGCATCCTGCTGCCATTCTCAAGCAACAACGAGACGATCGATTACATTTACGGGGTCATCAACTGGAAGGAACTGGCCGACCAGCAGACTGCCGATGAACTTCTCCTGCAAATCGATCAGGCTCTCGATCCCGGGAAGCTAAACGAGCAAGATGTGATCGAAATGACGGACTGGGCGGACGGGCCGGTCGATCACGAAACACCGCTCGAGCTCGACGCGCCTCTGGACGACCAAGGCGAGGAATTTCCCGAACCCGACCTTTCCGGCGACTTTGGATTTGCGTCGCTACACTCCGTAACCGGGGATGCCACTCCAGCAAGTGCCGACGAACACTCGCTCGTCAATCTGCTTGCTGCTGCCCGCGACCAAGCCGATGAAGCCGCGACATGCGAAAGGCGCACGCACGAAGCGCTCTATGCCGCGATCGGGACGGCTCACGATTTCGCGATCGCGACCCGGTCCGAAGCCGACCAATATCAGTCGATGCTCGAGGATGCGGGACTTGCCGTGCAGGATCGCGCACCCATGGTGCCCATTGTCAAGCTGGTCTTCGGCATTGGCTACGACAAGACCCGGCTCGCCGAATATGCCGCAGCACTTGACCATGCCAACAGGCTCGGCCTCGGGCAGGGCGAACTCGCAAAGCTGCTCAACGATACGCCCGGTGGAATCAAGGCGCTGGTCGGCGAAGAGCGCCGCTTGCGCAAGCTTGCAAGCGGCAAGCCGGATTGCAATACTCGCCGTGAAAAACTCGCCCGCAAACTGCGCGCGATGCCGGGTCGCCACATTGACGATATTTCAACGTCGGGCGCCGAATTCACGCTGTTGGTCGCGCGCCGCACACCTGGTGGCGGCATCGAGATTCTCGGTGAGGTCGATGACCAGCCGGCACTGACCGAAAAGGCGGCACTGACCGAAAAGGCGGCACGCCGCCTTATTGGCTGATCGAGCCGACTTTGCTCGCATAATCTTCATTGCCGGTTCAGCACTTGGCGTCCTAAAAGGGGCCATGCCGCGCCTTCGCAATGTCGCTGTCCTGCTCGCCGCCGTGCTGGCCACACTGGTGCTCGCCGCACCTCCGGTGGCGGCACAGTCAATCCTGCGTGATGCCGAAACCGAACGCCTGCTCGCCGACATGGCCGCCCCGCTGGTAAAGGCTGCTGGGCTGGAGCCGGAGAATGTCGATATCGTTCTGGTCAACGACCCGTCCGTCAATGCCTTCGTGATCGGGGGGCAGGCGGTCTATCTCAACAGCGGGCTTATCAACGAGGCGACGACGGCGGGCGAAGTGCAGGGCGTGATCGCCCACGAACTTGGCCACGTCACCGGCGGACACGCCGTGTTCAATGCGGGCGCACAGTCGGCAACAGGTATTACCGTTCTTTCTCTGCTGCTTGGCGCAGTCGCTGCGGCGGCCGGTGGCGGCGACGCGGCAATCGGCGTGCTGATGGCCGGTCAGCAGGCAGCAATGGGCAAGTTCCTCGCCTACAACCGATCGCAGGAAGCCAGCGCCGACGCAGCCGGCGCGCAGTATCTTTCGGCGGCAGGCATCTCCGGCCGAGGCTCGATCGAATTCTTCAAGAAGCTGCAGAATATTGAATTTCGTTATGGTTATCAGCCACGCGAAGGGGACGAATTCGCGCGCACCCACCCGATGACCGGCGATCGAATCGCTACGCTTCAGGACACATACGAGCAGGATCCGGCCTGGAACCGGCCCGGCGACCCGGCGCTCGAGCAACGCTTCGCTCGCGCCAAGGCGAAACTGTTTGGCTATCTCGGTCTGCCGTCCGACACCTTGCGGATATATCCCGAAACCAATCAGTCAATTCCGGCACGGTATGCGCGGGCCTATGCTTGGCACAAGGATGCGCGCTTGCCGCAAGCCCTCGAAGAGGCCGACGCCCTGTTGCGTGCCGAGCCTGAAAATCCCTATTTTCTGGAACTCAAGGGCCAGATCCTGCTGGAAGCGGGCAAGCCTGCCGAAGCCCTTCCAGCCTTGCGCAGGGCAACCGACTTGACTGGCAACGAGCCGCTTATCGCCACCTTGTTCGGTCATGCGCTGATCGCTTCGGAAGACCGCGCGAATTTCGCCGAGGCCGAGCGCGTATTGAAGGCCGCTGTTGCCCGCGACAGGCGCAATCCGTTCGCATGGTACCAGCTTGGCGTGGTTTATGCCGCCAATGGCGACATGGCGCGCGCGAGACTGGCGAGCGCGGAGCAGCAGGCAATGTCGGGACATATGGCCCAGGCACTGCACAGTGCGAAAAGTGCCGAAGCAGCACTACCCCAGGGGTCTCCAGACTGGTTGCGCGCGCAGGACATTGCGCTGGCCGCCCAGGCCGAACTTGAACGGCGCAAGAAACGGAACAGATAGGCATCAATGGACAATTCCTCCTCGTCTCGCCCTTCGCTAGCCTGGATCGCAGGACTGCTGGTCGCATTTGCTCTCGCCGCCGGCGGCGGGTGGCTGGCTGCACGGCATTTCGCCGACCCGGTTGCGACCGTGTCGCAGGAGGACAGGCAGGCGATCGAGGCTGTCGTGCGCGACTACATACTCACTCACCCCGAAGTGCTTCCCGAGGCAATGGACAATCTCCAGCGCAAGACCAACAGCGAAAGACTGGCCGGGATACGCGACGAGGTCGAAACGGCCTACCCCGGCGCCGTCCTCGGCAATCCGAACGGATCGATCACACTCGTCGAGTTTTCGGACTTCGCCTGCGGCTTCTGTCGCAAGAGCGTCGAGGACGTTGAACGGCTGGTGAAGGATAACCCCGAGTTGCGCGTCGTCATGCGCGATATTCCGATCCTCTCGGAGCAGAGCGAGGCCGCCGCACGCATGGCACTGGCAGCTGCAGAGCAAGGCAAATACAAGGCTTTCCATGATGCCATGTTCGCCATGGGTCCACCTGATCCCCAAACGATCGAGGCGGCGGCCCGCGCAGCCGGTCTCGACCTGGAGAAAGCACGCGCCGCGGCCGGCAGCGAGCGGATCGGACAGGAAATCTCCCGCAGTCTCGGCCATGCACGCCAGCTCGGTTTCGATGGCACGCCAAGCTGGGTGATCGGAGATCAGATGATTCCTGGCGCTGTAGGTTACGAACAGTTGTCCCAGGCGATCGAGGAAGCGAAATCCTGAACCCTAAGCGCGCCCGGATTCCCGAAACACCGAAATTGGGCTAAAGTCGCATCATGGCGATGCTTCCGTTCAAGCCAAACCCGTTCTTCGTCAACAAGAACCAGGCGTTCTGGCGGCTTCAGCTTGCCGGCTGGGGCGGCGCCTTGCTGCTGCGCGCAATGTCGGCCATCGCCAACGACCAGCCACTCGCCTTTCTTGTGCTGGTCCTGATCGCCACGATCACTGGCTTTTCGATCTCGCTGATGCTCGCCGTGGTCTATCGCCAGCTGATCGCCCAGCGCCCTATCATCACCTGGGGGATTACCGGGGTATTGCTCGTGCTGGCTGCCTCGCTGCATGCTTTCATCGATGCCTGGGTCATATCGCTCTACCGGGCAGACAGTGAAACAAGCTTTACCCAGCTGTTTATCGGCGTGTTCTATCTCGATGCAACGCTGCTCGGCGCGTGGTCGGCGCTCTATTACGCGATCAATTTCTTCATCCAGGTCGAGGAGCAGAACGATCAGCTGATCCAGCTCGAGAGCCAAGCGACGAGCGCCCAACTCGCGATGTTGCGCTATCAGCTCAATCCCCATTTCCTGTTCAACACACTGAATTCGATTTCGACGCTGGTTCTGCTGAAGCAAACCGAGCCCGCCAACGCGATGTTAAGCCGGCTCTCGTCCTTCCTGCGCTACACGCTTATCAACGAGCCTTCGGCCCGTGTGACAGTGATGCAGGAAGTCGAAACGCTGAAGCTCTATCTCGACATCGAACGCATGCGCTTCGAGGAGCGGCTGCGCACGACCTTCACAATTGATCCGGCCACCCGCAAGGCGCTGTTGCCCTCACTGCTGCTGCAACCGCTTGTGGAAAACGCCATCAAATACGCAGTGAGCGCGCAGGAAAGCGGCGCAGAAATCCGCATCGAGACGCAGCTTGTCGGGCCAATGCTTCGGATCACCGTCTCCGACACCGGCCCCGGCTTGAAAACCGAGACCACCGAACGCAGGCTCAGCGGCATCACCTACGATCGGGGAGAGCCGGTTTCCACAGGGGTGGGTCTGGCGAATATTCGCGAAAGGCTCGAACAGGCCTATGGTGACAAGCACCTGTTCGAGACGATGGAACCACCCGAAGGCGGCTTTGCCGTCATAATCGAATTGCCGCATGAAACGGCCGCACAGCGCGAAGGCACGGACGAATTGCCGATGGTGGCGGCAGCGGCGGAGTAAGGGGACATATCCGGGGGCGCAGTTTTCGATACCAAGGAATTTGAATGACCATTCGCACAATCATCGTCGACGACGAAAAGCTCGCCATTCAGGGCCTGCAATTGCGGCTCGAAAAATATACCGATGTCGAGATCGTCGATACCTGCAGCAACGGGCGCGAGGCGATCCGCAAGATCAAGACCGAAAAGCCCGACCTTGTCTTCCTCGATATCCAGATGCCAGGCTTCGACGGCTTTTCCGTCGTCAAGGGTGTCATGGAGATCGAGCCGCCGCTGATCGTCTTCGTCACCGCCTATCAGGAACACGCAATCCGCGCCTTCGAGGCCAATGCGGTCAACTACCTCATGAAACCGGTCGAGGAGGACAAACTTGCCGACACGCTCGAACGCGTTCGCGTGCGGCTGTCCGAAAAGAAATCCGCGGAAGAGGCGGAAAAGCTCAAAACCGTGCTTGCCGAAGTCGCACCGGATGCGATGGAGGCCATGCCCGAAGAGAGCGAGACCGCCGCGCCACGCTACGAACAGCTCATCAATATCAAGGATCGCGGCCAGATCTTTCGCATCGATGTCGATTCGATCGAGCATATCGAGGCTGCAGGCGACTACATGTGCATCCGCACGGCCGACAATTCGCTGATCTTGCGCGAAACGATGAAGGACCTTGAACGCAGGCTCGATCCGCGCGTGTTCCAGCGCGTGCACCGCTCGACCATCGTCAACCTCAA
>CAZRVW010000071.1:0-12137 GCA_964603645.1 uncultured Novosphingobium sp. | reverse complement strand
GCACGGTCCTGCTGGTTGAACCCGCGGCCTGACAGGAGAAAAGAGCGAAGGAGGACAGCCAATGGCGGTCAAGGACAAGCAGGAACTGGAATCGGCGGCGCGGTTCTACTGGATGGCCGAAGGCCACAAACCGGGCGGCGTTATTCGCGAAGTCGACTATTCGACCCAGACCGGCGGAGTGGACCCGTTGTTTGCCGGCATAAAGATCGTCGATTGTGATACCCACTTCACCGAAGCGCCCGACCTGTTTACCTCGCGCGCGCCCGCCCGGCTCAAGGACAAAGTGCCGCGCATCAATCGCGATGCCGACGGGATTGACCGCTGGTATGTCGGCGAGCGTAATTTCGGCACGGTCGGTGGCAATGTCATCCGCAAGGACAAGAACAAGGTACTGGGGCGGCTGACGATTCCGACCTTCGACGAGTCTGAGCCGGGGACGTACCTAATCAAGCCGCGCGTCCAGATGATGGACGACATGGGCGTGTGGGCGCAGATTTGCTTTCAGAACGGCGGCGTGACGCAGCCCGGATCATTGATGACGCTGGGCGACAACGAATTGGCGCTCACGATCCTGCAAATCTACAACGATGCCTCGATGGACTACCAGGAGGAGTCCGGCCAGCGGGTCTTTACCATGGCGCATCTGCCCTATTGGGACCGCGACGCAATGGTGGCCGAAGCAAGGCGCTGCATCGACAGTGGACTCAAGGGCTTTGTGTTTCCTGACAAGCCCGAGCAGTTCGGTATCGCGCGTTACGCTGACGACTGGTGGGCGCCGGTACTCGAGATGCTCAATGACACGGGCACGCCGATCACATTCCATATCAATGCTGCGATCGATCCAAGCACCTGCATCTGGGAAGGCTTTCCTTTTCAGGAGAAGCTCACGATCTACCCTGTCATGCATTCACTTGCCTGTTCGGCAACGATCGGCAACTGGATGGTCTCGGGCCTGCTTGACCGTTATCCGAAGCTCAAGATCGGGCTGATCGAGGCGGGCACCGGCTGGGTGCCATTCGTGCTGGACATGTTCACCCACCAGTTCAAGGAAATGCTGCCCGATCACGCCAGCAAACTCGACAAGATGCCATGGGATTACTGGCGCGACCATTTCTGGACGACTTTCTGGTTCGAGAAGGACCGGCTGGACACGGATTGCGCCGCGCTGGGCTATGACAAGGTGCTCTTCGAGACCGACTTCCCGCATCCGACTTCGATCTATCCCGACGTCCAGAAGTTCATCGTCGAGCGCGTCGGGGACATGCCGTTCGAAAACCGCAAGAAGCTGTTGCAGGACAACGCGGTGACACTATTCAACCTGCCCATCTGACAGGTAGGGTGCTGGAAATCTACCGCGCCGAGCGCCATATTGACGAGCGCAAGGAGAGACGCGCATGACCGACAAGCTCAACCTCACCGAAGAACAGTGGCGCGAGCGCCTGTCGCCGGAGCAATACCATATCCTCCGCGAGGCAGGGACCGAGCGCGCCTTTACAGGCAAGTACGAGCAGAACAAGGCCGAGGGCATGTATAAGTGCGCGGGCTGCGGCGCGCCGCTGTTTAGTTCGGAGACCAAATACAATTCGGGTTCCGGCTGGCCGAGTTACACCGCCCCTGTCGCTGCCGAAGCGGTCAATGAGTACTCCGACATGTCGCACGGCATGGTGCGCACAGAGGTGCGCTGCGCCAAGTGCGAGGGGCATCTCGGCCACGTCTTCCCTGACGGTCCATGTGATGCCGGAGGTCTGCGCTACTGCATCAATTCAGCCTCGCTGGATTTTGAGGGCAAGGACGGCTGATCCGGTTTGCCGCGCAAATCCTTCGTTTAGCCCCGGATGATTTGCGTGAGCGCCTACCAAAGCCTGCAAGTCACGTGTAGACAGCGCCAGGAAGGCATCGGCGGGATCAAGGTCTGACTCATGGCAGCATCATCGCGCGGCCACCCATCGCGCAGGGGCAGGCGCCCGCCTCCGCCGCCGCCAAGGAAAAAGAAGAAATCCTCGAAAAAAAAGTCGCTGTGGCGGCGGATCGTGCGCGGCACATTCCTGTGGGGAGTCGCTCTGGCTGTTCTCGGCGCGATCTTCCTGGGAACGGCCGTATTCATGACCGCACGGGATCTGCCCGGCTTCGAGCAACTCAAGTCGAGCCAACAGGGTCAGATGATTGTCGTACGGTCGATGGACGGCACCGAGATTGTCTCGCTCGGTCCGAGCTATGGCAAATGGATCGCCTACAACGACATTCCACCGGTGATGAAGGATGCGATGGTGGCGATCGAGGACCGCCGGTTCGAATCGCATTTCGGCGTCGATCCCATAGGCATCGCACGCTCGCTCCTCGTCAGGATCAGGAGCGGCTATTTCCGCGAGGGTGCTTCGACGATTACCCAGCAGCTGGCGCGCAATATCTTCCTCAACAACAACCGCACATTCGGTCGCAAGATCAGGGAAGGGGTACTGGCTCTTGCGCTCGAGACTGAGCTCAGCAAGGAGCAGATCCTCGAGCTCTATCTCAACAAGGTCTATTTCGGTGGTGGCGCTTACGGAATCGATGCCGCAAGCCGCAGGTTCTTCGATCATTCCGCGCGCAATCTTTCGCTTGCCGAAGCCGCCATTATCGCTGGCCTCGTCAAGGCGCCCTCGCGCTATTCGCCCACCGCCGATGTGGAAGCGGCGCAGGGGCGCGCCATGGTCGTGCTCTCGGTCATGGTCGCGAATGGCTATATCGGACAGGCCGAAGCCGATACGGCCGATCTGGACGCGGTGCGTCTGCCGCAAGGAAAAGGCCAGAATTCGGTGCGTTATTTTACCGACTGGGTGCTGCCGCAACTCGATCTGGTCCTGCCCGATACCAACGAGCCGATCGAGGTCTGGACGACGATCGACATAGATATGCAGAACGCGGCAACCGCCGCGCTTCGCGCAAATGTTCCGTCCGGCGCGCAGGGCGCGCTCGTGGCTATCGATCGCGACGGCGCGGTGCGCGCAATGGTTGGCGGTACCGACTATGTCACTTCGAATTACAACCGCGCGGTCAATTCGGTCCGCCAGCCTGGCTCCGCATGGAAACTGTTCGTCTATCTTGCCGCGCTCGAAGCGGGTTACACACCCGATGATTCCATCACGGACGAGCCGGTAACCATCGATGGCTGGAGCCCTCGCAATTCGGGCGGCAGCTATGCCGGCGAGATCGATCTGCGAACTGCCTTCGCCTATTCGAAGAACACCGTCGCCGCGAAGCTCGGCAGCGAGGTCGGCTTTGGCACTGTTGCGGCCATGGCGCGCCGCTTCGGGATTACCACGCCTGTCACGACCGTGCCCTCGATGGTGCTGGGCAGCTCGGAAGTGCGGCTGATCGACATGACCCGGGCCTTCGCAAGCGTGTCCGCGAAAGGGCGCTCGATCGAACCTTATGGCATCGTCAAGGTCACGGGAGCAAACGGTCAACTGCTCTTTCGGCGCAAGCCGAGAGATGGTGCGCTGCTGGTTCCGCACTACGTTGCTGCTGGAATAACCGACTTGTTGCAGACTGCGGTGGCGAACGGGACGGGCAAGGCCGCGCAGATCGGGCGCCCCGTAGCCGGGAAGACCGGCACGACAAGTTCAAACAAGGACGGTTATTTCGTCGGCTTCTCGAGCGGCCTGACCGCAGGTGTATGGATGGGTCGCGACGACAGTAGAAGAGTTGGAGGCCTGCAGGGCGGCACCGCTCCCGCGCGTGCCTTCGCGTCATTCATGCGCAGCGCCGTAAAAAACCGCCCTGTCGAGAAATTCGACACCGAACTCAGGTTGCCCGACTGGCAGCTCGAACCCGACGAAGAGGCGCTCGCGGGAGACCCGGACGATTATTACTTTGTCGATGAGGATGGCAACCTGATCGAGCCTGGCAGCGCACAGCGCATTCCCGTGCCGCGCGACTATGTTGAGCCGCCGGTCAACGTAAAGCGGGGACCTGTACCTATCCCTCCAGCTGCGAACGAGGATTTCCTCGATCGTGCGACGGGAGGCAGTGAGGGCGGACCCGGGCCACCCTGATCGGAGTGATTACCTCAGCCGGATGGGCACATAGGCGGGCGGCCGGCCACGGCGCTGCACCCGCAGCAACACCGCATCTCGATTGGCGCGCTTTGCCTGGCTGATAGCGCCCTCGAGCGCAGCCAAGGTTTCGACGCTGCGGTAATTTGCGGAGAGAACAATGTCGCCGCGCGTCAGGCCTTTCTGCCCCGCGTCGGAATTGGGATCGATTGCGGTGATGACAACTCCGCGTGTATCCGCCGATGCGCCGATCTGCCCCGCGATCTGCGGAGTGAGTGGTATAACGGAAATTCCGAGCGACTGCTCGACAACGCCTTCGCCGCGGTTTTGATCCGGTTGGGCAAACGGGTTTCCGTCATCCTGCCCATCGGGATCGAATACCTGCTGCTGCAGTTCCTCCTCGCTCGGACGCGCCGCGACCTTGGCGCGCACCGTCATGCGCTTGCCGTCGCGGATCAGCTCGATGGGAACGGTCGTGCCCGGTGCGGTATTGGCGACGAGGTAGGAGAGCGTCTGCTCCTGCGTGACTTCCTTCCCGCCGACGGTCACGACAACGTCGCCCGGCTTGATGCCTGCCTTGGCCGCCGCTTGTCCCGGCTCGACCGCCTGGACGAATTCGCCGCGGTTGCGGGCCAGGCCAAGCGATGCGGCCAGGTCCTCACTGAGCGGTTGGATCCGTACGCCAAGATATCCGCGCTCGATCGCCTCGCCTCGCCGCAGCTTATCGACGATGGGGGCAGCGATCTCGGCCGGAATCGCGAAACCGATGCCGACGCTGCCGCCGGTCGGCGAGAAGATCGCATTGTTGATGCCGATGACGTTGCCGCTCATGTCGAACATCGGGCCGCCCGAGTTGCCGCGATTGATCGCCGTGTCGGTCTGGATGTACCGGTCATAAGCTGTGCCCGATCCGGTATTGCGATAGACGGCGGAAATAATACCTGCGGTCACCGTTCCGCCGAGGCCGAAGGGGTTGCCGATTGCAATCACCCAGTCGCCGACGCGCGACTTGGACGAATCGCCGAACTTGACGAAGGGCAGGTTCCGCTGACCGTCGATCTTGAGCACGGCAAGGTCCGAAGCCTCGTCGCGGCCGACAAGCCGCGCGGAATATTCGGTGCCGCTGGGCATGGTAACAGTGATCGATTTGATCTCGCCATTGCGCGAGGCGGGCGCAACGACGTGGTTGTTGGTCACGACGAAGCCATCGGCCGAGATGATGAAGCCCGATCCCAGCGATTGCGCTTCGCGGGTTGTCGGTCCGCGCTGGCCGGGTCCTCCAAACAGGTCGGCAAAGGGTGTGCCTGCGAACGGATTGCTTTGCCGAACCTGAATGGACTGGCGCGTCGAAATGTTGACGACGGCGGGCGCCAATTGCTCTGTAAGGTCGGCAAAGCTTGCGGGCGCACCCGCGCGCGGCACCACCGTTGACATGCGCGAGCTTTCGTTCTGCGCGACCTGTGCGCCTGCCGGATGGCCGGTCACGAGCGACACGGTCGCTCCCGAAAGCAGCAGGGCGGTGGTTAATCCATAAGCGTATCGCACGGGCTTCACGTCCTTGTTTTCCTTCGTTGCGGCGCCTCTCCCGGCGCTTCGGTCAGAATTGCGCAGAACATCAGGGTCGCGGCTTAACGCAGATTGAATGCGTTAAGGCGGGTTCATCAGCGGCGACCACGGAACTGCCGGAGATACTCGTTATCCGGCGAGAGAATAACGCTACTATCCGCGCTTCCATTTTCAGGAGAGAACGTAATGTCGTAACTCTGCATCGCGCGGTAGAAATCATAGAACGCGGCGTCTTTTCCGAAGGCGTCTGCGTATATCTTCGCGGCCTCGGCGTCGGCCTCGGCGCGGATGATACGGGCGTCACGCTGGCCCTGGGCGCGAATTGTGCGCGCCTCACGCTCACGGTCTGTTTCCATTCTCTGGAAAGCAGATTGCAGGGGCGCGCCATCGGGCAGGTCGGTGCGTTTGATCTGCACGTCGATCACCTCGGCACCATACTGACGCGCCTGACGGTCCAGATTTTCCCTCACGTTTTTCAGCGCGGTGCCGCGCTCTGCGGTCAGCATGGCCTGAAATGTGCGGCGACCGAGTTCCTGCCGCAGCACCGAGTTCAGGATCGGTTCGAGTGCGACGCGCACTCCCTCGGTTGTGCGCGCGCGTTGCACCATCCGCACCGGGTCGGTGATGCGGAACCGTGCATAGGCATTGACGAGGAGGCGCTGCTGGTCATTGGACAACACTTCCTCATCGGTCATTTCGAGGTCGAGAACGCGCTTTTCGATCCGTTGCACGCGGTCGATGAAGGGCACCCGGAAATAGAGTCCGGCGTTTGTCTTGCCGCCGGGCGTGTTGACAATACCGACTGGCTCACCGGTCCGGATGACGACCGCCTGTTCCTCTTCAGGCACGACAAACGCGCTGGTGAGAAAGACGAACAGCGCGATGCCCAGAGCGATCGCTACGCCACGATATTCCTGAAAGATCGTGCTCATCTTATCGCTTCTCCGGCGCGGTCACGGTTGTCTCGCCAGCGGTCTTGGCTCGTCTTCGCAATTCCGGAAGCGGCAAATACGGCGTTACGCCCGGAGCCTCGATGATTGTCTTGTCGGTCTGCGAGAGCACCCGCTCCATCGTTTCGTAGTAAAGACGCTGCCGGGTCACCTGTGGCGCCAGGCGATACTGCTCGTACACCTTGTCGAATGCTTCAGCTTCGCCCTGGGCCTGAGCGAGCACTTGCTGGGCATAGCCACGCGCCTGGTTGACGGCGGCATCCGCGTTCTGTTCGGCGACCGAGACATCGCGGAATGCGTCGACGACGTCCTGAGGCGGGTCGGCCTTGTCTATCTCGACACCAAGCACTTCGATTCCGGCGCGGTAGCTGTTGAGTGTCCTCTGCATGCGCTGACGGACACGCTGCTCGATTTCGGCGCGACCTTGGCCCGAAAACGTCTGGTCGAGAGTCTTTTCCGCCACGGATGCGCGCATTGCCGCTTCGGCCACTTCGTTGACCGTCTCTTCGGGCTCGGCGAGACGGAATTTGAAATTCTCAAGGTTCTTGATGTTCCACCGCACGATGTAGCTGAGGTCGACGAGGTTTTGGTCGCCGGTCAGGATAAGCTTCGCATTCTGACCGGATTCCGGAATTCGCACGGCCCGAACACCTTGCACGTCTTCGACATCCACGGTTTCGATTGGCCAGGGTGCGGAAAATGCGAGCCCAGGTTCGAGCGTTCGCGCGTAGTTGCCGAGCGTCTTGACGACAGCGCGCTGTTGCGGGCTGATCAGGTGAACGGAGGTGACCAGCAGGCCGACCAGGATTATCCCGCCGACGATCAGAGGGAACCAGCTCTTTCCGTCGGGGCGCTCTGGCAATCGCGGAAAACCACCACCACCGCCGGATCCACCGCCCCGTCTGCGCCTGTCTCCGCCACGGAAAATGTCTTCGATGCTGGCTGAGCGGCGCGGTTCTCCCCCGCCGGGAGGAAGCCAGGGATTGCGCGGGCCTTTCGGCCCATCGTCTTCGGCTTGGGGCGGGGAGTCCGTCTCGCCATCCTTGTCTTCGGGAAGGTCGGGCCGGGGCTTGCCCCAGGGGCTCCGCCGTCCCGCCATTGCCAGTCCCGCTTGCGCCAGAACGCTTCCAATCCTTCTCATGGCACCCGTTATAGGAACGAGTGGCTAACAAAAATAGTGCCTGCGCGTGCTTTTTCCTTGCTAGGGAGGGGCGAACCGGAAAACTGCAGCCAGGGGCGATTGATGAACGAGAATGCGGGCAAGGAACTGGAAAGGCACTTACCCGATGCCGTGAGGACCCGACTGCAATCGCTTCGCATCTCAGATGGAGTAGCGACGTTGGTTCTCGACGTGACCGGGCTCGACGGGCTCGAGCGCGACAGGCTTGATATCGCGGCGAAGGATGCCCTGCGCACCGCGCCCGGAGTTTCCGAGGTGCGTGTCGCGATGATGGGAGAAAAACGCGCGCGCAGACTGATCTCGGTCGGTTCGGGCAAGGGTGGGGTCGGCAAATCCACGCTTTCGGCCAATCTGGCTATCGCGCTGGCCCGCTCGGGCATCAAGACCGGGCTGGTCGATGCCGATATCTATGGTCCTTCGCAGGCGCGGCTGATGGCGACGGAAGGGGCGCGACCGCAGGCGACGCCAGAGAAGAAACTGATCCCAGTCCAGAGCGAATGGGGCGTACCGATGCTGTCGATGGCCCATCTCGCCAGCCCCGGACAGGCGATTGCCTGGCGCGGCCCGATGGCGGGCAATGCACTGTCGCAGCTCGTCGATGCCGACTGGGGCGATGTGGATCTTCTGGTTGTCGATCTGCCCCCCGGCACTGGTGACGTGCAGCTTACCATGTTGCAACGCTTCAAGCCGATGGGTGCGGTAATCGTTTCGACTCCGCAAGACCTTGCGCTGATGGATGCGGCCCGAGCGATCTCGCTCTTCGATCAGGGCAAGGTGCCGGTGATCGGCATTGTCGAGAACATGGCGGGCTATGTCTGCCCGCATTGTGGAGGAGTGAGCGATCCGTTCGGCGCCGGCGGAGCCGAAGCAGCGGCTGGCGAGATGGGCCATGCTTTTCTGGGCCGGGTACCGCTCGATATCGCCATCCGGCAGGCCAGCGACGCCGGGTCGCCGCCGGCGGCTGGCGACGGACCGCAGTCGGAGGCGTTCGCCGCGATCGCCCGGCGCATCGCGACCTGGCTCGCCAACCAGCGTCAGCCGAGCGAGGCGACAGCCTGATGCGCTTTTCTCGCCGGGGCGTGCTGATTGCCGCATTGGCGGGCGGCGGGCTAATGGTGGGATATGTCGCAAGGCCGCGCAGCTTTCCGCTGCCGCTTTCGCCTGCGCCAGGCGAGATTGCTTTCGATGCCTGGATCAAGATTGCGCAGGACGGCGTGGTATCCGTCGCCGTGCCCCAACTCGAAATGGGGCAGGGGGTTTCGACCCTGCTCCCGCAGGTCGTCGCCATGGAGCTGGGGGCGGATTGGCGGCAAATCGCCATAGAGCCCGCGCCGGTCAGCGCGCACTATGCTAACCTGCCGCTCGCAGCGCGTTGGTCGGAGTTGTGGATGCCTGCAATGCACTCGTTTGCAGATTCGGCGGACGATATTCTGGTGCGCCGTTGGGCGCAGGACAACCAGTTCATGACGACCGCTGACGGTACTTCGCTGGAGGCTTTCGAGATGCCGGCGCGCAAGGCAGCAGCCTCGGTGCGCGCGATGCTGGCCATGGCGGCAGCCGAGCGCTGGGACGTAAGCTGGGAAGAGTGCGAGGCACGCGAGGGTTTCATCGTCCACGGCAAAAACAGAGCGTCGTTCGCAAAGCTTGCGACCGAGGCCGCTGCCTTCGATCCGCCCGACCCGCCACCGTTGAGGCCGCAGCAGGTGGAAGGTGTGGCTGGCGAGAAACAGGACTTCCCGCGCCTCGATCTGCCATCCAAGGTCGATGGCTCCTACCAATTCGCGGCGGATGTGCGGATGCCAGACATGGTTTTTGCCGCCGTGCATCATGCCCCTGTCGGCAAGGCGAGTCTGGGCGAATATGACCGTAGCGAGGCTGGCAGCGTGGCCGGACTGATCGACCTGGTCGAAGGCCCGGACTGGCTGGCGGCGATTGCCAGCAACTGGTGGGCGGCGGAGGAATCGCTGCGCCGGATCGCGCCGCATTTTGAGGTTTCGCGACTGGCAGACAGCGCCAAAATTACCGAGGCGCTCGACATGGCACTCCGCCATGGCGACGAGGCGCGGCTGTTCGAGACCGGCGATCCCGATAATCTGCTCGAAAAGAATTTCGATCTTGCTGTGCGTTACGAGGTGGAGCCTGCCCTTCATGCCGGTCTGGAAACGACGAGCGCCACCGCGCGGTTTGTTGATGGCAAGCTCGAACTGTGGATGGGCTGCCAGGCGCCGCAATCCGCGCGTGAGGTGGCCGCACACGCGCTTGGCATCGATCTGCACGATGTGGTTCTTTACGCGATGCCAGCGGGCGGCAGCTTCGACAGGCGCCTCGAAGCTGGACAGGCCGCCGAGGCCGCCTTGATTGCGCGGCAGGCCAGGAAGCCGGTGCAGATTACGTGGTCGCGCTGGCAGGAGCATCTGGCAGGCTGGCCGCGCACGCCGGTCGCTGCGCTGATGGGCGCGCGCACCGATGTCGAGGGGCGGCTGGCCGGATGGCGCGCGCGCATCGCTGTCCCGGCGACAGTGCGCGAATTCGGCGAGCGGCTGCTCTCCCTCGCACCACCCTTCGAGGCCATAGACAGCGTGGCAAGAGCTATTGATCCATTGGCGATGGAGGGAGCGGTTCCGCCTTATCAACTTGCCAATCTCGCGATCGAACAGGTGCCGGTTGCTATCGATCTGCCTACCGCGCGGCTGCGCGGCAATGCCCACGGC
Source organism: uncultured Novosphingobium sp. (assembly GCA_964603645.1). Taxonomy (GTDB): domain Bacteria; phylum Pseudomonadota; class Alphaproteobacteria; order Sphingomonadales; family Sphingomonadaceae; genus Novosphingobium. The sequence goes on along the minus strand of CAZRVW010000071.1, from coordinate 1,696 downwards.
TACACCTGCTTTTTCAACGAGACATTCATCGATGAGCTGGCGCACCAGGCCAATCGCGAGCCGCTGGCCTTTCGTATGGCGCTGCTAGGCAAGGAGCCGCGGCTCGCTGAATGCCTGCAAAGGGTCGCTACCCTGTCGGGTTGGGGCGGGGGCGGCGATTCGAGCGGGCAGGGGCTGGCCTGTCACAGGATCGGTGAGAGCGACGGCGCGGGTCGGATTGCGGTGGTGGCGACCGCGCGCCGCGCCGACAGTGGCGTGCGCGTCGATCGGATCAGCGCAGTCGCCGACATCGGCCGGATCGTGAACGAGGACATCGCGCGCCAGCAGATCGAGGGCGGGCTCGTATTCGGACTCGGTCTCGCGATCGGCTCAGCAACCGGTTACGAGCGCGGCTTGCCTTCCGCACGGCGGCTGTCGCATCTCAACCTGCCGCTGCTTGCCGACTGCCCTGAAATCGAGGTGGAATTCATCGCCAGTGATGCGCCGCCCGCCGATCCAGGTGAACTGGGCGTAGTCGCTGCGCCGCCTGCAATCGGCAATGCGCTCTTTTCGGCAACCGGGCTGCGGTTCCGGCGGTTGCCGCTTTTGTCGGAAGGCCTGTGATGGAGCGGCCGGCGGATCATCCGGACGTCGCGGTCGGCAAGGTTGGCGTTCTGCTGGTCAACCTCGGCACGCCCGATACGCCCACGCCCGGCGCGGTTCAGCGCTATTTGGCGGAGTTCCTGTCCGATCCCCGTGTGGTCGAGATTCCAAAGCTGGTCTGGTGGCCGATACTGCATGGCGCGATCCTGACGACGCGCCCACGCAAGAGCGCTCATGCCTATGCACAGGTCTGGACCGAGGAGGGCTCGCCGCTGGCGGCCATCACGGCGAGACAGGCAGAGGCCTTGCAGACAAGGCTGGGCGAGAAGGTCCTGGTGCGCTGGGCGATGCGCTATGGCACACCCGCAATCGCCGACGAACTGACGCAGCTGAAGGAGCTGGGCTGTGATAGGGTGCTGTTCGCGCCGCTCTATCCGCAGTATTCCGGCGCGACCACGGCGAGCGCGATGGACGCCCTGGGAGATGCGCTCAAGGCGATGCGCTGGCAGCCCGCTATCCGCACGCTCGCGCCCTACTACGAAAATCCGCAGCATATCGGAGCACTTCGTACCGATATCTCCCGCCAGATCCTTGCGCTCGATTTCGAGCCCGAAGTGCTGGTGCTCAGCTTCCATGGCATGCCGGAACGCACGCTTCATCTAGGCGATCCCTATCATTGCCAGTGCCGCAAGACCGCGCGCTTGCTGAGTGAGGCCCTGGCAGACCAATTTCCGAATTTGCGGATCGAGGTCGGCTTCCAGTCGCGTTTCGGCAAGGCAAAGTGGCTGGAGCCCTATACCGACGAGGTGCTGGCGAACGCGGCCCAGAGCGGCACGCGGCGGCTGGCTATTGCCGCACCGGGCTTTGCGGCCGATTGTCTGGAGACGCTTGAGGAACTGGCGATTCGCGGACGCGAGCAATTCATCGGCGGAGGCGGCAAGGAATTTGCCGCGCTCGATTGCCTCAACGCGGGCGAGGCAGGCATGGCCATGCTGGAGACTCTGGTGCGGAGCGAGCTAGCCGGCTGGCTCGACTAGCCCGTCGCCCCAAAGATACATTCTGTAGCCATGCCGTGGCTCGCGAGACACCTTTATGATGGCCCTGATTGGGCAGG
>CAZRVW010000070.1:0-12244 GCA_964603645.1 uncultured Novosphingobium sp. | reverse complement strand
TTGTTGGGAATCCACATGACCCCGCCCGACTTGGCAGTGGAGCCGCCGAGCAGATCTGTCTTTTCCAGCACCAGCACCGATTTTCCGGCCTCGCGCATCACCAGCGCCGCGCTCATCGAGCCGCCACCGCTTCCAACGACAACGAAATCGAATTCCTCGTCCATATCTCGCTCTCCCGAACGGCGGTTTGCCCGCCTTGTCCGCACCGAGCATGAGCCGGTCGCGGCGGGAGCGCAAGTGTTCAGGCGGGTTGGGCCTGTTACTGCTTGGCCTCCGCCACATGCGGCCTGGCGCCACGGATCAGTCTGCCGGGCAGCGCGCCGGTAAGCTCATCATCGGCGATTGTCTGCACACCGGCAACGAAGGTCGCGACATAGCCGTGCGCGCGCTGCATCACCCGCCGCGCGCCGGTAGGCAGGTCCCAGACCATTTCCGGCAGCGCCATCGCCAGCCGCTCATGGTCGATCAGATTGATGTCGGCGCGGTAGCCGGGCGCGATACGCCCGCGATCGTGAAGGCCATAGATCTCGGCATTGTCGCGGCTCATCATCCGCGCCACCGTGCCAAGGTCCAGCCTCGGTCCTTTTGAACGGTCGCGTGTCCAGAAGGTCAGCGCCAACGTGGTGTTGCCGGCATCGCAGGCGATGCCGCAGTGCGCGCCGCCATCGCTGAGGCCGAACAGCGAGGCAGGGTGCGTCACCATGTCGTGCACAGCGTCCATGTTGAAATGGCAGTAATTGGTATAGGGAAACAGGATCAGATCGCACCCGCCGTTTCCGGTCAGGTGATCGGAGACATAGGCCTCGACGGGCACACCGGCCTTCTCGGCCAGCGCCTGCATCGTCCCGTCCTCACCCGGTTCCCATTCGAACGGTTCGCACAGCGGGAACATGTTGGCGAAATTCTCATGCTGGTACTGCAGCGCCTCGGAGCGATAGCGGCCGTTGGGTTCGGCAAGGATCGCCGCGCGCACCTCGGGCCGCCGCATGCGTTCCAGCCGCTCTTCGAGCGGCAGATGTTCCAGCGCCTGGTAGCTGGGCCGCGTCGAGAAGGGGGTGAAGCGGCTTTGCAGGCCGAAGACGATGCCTGTGGGGCGGCACGATACGACGGCATGCACCGGTGCGCCGCTCTCCTGTGCTTCGCCTGCCCGATCGAGAAATAGCTTCCAGCGTTCGGGCTCGGTATGGGTCTGCACCAGCGAGAACAGCACGGGTCGGCCGGTGTGGCGCGCGACCCGTTCCATCCAGTCGAATTCGGCATGGGCTTCCGCCGACACTTCGCCGTCCATGCCGCGCGGCACGACTTCGAACACGCCTTCGCCGCGATCGCTCAGCACCTGCGCCAGCGCCATCAGTTCGTCTTCGGTGGCGAAAGTGCCGGGGACGATCTCCTGCTTGACCGAGCGGTGCGCCAGCATGCGCGTTGTCGATACGCCGAGTGCGCCGGCATCGAGTCCCCGGCGCAGCAGCGCGCACATTGCCTCCACGTCATCGGCGCTTGCGAGTTCGGTCCCCGCCTGTTCGCCCATGACATAGGCGCGCAGCGCCGCATGGGGCACCTGTGTGCCGACGTCGACGGTCCATTGCCGCTTGTCGAGCACGTCGAGATATTCGTCGAAATGTTCTCAGCCCCAGGTCATCCCCTCGTGGAGCGCAGTGCCGGGTATGTCCTCGACCCCTTCCATCAGTTCGACAAGGCGGTCTTCCTGACCGGGTCGCACCGGCGCGAAACCAACCCCGCAATTGCCGACCACAATCGTGGTGACGCCGTGCCAGCACGATGGCGCGACGACTTCGTCCCAGGTGATCTGTCCGTCGTAAAGGGTATGCAGGTCGACGAATCCGGGTGTGACCAGCAGGCCCGCCGCGTCGATCACGCGCTCTCCGGCAAGCGGCTGCAGGCCGTCTCCCACTTCGGCGATGATTTCGCCGTCGATCCGCACGTCGGCCAGTCGCGGAGTCCCGCCATCGCCGTCGGCGAGCAGTCCGCCCTTGATCAGGATCGTCGCCATGTCTGCCTCCCGCCGATCACATGCAAACAGGCTGGACCGGGCGTCGCAAGCTGTCAATCGACGCCTGTGGCCGAGATCGGTTTGGCCTGATAGGCATTGGCCATCGCAGATGGGCGAGAGGGCGGAAAGCGAGACATGCTGGAGATATGGCGCGCGGGCGGCGCAAATTTCGGCGCGACCATGCGCGAGGCGCAGGCCATCGAGGAGCAGGGCTGGCACGGCCAGATGTTTATGGATTCGCAATGCCTGAGCGCCGATCCCTATGCGCAGATGGGCGTATGGGCCGCAGCGACCGAGCGCCTGTGGCTCTCGACCGGGGTGACCAATCCGCTGACTCGCAATCTTGCGGTGACAGCTGGCGCAGCGGCGACCGTGCAGGCGATCACCGGCGGACGTGCGGTGCTTGGCATCGGGCGAGGGGATTCGGCCCATGCCTATCTCGGTCACGCGCCAATGGGCGTGCGCGGCTTCGAGCGCGCACTCGTCCACTTGCAGACGCTGCTTTCCGGGGGCGAGATCCCCTTCGACGACTATGGGCCATCGGGCGACGCACCGCCGCTTGACGCCTTGCACCTTGGTGAGCGGCCGGCGGCGGTGCGCCTCAATTGGTTGCCGGAGGGATTGCCCAAGGTGCCGCTCGATGTCGCGGCCACAGGACCGAAAGTCATCGCCATGGGCGCGCGCCTGGCGGAAAGGCTGACGTTCAGTGTCGGCGCCTCGAAAGACCGGATTGGCTGGGCGCTGGGCGAGGCGCGCGCAGCGCTGGGCGCAGGTGAGCGTGAACCGTCCTATGGCGCACAGATCGTGGTTGTGTGCGACACCGACGCCGATGCCGCGATGGACACGGCCATGCGGATCGCGCCGCCGCTGGCCCGGTTTCAGGTGATCGAGGGCAAGCAGGTCGGGCCGCAGGACGCCGAGGCCGCCCGTAATCTCGACACCGTAAGCAAGGGCTACGACATGACCCGCCACAGCGACATCGGCGGGGCCGACAAGATCAAGGGTGGAGGTCTGTCGGCCGACTTCGTGCGCGACTTTGCCGTCGTCGGCACTCCCGATCAGGTGACGCGCCATCTCCTCGATCTCGTCGCCATGGGGCTGGAGCGTTTCGTGGTTGTCGGACCGGGCCTGTATCCCGGCGAGCAATCGGCCAGGCAGGACGCGTTGTTCACGCAGGAGGTGATGCCCACCTTGCGCAAGTCCGCCGCCTAGCGCATTGCGTCAAGGCAATCGGGGGGCACGCAAGGTGGCAGGAACGTTCAGGCAGGGCTGGAAACAGGTCTGGTTGAGTCTGGTGGTGCTCGCCTGCGGCTCGATATCGACCGTCACTTACGGGATTATCGCCGTGCCGCTGATGGAAGAGTTCCATCCGAGCCGCGCGGTGCTGATGATGGCGATGTCGGTGGTTTCGGTGGCCATAGCCGTCATATCCCCGCCGCTGGGCAACCTGCTCGACCGGGTGTCGCTGCGCAAAGCGATCCTGTTGGGCTGCGTGCTTCTATGCACGGGCTACGTTGCGTTGTCCTTTACCACCGCGTTCTGGCAGGTGCTGGTGATCTACGGCGTGTTCATGGCGCCTTCGCAGCTCTTGGTCGGCATGATGGCAATTACCGTGCTCATCTCGCGCTGGTTTTCCGCGACGCGCGGGCGAGCGATGGGGATCGCGGTTGCCGGTGTCTCGATCGGTGGTTTTCTGTTCCCGGTTCTGGCCCAGGTTCTGCTCGACAATTTCGACTGGCGCACATCGATGCGCCTGTTTGCGCTGATCCTTGTGATTGTCGCCTTCCCGACCGCGATGATGATCGTCAACCGGCCCGCCGACGTCGGCCTTCACTCCGACGGGGCCGACGAGGAACCCGAACACGCCGATGCCGATGCCTTCGAGGCGACGGGCCTGACCAGCCGCCAGATCCTGTCCGATCCGACATTCTGGATCCTCGCAATCATCCTGTCGGTGTTCTTCTCGGCCATGCGCGGCGTTGTCACCAACATCGCACCGATGGCCGCCGACGAGGGCATCGATGCGACTCTGGTCGCCTATCTCATTTCCGCCTATTCGGTCGCGGGGCTGATCGCCAAACTCGGCTATGCCTGGATCGCCGACCGCGCCAATCCGCGAAGGCTGCTGGCTCTGACGATGGTGATCGGATCGCTCGCCCATATCTGCCTGATTTTCGCCGAGCGCGGGCTGGTGGCGCTTGCCGTCGGTGCGGTCCTGATTGGCCTGTCGGGCGGTTCACTGCTGCCGATGCAGGGCTTTCTGGTGCCGCGCATATTCGGGCGTGCGGTTGTGGGCAAGGTATCGGGATTGCTCGGCATTGCCATGTTCGTGTTCAATGCCGGTTCGCCGCCGCTGTTCGGCCTGATCCACGACCTGTTCGGCAATTACGACGCGGTTTACATCGCCTATGCGGTCATGACCCTGGCAATGGTCGCGCTGCTACCGTTCATGCGCGTCGATCCGCGAAAACCTACTTGAGCCGCATCTGAGCGGCATCCGCGCCGAGCATTTCCTTGCCGAGATCGCGCACGTGGATCGCGCCGAAGACCGGATGTTTCAGACCGGCGAACAGGTCCCTCAAGCAGCGCTGGATCGGATCATGCACAAGGATCGCCGCGGTTCCAGCGTTGTCGAAGGCGAAAATCGCCGAGTCGCGCGCCGCCTTGCTAAGGACATTCAGCGCATAGAGGCACTGTCGCACTATTTCCCTGCTCGTCCTTCCGTGCTCGCGCCAATGCCTGTCCTGTTCGGCGAGCAATCCGAGGTAATGGCTTCGTGCCGATATGAACCTCGCTTCGGTTTCGCCCATGCCTTGCTGGATCGCCTCGTCTTGCGCCTGCGATGCGCTGGCCTTCATGCGCTGGACCTTGGAAGCGGCCGCGGCCATTTCGGAGGTCGCCCGACGCGCCACGCCACTCGCAAAAGCGGCCATGCCGATGCCATGGAAGACGGCCCCTTCGAACGTCGACATCGGCAGCGTGCCTGACATGTCCATTAACGGATATTCGAAGCTGCGATGGGCGGGAACGAAGGCGCCCTCGATCACATAGTCCACGCTGGCCGTGGCCTTGAGCCCGAGCGGTTGCCAGGAATCGGGCACAATCGCCACATCGGACTTCGGCAGAACGTAGGAGCGGAACCATTGCATGCCGTCCCGGTCAGGCAGTGGCTCGGTAACAAGCACCCAGTCGGAAAGCGAACTGCCCGAACCCCAGCCGAACTTGCCGGAGACCAGGTGTCCGCCCTCGGCGGGCGCGGACGTCGCGCGCGGCACCAGGCCGACCCACATCGGAACCGGGCCATTGGCGAAGACCTCCTGTTTGCCCTGTTCCGGTCCGGCGCGGTGAAACATCAGGACGGTGGCATTGCAGATCGCAAAGCACCATGCCGCCGAACCGTCCGCCGCTGCGATGTCCTCGATGGTTTCGAAATATTCGGGAAGGCTGAGTTCCAGTCCGCCCGCCTCGCGGGGCAGCAGCAGCGAGAACATATCGGCTTCGATCAGTGCCTCGGCGACCTTGTCCGTCAGGCGGCCAAGCGCCTCGGAGGCCGGGGCCTCGCTGGCGATGAGATCGTGAAGCGCTCTGGCTCGTTCAAGGCCGGGGTTGGTATCAGGCACGGGGCGCTTGCCTTCGGTAGGATAATGCTTCCGCGACATGTATCCGACCGACCGCAGCGGCGCCAGGCAGGTCGGCGACCGTGCGTGCGACGCGCAGCATCCGGGTATAGCCACGTGCGGACAGGCGCATGGCGTTCGCCGCTTGCATCAGTAGGGCGCGGCCCGCCTCGTCTGGCGTCGCGTAGGTATCCAGCGCGTCGCCATCGAGCTCGGCATTGGTGCGCGCTCCCGTCTCCTCGAAACGCGCCGACTGGATGGCGCGCGCCCGTGCCACCCGCGCCGCAACCTCCGCCGACCCTTCGGCGGGCGGTGGCAGGGCAAGATCGGCGGCGCAACGCGGAGCGCGCGAACAGGCCAGCGCCGGATCGCCGAGATGGCCACAGTGGCAGGGGTTCATCGCCGCGACGAGCTGTACTCGTGCGGGAAAGCTAACATGGGCATTGGCGCGCGCGACGGAAACTTCGCCGGTCTCAAGCGGCTGGCGAAGCGAATCGAGCACGGGTCGCTGGAATTCGGGCAATTCGTCGAGGAACAGCACGCCGAGGTGCGCCATCGACACTTCGCCCGGTTTCACGCGCAGCCCGCCGCCGGTGAGCGCAGCCATAGAGGCGGAATGGTGGGGCGAGCGGAACGGGCGCGTGCGGCTGATGCGTCCATGCTCCAACGTCCCGGCGACCGAGGCCACCATCGAGACTTCGAGCGCTTCGCCGGGCGTGAGGTCCGGCAGGATGCCGGGCAGGCACGAGGCGAGCAGCGACTTGCCCGCGCCAGGCGGGCCGATCATCAGGAGATTGTGACCGCCCGCCGCCGCGATTTCGAGCGCGCGCTTGGCGACTTCCTGCCCCTTGACCTGTTTGAGGTCGTTACTGGGTGCGGCAGGTTCTGCCTCGCCCTTCGGAGGAGGCGATAGCACCTGCGATCCCTTCAGGTGATTGAGCAGGCTGACGAGATCGGGCGCGGCCAGCACCGAGAGCCCGCCTGCCCATCCTGCCTCGGTGCCTTGCGCGGCAGGGCAGATCAGCGCCTGATCGTGGCCCGAAGCATGAAGCGCGGCGAGCAGCACACCGGGTGTCGCGACGATCCGTCCGTCGAGCGCCAGTTCGCCGACGACCACATAGTCGGCAAGCTGTTCAGCATCGCACACTCCCATCGCGCCGAGCAGGGCGAGGGCAATCGGCAAATCGTAGTGCGAGCCTTCCTTGGGCAGGTTGGCGGGCGAAAGGTTGATGGTGATGCGCTTGGGCGGCAGCGCCAGACCCATTGCGGCAAGCGCGGCCTGAACCCGCTCGCGGCTTTCGCCCACCGCCTTGTCGGGCAGGCCGACCACAGTGAAGCGCGGCATGCCGGCAGCGACCTGGCACTGCACCTCGACAGCGCGAGCCTCAAGCCCGAGATAGGCGACCGTCGATACCAGTGCGACCAAAAGGCCCGCTCCCCCGTTGGTGTCGGGGCAGTGATGGCGCAGGCTTAATCCTGAGTCGAGAGGGACTTGCCTTCGGGCACCAGCCCCATTTCCACGAACACGTGCAGGTTCAGCGGCTCGGATGGCCCGAACCACACCACGTCCTCGGTGTGGTTTTGCCAGACTTTGCCGGACTCGACATGGGCGAAGATCGTCAGGCCGTTGCGCGCGGTTGCGGCCCAAGTCGCGAACTCGCCGAACCTGTCTGGCGCAACCGTCAGCTGGCAGGAGCCGCGCGGATGCGGACCGACAGGCTTTTCATGGAAGCGGCCCACCTCGACGGCGAACAGTTCGTGCGCCGTTTCGGCAAATGCCTTCGCCCGATCAAGCTCTGGCGGGTCGAAATAGATGTGCGCGTGGAAAGGATGTGTGGCAGTCATCGGATGAACTTGGGCGCGATCGCCCACAGCGCAAGGGGATACGGTTTGTCCGGAAATGACGACATCGCGGCGCTGGAGGCGCTCTACCGGACATATCTCGAAGCAGGGAACAGCGGCGATCTCGAAACCTATTGCAGCCTGTTCGCATTTCCGATCGCGGTGGGCGGAAACGGCCAGGCACCCGCGACGGTATCGAACCCGGCGGCATGGCGGGCCAGCGTCCAGGCCAGTATCGATGACCTGGCCGCGCGCGGTTGGGTGACTTCGGTGATCGACGCGCTGCACGTAGGCCTCATGGCGGGCGATACCGGGGTGATTACCATCGCATTTTCGCGGCTTGCCGCGGATGGCGCGGTGATGGAGAGCTGCACCGGCAACTACCTCGCCCGCAAGCTGGACGGCATGTGGAAGATCGTAGGCATCATCGCGCCGTGATTCGCGATGGAACGCGTTAAGGGGATACGGAATGTCGCAAACCGATGAGATCGAAGCGCACAAGGCGCTCTACACTACCTATATCGATGCCTGGAACCGGGTCGATCTCGATACCTATTGCTCGCTGTTTGCCTTTCCGGTCGTAATCGGCGGCGGCGGGCGTTCGCCCGAGACGGTGCCGGACCTCGCCGCCTGGCGCGCGCGCACCAAGGGCAATCTCGACGCGCTTGCCGCGCGCGGCTGGTCGACATCGGTGATCGACGCGCTGCACGTCGGGCTGATGGCCGGTGATACCGGCGTCATCACGGTCGAGTATTCGCGACAGGCGGGAGATGGCACCCGGATCGAGGGCGGTACCTCCAACTATCTGACCCGCAAGATCGACGGGGAATGGAAGATGGTTGGCATGCTGGTGCCGTGACCTCAGTTTCCTGCCCCTAGGCGGGTTGGGCTTCTCGCGCCGGTTCATCTTCCCAGCGTCCGAGGCCGTAATCGCCCTTGATCGTGGTGCGGTGGACGACTCGTTCCTGGCCTGGGGCACAGCCGCAGGCCTGATGCAGGATGCGCCAGTTGTCCCAGATTACCATGTCGGTCGGGTGCCAGACGTGGTAGTAGGGTTTCATCACCCGCATCGCTTCGCGCCAGACCTCTTCCATCGCTTCGAACGCGGCATCGCTGCGATCGCCGACCATCCCGCGGCAGCCGTAGCCGGTCATGTGGAACACCGTTTCGCCGGTGTCGCGCGTCCACACGGCGGGGTGAACGGAGCAGCGCCCGTTCTCGTTCTCCGCGCTCAGTGAATCGGCATGTTCCTGCACGACGCGGAAATTTTCGGGCAGGCCGAACTTCTGCCGCCCGTAGCGCAGATCGAGATTGAGCAGCAGGTACATATCTCGCGCCTTTTCGCGGATCGCCGGATCCATGTCGTGCCAGATCTGGATGCCGTCCGCGAATCCGGTGCGCCCGCCGGTATCGGCGATCTTAAGCGAACGCAGCACACCGGCTCGGTTGAGTTCGTTGTTGTAGGCATGGTCGAAATGCCAGGGCTGCCAGGTCGAGAGCTTTTCGCCATCGATCTCGACAATGGCGCCATCCGGCTTGGCCTTGATCTCGATGACGCCCAGCAAATTGTCGGCGTCGGCGCGCTCGACATAGGCGACCGGATGATCCTTGAGCGGGCCGAACACCTCGCTGATCAGGACCTGCATTTCGGCGGACGGCTCGACGCCCTCGAAAACGATCACTCCTCGATCCTCGAACAACCGGTTCAGCCGCGCGCGCACTGTTTCGTCCGTCAATGCGTCGCGGGTCACGCCGGTGACGCGCGAGCCGAACGACAGCGCCGGGTCAAGATCGTGCACATCGATGTCGGCCATCGTGAATTCTCCCCCAGGGGCATTTTTGATTTTCCGGCAATATAGTGCTTGATGCCGTTCCTGCCCAGCACCGCTGCTTGCCTGAGCGGGCAAGCTTGGCGATCCTGCGTTAACCATAGGGGACAAGTCCGCGCTAACCCCGGGTGTAATCGTCCCGGTAAAACCCCATGGCGCATAGAGCGTGCATGCGTTCGCTCGCTGCCCTCGTCGCGATGCTCCTGGCAATTGCCGCCAGCCCCCTTGCGGCACAGCAGATCGCCTACGAGCAGGTCTCGCTCGAATCCACTGTCGAGACCGGTGGCGGCAGCGAACGTTTTGTCCGCGACGGGACGGCGGCGGTCTCCGCTGGGATCGCCGTCTACGGTCCGTTTCGCGTCCTGGGCCGGACGCATGCGGCCCTTGTCGATGTCACGGACGCGCGCTCCCCTGCCCATTTCGCGGCAATGATGAGCGCCTTTCCGCAGATTGCCCTTTTGGAGATGGTCGAGTGCCCCGGCACGGAAGACGACCGGGCAAATCTGCGGCTTGGCCGGATGATCCGCGCGGCGGGGGTCGCTACATTCGTGCCTGAAGGCGGATCGGTGCGTTCGGGCGGAGTCGAGCTGTTCCTGGCCGGAAGTCGGCGCTCGGCCCACCCCGCGGCCGAGTTCGCGGTCCATGCATGGGCCGATATCGATGGCCGCGAGGCGGGCGACTATGCCGCCAATGCGCCGGAAAACCTCAAGTATCTGGCCTATTACCGGCATATGGGGATGACCGAGGCGGAAGCGCGCGGATTCTATGCCATGACCAATTCGGTGCCGCACGACGATGCCCTGTGGCTGACCGGCAGCGACATGGCGCGCTGGGTGCGGCTGGACGCGTCCGACGCTTGACTTGAACCACCCGCTCCCGTAACGGCGCACACCTGACAGGCGGTCGCTTCGCATGGAGCGGCCCTTTTTGTTCGATTTCGAGGTCTACGATGAAGCGCACATTCCAGCCCAGCCGCCTTGTCCGCAAGCGCCGCCACGGCTTCCGCGCCCGCAAGGCGACAGTCGGCGGCCGCAATGTGCTGCGCGCCCGCCGCGCGCGCGGCCGCAAGAAGCTCTCTGCCTGATCAAAAGGCGAAGGTGTCCGTCCTCACCCGACGGGCCGACTTCCTCGCTGCAAACCGGGGCTTGCGTATAGCGCGTCCCGGTTTTGTCTTGCTGGCTCACCCCAACAAGAGCGAATCGATCCGCTACGGCATCACGGTTACCAAGAAGATTGGCAATGCCGTGGTCCGTAACCGCATGAAACGCAGGTTTCGTGAGTTGCTGCGTGAGTTGTTGCCGACCCACGGCCTTCCCGGCCACGATCACGTCGTGATCGGGCGCGAAGGCGGGGTTGAGCGCGATTTCGGCAGGATGCGTGAGGAACTGGTCGCGGCGCTGGAACGCGCCAGAGCCGGGAAAGGCGATCCGCCGCGGCGGCGGCGACCGGCCAAGCGCAAATGAAGCATGTCCTCATCCTCGTCGCACGGCTGTGGCAGCTTGGGCCCTCGCGCATTCTGCCGCCGACCTGCCGCTACATGCCGTCATGCTCGCAATATGCGATCGAGGCGCTCGAACGGCACGGTGCGATTAAGGGTGGCTGGTTGGCGACCAAGCGGCTATTGCGCTGCCATCCCTGGGGGGGTCATGGCCATGATCCGGTCCCTGACTGAGCCTAAACGCCGAATACGAGACGACTAGACAGCTTCATGGACAATCAGCGCAATATCATCCTCGCGGTGCTCCTAACCGCGCTCGTGCTGTTCGGCTGGGAAGCGGTGGTCAGCTATCTGTATCCGCAGCGAGAGGCTCCGGCGCAGAAGGCCGAAGCGCCAGCAGCGGTTGCGGCGGCGAGCGACGACGCGTCGGACCGGCAATCGCATTCGCGCGATGGCGGGCTCACCAGTGCCGCAGATGTCGCCCTCGAGAAACGGGATCTGAAAACCGCGCTCAAAGGCGGACGCGTGGCAGTCAAGGCGCCGGGCCTTTCCGGTTCGATCAACCTGACCGGGGCCCTCGTCGACGATCTTACGATCAATCGCCACCGCGAGAGCGAGAACAAGGACAGCGGCCCTGTGCGGCTATTCTCCCCCTCTGGTACGCCGGCACAGCATTTCGCGCAGCTTGGCTGGCTGGGCGAGGGGATCGCCGCACCTGACGCCGAGACGATATGGTCGGTTGCCAAAGGCAAGGCGCTGACGCCTGAGACACCCGTCACGCTCGCCTGGTCGAACGAAACCGGTCAGACTTTCCGGATTGCCTACGAGATCGACGAGGACTATCTCATCACTGTCTCGCAAGCAGTGGTCAATCGCGGCGAGGGCGCCGTCGGGGTGCGCCCGTTCGGCCTCATCAATCGCACCAGCAAGACTGCCTCGCTCGACACCTGGAACGTCCATTCCGGCCCGATCGGTGCCTTTGCCGATGGCGTTTCGTTCGGCCCGGACTACGACGACCTCGCCGAGGAACGCGTTGCCGAAATGGAGGGCAATGCGGGCTTCACCGGCTTTACCGACATTTACTGGATGAGCGCACTGGCGCCCGCCAAGGGCAAGGCTCAGGGCACGTTCCGCTCGCTCGGCGGCGGGCTGTTCCGCGCCGACCTGCTCTATCCGCAGCAGATCGTGCCTGCGGGAAAGCAGGTTGCGACGAAAACCTGGCTGTTTGCCGGGGCCAAGGAAAGCAACATTCTCGATCGTTACGAGGACATGGGCATCGAGAAATTCGGCCTGTCGATCGACTGGGGCTGGTTCCGCTGGTTCGAAAAGCCGATCTTCTGGCTGCTGCTCAAGCTGTTCGAGTTCTCGGGCAACTTCGGCGTCGCGATCATCCTGCTCACCGTGGTTATTCGCGGCATCCTGTTCCCCATCGCCCAGAAGCAATTCGCTTCGATGGCGCAGATGCGCGCGGTCCAGCCGAAGATGAAGGCGATCCAGGAGCGCTACA
>CAZRVW010000069.1:0-12318 GCA_964603645.1 uncultured Novosphingobium sp. | reverse complement strand
CCGGGTTGGCCTTGCCCTGCATGGCCTTCATCGTCTGGCCGACGAAGAAGCCGAACAGCTTGTCCTTACCACCCTTGTATTCCTCAACCTTGTCAGGGTTGGCGGCGAGCACTTCGTCGATCACTGCTTCGATGGCGCCGGTGTCAGACGTCTGCTTCAGCCCCTCGCGCTCGGCGATATCGGCCGGGTCGCCGCCGGTCTTGAGCACCAGTTCGTAGAGCTCTTTCGCCTGACCGCCGCTGATTTCGCCCTTGGCCTGCATCGTCAAAATCGCCGCGTTCGCAGCAGGCTTATTGTTGGCCAGATCGGCCTCGGACCCGAGCGCATTGATGACGCCGGGCGCGACCGAGAGGATCCAGTTCGCGACCTGCGTCGCAACGTCCTTTTCCGGCTTGCCCTGCCCCTTGGCCGACTCCGCCAGCAGCGTCTCGAAACGGGCCGCCATTTCGACCTCGGCGGTCAGTTCACCAGCATTGTAGCCGCTCAGGCCCAGCTCGTTCTCGTAGCGATGGCGCTTGGCGTCCGGCAATTCGGGCAGCGAATTGCGGCAATCTTCGAGGAACTCGTCGCTCAGTTCGAGCGGCAGCAGGTCCGGATCGGGGAAGTAGCGATAGTCGTGCGCGTCTTCCTTGCTGCGCATGGTCCGCGTCGTGCCGGTATTGGGATCGAACAGGCGGGTTTCCTGATCGACGCTGCCGCCGCCTTCGATCACATCGACCTGCCGGTTCGCCTCGTATTCGACCACCTGCATGACGAAGCGCACCGAATTGACGTTCTTGGTCTCGGTACGGGTGCCGAACTCCTCGCCGGGGCGGCGCACGCTGACGTTGACGTCGGCACGCATCGAGCCCTCTTCCATGTTGCCATCGCACGAGCCGACATAGCGCAGGATCGCGCGCAGCTTGCGCAGATATGCCCCTGCCTCGGCGGGCGAGCGCATGTCCGGGCGGCTGACGATTTCCATCAGCGCCACGCCCGAGCGGTTGAGGTCGACATAGGACATCGTTGGGTGCTGGTCGTGCATCAGCTTGCCTGCATCCTGCTCGACGTGGATGCGCTCGATGCCGATAGTCTTGGTCGCGTCCGGGTTCTTTTCGTCGGGCGCGATCTCGATGTGCCCCTCGCCCACCAGGGGGTGATAGAGCTGGCTGATCTGGTAGCCCTGCGGCAGATCGGCGTAGAAATAGTTCTTGCGGTCGAACCGGCTCCACTTGCTGATCTGCGCCTCGATTGCCATGCCGGTGCGCACCGCCTGGCGGATGCATTCGCGGTTGGGCACCGGCAGCATGCCGGGCATTGCGGCGTCGACGAGCGAAACCTGCGCATTGGGTTCGGCCCCGAACGCGGTCGCCGCACCGGAAAACAGCTTGGAATTGCTCGTGACCTGCGCATGGACTTCGAGGCCGATCACGACCTCCCATTCGCCGGTTGCGCCTTCGATGCGATAGTCGCTCATATCAGTGTTTCACCTGCGTCATGCGATCCACCCAGGCAATGCCGATGGCCGATGTGATAAAGGCCAGGTGGATTATGGTCTGCCATAGCACAGCATCGGTCGTGACGCGCGCGCCTTCCTGTCCGATGGCGCCTGCCTCGATGAAAGTGCGCAGCAGGTGGATCGAGGAAATGCCGATGATCGCCATGGCCAGCTTGACCTTGAGCACGCCGGCATTGACGTGGCTGAGCCATTCGGGCTGGTCCGGGTGGCCTTGCAAGCCGAGCCGCGAGACAAATGTCTCGTAGCCGCCGACGATCACCATGATGAGCAGGTTGGAAATCATCACCACGTCGATCAGGCCGAGTACGACGAGCATGATCTGCTGCTCGCTGAACTCCCACGCGTGCATGACGAGGTGGTAAAGTTCCTTGAGGAACAGGAACACGTAAACGCACTGCGCGACGATCAGGCCGACGTAGAGCGGCAGCTGCAGCCAGCGCGAGCTGAAGATCAGCAGCGGCAGCGGGCGCAGGGGCGACGCGCTTTCGGATGGGTCAAGTGCCATGTCTACCACCACTTGTCCGGCTTCGCGGCAAAGCCCGCCGCCTGCTCCAGCGCGAGGCCCGCATTAAGCACGCCCTGCTCATCGAACATGTTGCCGATCACCTGCAAGCCGAGCGGCAGGCCCTCGCGGTTGAGGCCGGCAGGCACAGACATGGCCGGCAGGCCCGCAAGCGAGGCGGGTACGGCGAACACGTCGTTCAAGTACATAGACAGCGGATCGCTGGTCATCTCGCCGAGCGCAAAGGCCGCGGTCGGCGCGGTCGGCGCGAGAATCACGTCGCAGCTTTCGAAAGCGTTCCTGAAATCGATGCTGATCAGCGTGCGCACCTTCTGCGCCTGCGTGTAATAGGCTTCGTAGAAGCCCGCCGAGAGCACATAGGTGCCGATGAGGATGCGGCGCTTGACCTCGGCCCCGAACCCGGCGGCGCGGGTCGCGGCATACATGTCCTGCAGGCCCGCCCCGTCGGGCAGGTCGCGCAGACCATAGCGCACGCCGTCATAGCGCGCGAGGTTCGAAGAAGCCTCGGCAGGCGCAACGATGTAATAGGCGGGCAGCGCGTATTTGGTGTGCGGCAGAGAGATATCGACGATCTGAGCGCCTGCATCCTTCATCCAGGCAATTCCCTGATCCCAGCTACTCGCCACGTCCGCGTCCATGCCGTCCATGCGGTATTCGCGCGGCACGCCGACGCGCTTGCCCTTCATGTCGGGCGACAAACCTGCTTCCCACTGCGGCACCGGCATGTCGAGGCTGGTCGCATCCTTGGGATCGAACCCGGCCATGGCTTCGAGCATGATCGCGCAGTCGGTGACGTCGCGGGCCATCGGTCCGGCCTGATCGAGCGAGCTGGCGAAGGCAACGATCCCCCAGCGCGAACAGCGCCCGTAGGTCGGCTTGATGCCGGTGATGCCGGTGAAAGCGGCGGGCTGGCGGATCGAGCCGCCGGTGTCGGTGCCGGTCGCTGCAGGACACAGCCGCGCTGCGACTGCTGCCGAAGAGCCGCCCGATGAACCGCCCGGTGCCAGTGCGGCATTGCCGCCGTCGTTGCGCCGCCACGGATTGACGACATTGCCGAAATAAGAGGTCTCGTTCGAAGAGCCCATAGCGAACTGGTCGAGATTGAGCTTGCCTAGCATGCCCGCGCCCGCATCCCACAGGTTCTGCGAAACGGTACTCTCGTATTCGGGCAGGAAACCTTCGAGGATGTGGCTTGCGGCGGACGTTTGCACTCCGCGCGTCGCGAACAGGTCCTTCATGCCGATCGGCACCCCGCCCATCATGCCAAGGTCTTCACCCCTGGCGCGCTTGGCGTCGGTGGCTTTCGCGGCATCGAGCGCGGCTTCCGGCGTAGCGACGATATAGGCGTTCAAGGCGCCGGCGGCAGCCACATTGGCGTTGAATGCCTCGGCCACTTCGACGGCGCTGAAGTCGCCCGCCGCGACCCCGTCGCGGATCGCTTTGACGCCAAGATCTGTAAGATCGGCCACTATTCGATCACCTTCGGCACACCAAAGAAGCCATGCTCTTCGGCGGGCGCATTGGCGAGCACATCGTCGCGCCTGCCACCCGCGGTCAGCGGATCGGCATCGATCACATCGTCGCGCAGCCGCAGCGTGTTGGGAATGACGGCGGTCATCGGCTCGACGCCGGTCACATCGACCTCGCCCAGCTGCTCGACCCAGCCGAGAATTGCGTTCAATTCAGGCACCATCGCGTCAAGCTCGCTATCGCCCAGCTTGATACGGGCCAGCGCGGCAATTCGCGCCACGGTTTCGGTATCTACCGACATATCAGTTCCTCGAACTCGGCTTTGATGAATCAGGGCTGCGGCGGCATTGCACCGGGTGGCATCGCGCCGGGCGCACCCGCCTCGCCACCTTGCTGCTGTTGCTGCATCATCTGCTGCATCATCATCTGCTGCTGCATGGCCTGAACTTCGGCCTCGCTGCGGGTATCTAGCAGTTCGACCTCGAACGTCAGGTCGGAATTGGCGGGCAGTCCAGGCTGCTCGCGATCGCCATAGGCCTGATCGGCAGGAATCCTGATCTCGTACTTGCCGCCTGTGCGCATAGACTGAAGCGCGGTGCTGAAACCGGGAACCACGCCATTGACCTGCATCGGCGTCTTCTCTCCCTCATCAAACACCGTGCCATCGTCGAGCGTGCCCTTGTAATTCACGAGCACGAAATCGGTCGCGCCGGGGACGGCCCCGATGCCCTCTTCGATCTCGCGGATCATGACGCCGTCCTTGAGCTCGGTGAACCGTGGCACGGTCGCCCAGGCAATGCCGCCGGCAACAAGCAGCGCGGCGGCCACACCAAGCCAAAGCTTGCCAAGCGCACCCTTGGCGATCGGCTGGAGAGGAACGCGGGTAATCTCGGTCATCGCGAATTTCCTGAGGTCATGAAATGCAAAAGGGCGCGGGTTGAATCCGCGCCCTCATGGCTTATCGGCACTGTCCGTGCAAGATTACTTGATGCCGTCGCGCTCCATGCGCTTGCGCTCCAGCTTGCGGGCGCGGCGAATGGCGGCGGCCTTTTCGCGGGCGCGCTTTTCCGAGGGCTTTTCGTAATGGCGGCGCAGCTTCATTTCGCGGTAGACGCCTTCGCGCTGCAGCTTCTTCTTGAGCGCTCGAAGGGCCTGATCAACATTGTTGTCGCGAACCATAATCTGCATAAAACCGTCAAACCTCGCTTTGTAATCGAACGCTTTTCCGCCATGTTCGGACGGCGGGCCAGCGATTATCTATAAACGCAAAAACAGCACCGCATCCGGCTGGATCGGCGCCAATGCCAATTTCTCTAGCAAAATCCGTTGGAATTGGCAAGCAGGCAAAGCCAGTATAATGCGCCATTGCAATGGCCTCGCCCTCCTTCCTCGCTTCATCGCTGTTTGTCGCCCTCGGCGGCGCGATTGGGGCGTGGCTGCGCTTCCTGGTCGGGCGCATTTACGTCGGCTGGCTGGGCCCGATCAAGGCCAGCGCCTTTCCCTGGGGCACGCTGACCGCAAACGTGCTGGGCAGCCTCGCAATGGGCCTGCTGGCGGGCTGGCTGGCACGACATGGGCAGGCGAGCGAAGGCGCGCGCCTGTTTCTCGCGGTGGGCCTGCTTGGCGGCTTCACGACCTTTTCCGCTTTCAGCCTCGAATTCGCGTTGATGGTGGAACGCGGCACGATCGGTCTGGCCGCGCTCTATGTCGCGCTATCGCTGATCGCCGGGTTCGCGGCGCTGTTCGTGGGACTTGCCGTGATGAGGGCAGCGTGAGCGAGAAGGTCCGGCAATTCACCGTCGGCTCGGACGACGACGGCGTGCGGCTCGACCGCTGGTTCAAGCGCAATTTGCCGCAAGTCGGCTTCGCCACCGTTTCGCGCTGGGCGCGCACCGGGCAAATCAGGGTCGATGGCAAGCGCGCAGACCCTGCCGACCGCCTCAGCACGGGACAGGTGCTTCGGGTACCACCGGGCGGAGAGGCGCGATCGGGTGGTAAGGCCCCGCGACCGCGCCGCGAACTGACCGACGACGAAGTCGCCCAGGCCGAAGCCATGGTCCTCGAACAGGATCGCGCCGCCATCGTGCTCAACAAGCCACCGGGGCTCGCCACGCAGGGCGGCTCGGGCACCACTCGCCATGTCGATGGCCTGCTCGATGCCTTTTGCGGGCCGGACGATCCGCGCCCGCGCCTGGTCCACCGGCTCGACAAGGACACCTCCGGCGTTCTGCTCATTGCACGCACCCCCGGCAGCGCCGCCTTCTTCTCCAAGCGCTTTTCGGGGCGGTCGGCCCAGAAGATCTACTGGGCACTGGTGATGGGCGTGCCCGAGATCGCCGATGGCCTGATCGAACTGCCGCTCGCCAAGCAGCCGGGCACGGGCGGTGAGAAGATGTATGTCGACGAGAAAGGCGGACAGGCCGCACGGACTCGCTACCGCGTGATCGAACGCGCCGGGAACCGCGCCGCCTGGGTCGAGCTGCATCCCATGACAGGCCGCACCCACCAGCTACGCGTGCACATGGCGGCGATCGGCCACCCGATTATCGGCGACGGCAAATATGGCGGACAGGAAGCGTTCCTGACCGGTTCGATCAGCCGCAAGATGCACCTGCATGCCCGTCGCCTTGTGATCGAGCACCCGGACGGCGACCGCATCGACGTCACCGCGCCATTGCCTGAGTATTTTGCCGCCTCGATGGAGCAACTCGGTTTCGACGAGACGTTGGACGACGTGGTGCTCGAAGCGCCCGCTCCACCCACGCGCGAGGCAAAAAAGCGCGCGGCAAAGGCGCATGCCAAGGATATTCGCAAGGACCGTCGCGGCGAGCGGCGCAAGCGCGGCGTTTCGGCCTCTTCGGGCAAACCGCGGTCGGCCCGCTCAGGAAAGCGCAAACCCTCTGGCGGCAAGCCGGGCAAACCGAAAGGCAAGCGCTGATGCATCCCAACTCCGCCTTTCGCACCGGCCTGCCGCCTGCAGAGGAACGTGCGCTGCTGGAAACGCTGATCGACGAGATCGGCTTCGGCATGGTCTTTGCCCAGACGCCGGATGGCCCACGCGTGGCGCATACACCTCTGGTTTCGACCGGTGACGGCGCGCTGCACTTTCACCTGGCCCGCGGCAATGGGCTTACCCGGCATCTCGCCGGGACCACGGCACTGGCGCTGGTCAATGGCCCCGACGCCTACGTCAGCCCGCGCTGGCATGCGATCAGCGATCAGGTTCCGACCTGGAACTACGTGTCGCTGGAACTCGAAGGCCGTGTGAGGAAGATGGATAGCGACGGGCTCAGGGGACACATCGAAACACTGGTCGAGAGGCACGAAACAAGGATAGCGGCCGACATGCCCTGGTCGCTCGACGGGCTGTCCGATGGCAGGTTTGCCGAGCTATCCAAAGGCATCGTCGGGTTCGAAATGGAAATCAGTGCCTGGCGGCCGACGCTCAAGCTGTCGCAGAACAAGTCCAAGGAAGACCGGCAGGGCGTGGCCGAAGCTCTGGAAGCAAGCGGTTCCCCCGCGCTGGCGCAACTAATGCGTAGCCTCGTCCCATGACCGCTCGCCTTACAGAAAATAAGCTGGCCCTGTTTGACTGCGACGGCACCCTGATCGACGGGCAGGCCTCGATCTGCGAGGCAATGGAGCACGCCTTTGCCGCGCAGCGGCTCACCGCGCCGCCGCGGGGAGCTGTGCGCCGTGCGGTCGGCCTGAGCCTGCCGGTCGCGATGCGCAGCCTGCTGCCCGAGGCCGATGACGCGACGCGCTCACGGGTGGTCGACAGCTACAAACAGGCATTCCGGACTGCGCGCCTCGAAGGCCGGGTGGCGCAACCGCTGGTGCCGGGTATCCGGGACGTTTTGGACGCGCTCAGGCAAGCCGGCTGGGTGCTCGGCGTCGCCACCGGCATGTCCGACCGGGGCCTCACGCATTGCCTCGCCGAAAACGGCCTGACGAACCGGTTCGCCACGCTCCAGACCGCCGATGGCAACCCTTCCAAGCCTCATCCCGCGATGGCCGAGGCCGCGCTGTTCGAGGTGGCCTGCGATCCGCGCCAGTCCGTGATGATCGGCGATACCGTGTTCGATATCGAGATGGCGGTGAACGCCGGAATGCGTGGCATCGGCGTCGACTGGGGCTATCACGCAAGCAAGGACCTGCTGGCTGCGGGCGCTGAACTTGTCGCGCGCCAGCCCGCCGACATCACGGAGTACCTGTTGTCATGAGTGCACCCGATCCCGCCCATGATCCCGCAAGAGCGCGCTGGATGGTCATCCAAATGGTGCGCTGGACCGGCCTTGGCGTGTTCATCTTCGGCCTGCTGATATACGCGGAGAAGATCGCCTTCCTGCCCGAAATCGCAGCCTATCCGCTGATGGCGATCGGCCTGCTCGACGCGCTGTTCATGCCCAGCGTGCTCGCCCGGATGTGGAAAACGCCGCTTTGAAACGGTTCTACAACGAGGTTGCAGCACAGGAGCAAGACGGTGGTTGGCAGGTCATGCTCGATGGCAGGGCGATCAAGACCGCCGGTGGCAAGGCGCAACATGTTCCCACCCGCGCCCTTGCCGAGGCGATGGCCGAAGAATGGGCCTCGCAAGGCGATGAAATCGACCCGCGCACGTTCCAGCTGCGCGATCTCGCCGACTATGCGATCGACGTTGCCTCGGGCGATGCGCGCGATAGTCTCATCGACGAGATCGCCGCCTATGCGGGCACCGACACGCTCTGCTACCGCGCCGATCCCGACGAACCCCTGCACAAACGCCAGCTCGACATCTGGGAGCCGCTGCTCCTTGACGCCGAGCGCCGTCACGACGTGCACTTCAAGCGCGTGTCCGGGATCGTCCACCGTCCGCAACCCGATGAAACGCTTGCCCGCCTGCAGGCTGCCGTTGCCGCGCAGGACGCCTTCGCACTCGCTGCACTCAGGATGCTGACCAGCCTGTCCGCCTCGCTGGTAATCGCTTTGGCCACGCTCGAGCGGGATGCGGATGGCGACAACCTGTGGCGCGCAGCCAATCTGGAGGAAGACTGGCAGGCCGAACACTGGGGCCGCGATGCCGAGGCGGAAGAGGCGCGCCGGGCCAGGTCCGACGCTTTCCAGCTCGCCATGCGCTTCGCCGCTCTGGCGCGCGCCGGATGACATGCGGATAATCTTCAGCCGCAAGGGTTTCGACAGCAGTTATGGCGGGGCGCCCTCGCCAATTGTCGATGGCAGGCCGGTCAGCCTGCCCATTCCCGGCTCGCGCGGCGAGACGACGACCTATGCCGAGCTCGGTATCGGCCAGCTTGTGGAGACGACAACGCGTGGCCGGATGAGCAGGACCGCATCCTGTCACCACGATCCGATGTTCGCGGACGGACTATGCTGGTTCGGACAGGTCAATCAGGCGCAGGGGCACCTGCGCAATCAGGGCGTGGGCACGGGCGACGTGTTCCTGTTCTTTGGCCTTTTCGCCGAACCCGAAACCGCGGAGCGCCATCACCGCATTTTCGCGGCAATGACCGTCAGCTGCTTCGGTTCGCCTGAAGAGATCCGCATGCACTCTTCATGGCGCGAGCCGCCGCACGCCCATCCGCACCTCCATGGCGATTGGGAAGCGAGCAACACGCTCTATCATGGCACCGCCAGCCTCGCGCAAACCGCCTCACCCGCCTTGCGCCTGACCCATCCCGAAGGGCCGCTGAACCGCTGGCAAATACCCTCTTGGTTGAAGCGCTTCGGACTGACCTACCACGCCGATCCGGCGCGCTGGTCAGGAGACGGAACACTCAATTCCGCCAAGCGCGGCCAGGAATTCGTCTGTGACATCGGCGACGCCGAAGAGCCGCGCCGCTGGCTGGAAGGGATCATCGCCGAGATCGAGCGCGATTAGCCCTCCAAGATCCACTCCGCCGCTTCCTTCGCCACCGTGTTCGCCGCCTCGTTCAGCGCCGGCCCAACCGCGCTAGCCCTTGCCGGCACGCCCGGCACCTCGGCCTCGAACCGGCGAGCCCGAACCGCGCCGCCATCCTCGACTACCGCGTCGTATCTTACCACCACGGTCTGGCGCAGCGCGTCATAGCCCATCTCCGACAGCCTGCCCGCAACCCTGGTCCGGCCCTTTACTTCGAAATCGCTGCCCTCGATCACCACGCGGCCTGCCTTCGTGCGCACCGTCTCGGCCAGCAGGCGGCGGAACTGGCGTGTCGGCCTTTCGACCCAGACCGCGTCCTTGAGATAGGCCACAGATGACGCGTTGATCTGGACCGGCACGCGGTCGACATCGATCCGCCGGTCAGCATCGGGATCAAGAATGACAATGGCGTTGCCGGTCTCACCACTTGCCATCGGACCGGCCGGGGCGCTCTCGTCAGGCGTCAGCGTAATCAGCAGGTCGGGCGTCTCGCCGCCCAGGCTCACGCACCCCGGCAAGGCCAGCATAACTGCCAGCGCCAGAACGCCTCTTGAAATAGCGCGCATCGTCGCTCCCTTGTCCTTGGTTCCAGCCTTGGCGATCATGGCTTGTAATCCGGCAGACTTTCGCCCTTGAGCAGGGCGCCCGCGCCGCGCTCGTCGATCTTCTCGGTAACGTTGCGCAGCGCCCGGCTGGTCGTGCGAAGGTCGCGCAGCGCCGCCTCGGCGGCAGGCAAGGTCGAGCCCGAGACCTGATCGAGCGCCGGCTTCGCGCTCTTAAGCGTGCCGTTGAGCTCGTCCATCGCCTTCTCGGCCGACGCCAGCGTTTCACGCAATTGCACCGCCAACGTATCGCCTTCAGAGCCCAGCAGTTCATCGGTCTTGCCCGCGACGCCTTCGAATGCGGCGAGCGCAGACTGGGCCTGGACCAGCGCACCACGCAGTTCGGTCAGCGTTTCATCGATCTGCGGAGATGCCTTGGCGAGTTCGCCCGTCACCTTGTCAGTGTTTTTCAGAATCCCGCTGATGGACCTGCGATTTTCTTCCGACAGCAGCAGGTTGAGGCTCTCGGTCAGAGTCGCGAGCCGCTCCAGCAGCAGCGGCGCGTTAGACAGGATCGCGCCAAGCCCGCCCTGCTTGGTCGGTATCACCGGCACACCCTCCGGCCCCGGCTCGTCGATCGGCGGCGCATCCTTGGCGCCCCCTTCGAGCTGGATATCGGAAACACCGGTAAAGCTGCCCTGGATCGTCGCGGTAGTGCCGATGACGATGGGAACCGACTCGTCGATGCTGATGCGCACGCGTACGAAGCCCTGGTCCTTGGGCCACAGCTCGATCAGATCGACCTTGCCCACCGGAACGCCCGAATAGGCAACGGTGGAACCATTGGCGAGGCCGTCGACCGACTGGTTGAAGAAGATATCGTATTCGTTGAGATCGCCCTCGTTGAGACGCGCGATCCACACGATGAACGCGGCGACCATGGCCAGCAGGGCGAGGGTTACAGCCCCGACCCAGATATAATTAGCGCGCGTTTCCATCGTCTTTCGTTATGTCCCCTGCCCCGGTGCCGTGTCTATACTGGCGTCCATGCCCGCCAGTCGTTCCTGCGTGGTCTTGGCTGCCCGCCCACGCGGACCGTTGAAGTATTCCTGGATCCAAGGATGATCGGTTGCCAGCAATTCGGGGATGGTGCCGATCGCAATCACCCGCTTCTCGGCAAGCACGGCGACGCGGTCGCAAATCTCGTAAAGCGTATCGAGGTCATGGGTGATCAGGAACACCGTCAGCCCCAACGTCTCCTTGAGCTCGCGGGTAAGCGAATCGAAACCCGCTGCACCGATCGGATCGAGTCCGGCGGTCGGTTCGTCGAGGAACAGCAGTTCAGGATCGAGCGCCAACGCGCGGGCGAGGCCGGCGCGCTTTCTCATTCCGCCCGAAAGCTCGGACGGATACTTGTAGGCTGCCTCTTCCGGCAGACCGGACAGCTGGACTTTGAAGCGGGCGATCTGGCTGCGCAATTCGTCGTCGAGATCGGGGTGGAACTGGCGCAGCGGCACTTCCACGTTTTCTGCCACGGTCAGCGTCGAGAACAGCGCCCCACCCTGGAACATCACCCCCCAGCGCGGCCGGATCAGGGCGCCTTCCCGCTCGTCGATGCCGTCGGCGACTTCGTTGCCGAGCACCATGATCGATCCCGATACCGGGGCCTGAAGCCCGATGATCGAGCGCATCAGCACAGACTTGCCGGATCCCGAGCCGCCGACCACGCCGATAATCTCGCCGCGCCTGACTCTGAGATCGAGATTGTCGTGGATGACGTGGGGACCGAACGCGTTGCGCAAGCCTTCGACCACGATGGGGAAGTCCCCCTCCTCTTCGCGAGGAGTGGCGCGCCGCTCGACGAACTCGGTGGGCGGCGTCTCGCTCATGCCCAGCCGATCTCGGTGAAGAAGATGGCGAAGAAGGCGTCGAGCACGATCACCGCGAAGATGGCGGTGACCACGGCCTGGGTTGTGCGCTGACCCACTTCCTCTGCGTTCGAACGCACTTCCATGCCCTGATGACAGCCGGCGACTGCCACGATCAGTCCGAACACGGGGGCCTTGGTCAATCCGACCCACAGGTCATGCAGCGGCACCACGTTCTGGATGCGGGTAAGGAAGTTGAAGAACGGGATGCCGAGAGTGAAGGCTGATATGAAGGCGCCGCCAATGATCGCCATGATCGAGGCATAGAAGCCGAGCACGATCATCATGAACATCGCGGCAAGGACGCGCGGCACCACCAGCGCTTCCATCGGCGAAACACCGATCGTGCGCATCGCGTCGACTTCCTCGGTCAGCTTCATCGTGCCGATCTGCGCGGCGAAGGCCGAACCCGAACGACCCGCGACCATGATCGCGGTCATCAGCACGCCTAGCTCGCGGAA
>CAZRVW010000068.1:0-12321 GCA_964603645.1 uncultured Novosphingobium sp. | reverse complement strand
GGCGGCCGCGAAGAACTCCGACTCGATGTCAGAATTATCGCCGCCACCAACAAGGACCTCAAACCGCAGATTGCGGCCGGACTGTTCCGTGAGGACCTGTTTTACCGGCTAAACGTCGTTCCAATCAACATGCCGCCGCTGCGCGAGAGACCAGAGGACGTCGAGGCTCTGGCCCGGCACTTTCTTAGCCAAGCGGCGGACGAGGGGTTGCCTCGCCGCTCGCTAAACAGCGAAGCAGCTGAACTACTTTCGCGCCAGTCATGGCGTGGCAACGTGCGTGAGCTCAAGAATTTCATATTCAGGTTGGCCCTTCTCGCGCGCGACAACCAAATCGATGTGGCAACGGTCAACAACATACTTGAAGCCGAATCCGGCGAAGAAGTTTTCAGCGACCAGGCAGCCGATCTCGAACAGGCAGTCCGGCACTGGCTCGACGAAAACAAACCAGATCCGGGCAACATACATGCACAAGCCGTGGCAGCGCTCGAAAAGCCGCTCTTTGCTGCGGTCCTTGGGAAAACCCATGGCAATCAGGTGCAAGCGGCAAACTTGCTCGGGATCAATCGCAACACGCTGCGTAAGCGGCTCAACGAACTCGACCTCGATCCCGACGTATTCACGAGACGTGAATAGACTACCACTTCGCGATTCTGCTTGCAGTGTGGCAACAGTAGTGTTGTAATCCTGCAACGATGGAGAATATCGCGATCTCCCAGCGATGCGCCTTGCCGCGTTGGTGGCGTTTGGCAAAAGTCGCCGCGCGCAGAACGAACCTGTTTGCCGTGATCGAGATTATTTCGGTCGCTGCCTTTGTTATCATGACTTTGGTGACCTGGGTGGCATTGCAGGCGCAGGGTGAAAGTGGCGAACTTGTCCCATCCAACCTGACTGCGGCGCTGCTGGTCGGCACCCTGGTTCCGGCCATGGCCATACTCGTCTTGCTTGGCAGGCGCATCGCGCTCAGACGAACAGCGCAATACTTGGGCGGGGCCGGAGGGATGCATATCCGCCTCGTGTTTATTTTTTCTCTGATTGCAGCGGTGCCGACACTGCTCGTCGTGGTCTTTGCCTCATTGTTGTTTCAGTCGGGCGTGGAGTTCTGGTTCTCAGACTCTTCTAGGGGAATGCTCGAAAATGCGAACAAGCTGGCGCGAGGATACTACGAACAAGCCCAGCGCGATGTCGGCTATGAAACCGTCGCAATGGCGGAGGACCTTGGCAACTTCCTCAGCCAAGAACCAATAACGAGCCCTGAATTTGCCGGTTTCTATGCCAACCAGGTCGCCTACAGAAAACTGAACGAGGCCGCGATCCTGCAATCCGGCTCCGACGGAAAGCTTCGAACCGCCGCCGTCGTCGATCCCGAAGGGAACAGTTCTTACGACCGTATCGGCAAAGACGCCCTCGATCGACTGAAGGGTGGCGACGAACTCATCGTCTTCAATGCCAATGCCAATCGTATCGAAGCCCTAATCCCGATCGACCAGCGTGCCGGCATTTATCTCTACACCGCCAGAAGCTCGGACCTGCTTGCCTTCAGCCAGGGTCAGCGTGCGCAGAACATTGTCGAAGCCTATGCGGTTCTGACTAGTCGCGCGCGCGTTCTCCAGTTGAGGTTCAACATTGCACTGTTCGTCATATCGCTTGCGTTGGTCGGCCTTTCGGTCTGGTTCGCACTGCGGTTTGCCGATCGTCAGGTGAAGCCTGTCTATCAGCTTGTTGACGCCGCTCGCGGGGTCGGCGCGGGCAACTTCGCGCTTCGCATCGAAGGGCGGAGCAGCGCCGATGAGATCGGGCTGTTGAACCGCGCATTCAACCGCATGACCGAGCAGATCGAGAAGCAGACCCTCGATCTTGTCAGCGCAAATCAACAGTTGCACGAACGCCGTGCCTTTATCGAGGCCGTGTTGGAATCCGTCTCGGCCGGCGTCGTCTCGCTCGACGACAAGGGGCAAGTGCTGCTGATGAACAGCACCGCGCAGAAGTTGTTGCTCGACCGCGAAGCGCCAGGGCCAATCGGCCTATCCTTCGCGCAAATGGCTCCACAATTGGCGCCAATGGTTGAACGGGATACAAGCAGCGGGATTATCCAGTACGGCAAGTCCGGAGAATTGCTGACGCTGGCGGTCAAGATTACGCGTGATCGTACCGGCCACGTTATCACCTTCGAGGATATCACGCGCCAATTGGTAGACCAACGGCAGGCGGCATGGTCGGACGTCGCCCGCCGCATTGCTCACGAGATCAAGAATCCGTTGACTCCGATCCAGTTGGCGACCGAACGGTTGAGCCGTCGCTATCGCAAGCAGATTGAAGATAATCCCGAGCTATTCGAGGAACTGACCAGCACAATCATCCGTCAGGTTGGTGACCTCAGGAAGATGGTCGACGAGTTTTCATCCTTCGCGCGTTTGCCCAAACCGCTTTTCCGCAGCGAGGACATTGTCGCGCTTGCGAGACAGGCACTGTTCCTTCAGGAAGTCTCGCGTCCCGAAATCGAGTTCGTGTTCTCCGCCGACGACGCAATCGAGACTATCGCCTGCGACCGTCACCAATTCGGGCAGGCGATGACAAACGTGCTCAAAAACGCCGTCGAGGCGGTTGAGGCAATAGCCAAGGAAGAAGGCGACAAATTCACGGGCCGCATCGCGGTAACGCTGCGACTTGCGGACGAGCGCGTCGAGGTCACGATAGCCGACAATGGAATCGGACTGCCGCAGGACCGCGACAGGATTGTCGAACCCTATGTGACTACTCGTGACAAAGGCACCGGCTTGGGCCTCGCGATAGTCAACAAGATCGTCGAAGAGCACGGGGGAGAAATGAGTTTTTCGACCAACGAGGATGGGGGCGCGACCGTGTCTATGAGCTTTGCGCACGACCCACTGGCACAGCGGCAAACCAACCAGGCGGCGGAATAAAGCAGCAATGGCACTAGACATCTTGATCGTCGATGATGAGCGCGACATTCGCGAACTGGTTGCCGGCGTACTCAGCGACGAAGGCTACGATTGTCGCACCGCAGCCGGAAGCGATGATGCGCTCGCCGCCGTTGACGAGAAGCGCCCCAGCCTCGTCCTGCTCGATGTATGGCTACATGGCAGCTCCAAAGACGGCCTCGAGGTCCTCGACGAGATAAAGCAGCGCGAGCCGGAATTACCTGTGATCATTTTTTCGGGCCACGGCAACATCGACACAGCTGTCGCGGCGATCGGACGGGGCGCGGTCGACTTTATCGAGAAACCTTTCGAGGCGGAGAAGTTGCTGCATCTCGTTGGCAGGGCCACTGAGACCGAACGCATGCGGCGCGACAATGCCCGGCTGCGAAGCGACTTTCCCGGTGAAGGTGAGTTTACCGGTGCCAGTACCGCAATCAATCAGGTCCGTGCGACAATCAAAAGGGTCGCCGGGACCGGCAGCCGGATGCTCATCACAGGCCAGGCGGGATCCGGCAAAGAGGTCGCCGCGCGCCTGCTGCACGCCTGGAGTCAGCGCGCTGACAGCGCATTCGTCAGCGTCAATTCCGCAAGAATCACGCCCGAACGATTTGAGCAGGAACTCTTCGGAGAGGAGCAGGACGGCAAGCTGGTCCGACCCGGCCTGCTGGAAATGGCCGATGGCGGAACGCTCTATTTCGACGAAGTTGCGGACATGCCGCTGTCGACCCAGGCCCGCATTCTGCGGGTTCTGACCGACCAACGATTCGTCCGTGTAGGTGGAAGTCGCCAGATAGGCGTCGATGTTCGTGTCGTCTCCTCCACCTCGCGCGATCTCGAAAGGGAAATAGCGGAGCGGCGGTTTCGTGAAGACCTGTTCTACCGCCTCAACGTCGTCCCGCTTGAGATTCCCGCGCTACGTGAGCGGCGAGAAGACATTCCGGCGCTAGCCGAACATTTCTTTACCAGATTCTCGAGCGAGCAGGGCGTTTCGCCGCCGACAATAAGCGCCGAGGCATTGGCTGCGCTTCAGGCCTACGGATGGCCAGGCAATGTGCGTCAGCTGCGAAATGTGGTCGAACGCACTGTAATCATGACTCCGAGGGACAATCTCGAGAATATCGAGGTTGATATGCTCCCGCCAGAGATTCTCGAAGCCAACATTCAAGGGGATTCAAGGATTACCTCGATGATGAGCGTGCCCTTACGCGAGGCCCGAGCAAATTTCGAACGCGAGTATCTTAAGGCCCAGATCCAGCGCTTTTCTGGCAATATCTCGAAAACGGCGACCTACATTGGAATGGAGCGATCAGCGCTCCATCGCAAGTTGAAGTTGCTTGGAATGACCGATCACAAGGACGGTGCCGACAAAGAATAATCACAACAACGTTGCAGCCATCAAAATTCAACCGTTTACTGCACTCCAGCAAAACACTAGAATCAGCTTGGTCAAAACGGTGGGGTACATCCCCGCCAGATCGCAGCAGGCCATTGCCTGCCGCCAATAACAGCAAGGAGCAGAGATATGGGCGGACGTACCCTTTCAGCCAGGCCCCGGCCGAAAGCGGCCGAGCCTGAAACCACGGAAGAAAAGCCGCAGGTCAAGCCAGGCGGAAGAAATCTTCAGGATCAGTTCCTCAACCTGCTGCGCAAGAACAAGGTGCCTGTCACAATGTTCCTTGTGAAGGGCGTCAAGCTCCAGGGCATTGTGACTTGGTTCGATAATTTCTCGATCTTGTTGCGCCGCGATGGCCAGTCGCAGCTCGTCTACAAGCACGCAATTTCAACGATAATGCCAAGCACGCCGGTCGATGCAGAACAATTTCCGGCATCGGGACCTGGCGGCAAGAAGGTGCGGCTGTTGCAGGATGTCTTCCTAGGGAGCATCCTCGATGAACGGGTGCAGGTTGCCATGTTTCTGGTCAACGGCGTGATGTTGCAGGGCAGGGTCGCGGCCTATGACTTGTTCTGTATGCTCCTGGAGCGCGAGGGCTATGTTCAGCTGGCATACAAGCATGCCGTGTCTACGATCCAGCCGGTGACTCCGGTGGATCTTCAGGCCCACGAAGACGCCGCGAACGAAGAATAGCATAAGGCGGAAGTTGAGATTTTCGAGGACGATCTGAAGGGCGAGGTCACGCGTGGATCGCGCGCGCTAGTGGTCTATCCCGATATTCGCGGGCGGGGCGGTC
Source organism: uncultured Novosphingobium sp. (assembly GCA_964603645.1). Lineage (GTDB taxonomy): Bacteria > Pseudomonadota > Alphaproteobacteria > Sphingomonadales > Sphingomonadaceae > Novosphingobium. Next base: position 7,193 of record CAZRVW010000068.1, on the reverse strand, counting down.
AGGACCCGCAAGCCAGACTCGACGAGGCAAAAGGGCTGGCGCTTGCAATCGGCATCGAGGTGGCCGACGGCTTTATTCTGCCGGTTAGACAGCCACGCGCCGCAACGCTGTTCGGGGAAGGCCAGGTCCAGAATATCGCCGACGCCTGCGAACGGAGCGACGCCGAACTGGTAATCGTCGATGGCTCATTGACAGCCATCCAGCAGCGCAATCTGGAGGAAAAGACCAACCGTAAGGTCATCGACCGGACCGGGCTTATACTCGAAATATTCGGCGAGCGGGCGGCAACTGCCGAAGGCCGTCTGCAGGTCGAGCTGGCGCATCTCGATTATCAGGCGGGCAGGCTGGTGCGCAGCTGGACCCACCTTGAACGCCAGCGCGGCGGCTTCGGCTTTCTCGGGGGGCCCGGCGAAACCCAGATCGAGGCCGACCGCCGGATGATCCGCGACCGAATGGCCCGCATTCGGCGTGAGCTCGAACAGGTGCGACGCACACGCGGCCTGCATCGCGGCAGACGCGAAAAGGCGCCATGGCCCGTGATTGCACTGGTGGGCTACACCAATGCCGGAAAATCGACTCTCTTCAACCGCTTAACCGGCGCAGACGTGATGGCTGAAGACCTGCTCTTCGCGACGCTCGATCCGACGATGCGCGCGATCCGATTGCCCGGCGTCGATAAGGCAATCCTTTCCGACACAGTCGGGTTCATCTCCGACTTGCCGACCCAGCTGATCGCCGCCTTTCGCGCCACGCTTGAAGAAGTCACGGCCGCCGACGTTATCGTCCATGTCCGTGACATGGCCAATCCCGACAGCGAACAACAGAAACGCGAGGTCATCGACGTCCTCGCGGGACTGGGGCTGTTTGGCGAAGCAAAGGAGGGGGGAGAGGCGCTCGTCCCGATTATCGAGGCCTGGAACAAGTGGGACCTGCTCTCACCGCAGCGGCGTGCCGATTTACAGGAAATGATCGAGTCTCGACCTGAAGAGAACATCGTGTGTCTCTCAGCGATAACGGGCGAGGGGTGCGAACTACTGCTGGAAAAGGCGGGGGAGGTGCTCACCGCCGATGCGCGCATCTGCACATTCGTTCTGCCACTGACAGACGGCCAGAAAATCGCATTCTTGCGCGCGCGCGGTGAAGTCACGGGCGAGGAAACGCTGACCGACGAAACCGACCAGCCGGCGATCCGCATGACTGTGCGACTCTCCGAACGCGAATTAGGCCGATTTTCCGCGCTCTGAATCTTTCGCGGCCTGCCAATAGGCTTCCTGCTGATCGAGCGACATGTCGGCGAACGCCTCACCATCCTGTTCTGCCATGGACTCCATGGCTCGAAACCGCCGCTCGAACTTGGCATTGGCTGCACGCAGTGCATCTTCGGGTGCGACACCCTGAAAACGGAGGAAATTAACCACGGCAAATAGCAGATCGCCACCTTCGTCGAGCCGTTCCGTTGCATTCTTGGCGGCAGCCAACTCTTCCATTTCCTCGGCGATCTTTGCTGCCGGACCGCTCACATCAGGCCAGTCAAAGCCGACCCTTGCAGCACGCTTCTGAAGCTTTTCAGCGCGCATTAGCTCCGGCAATGCCAATGCCACACCGTCAAGCGCGCTGGTTGCGCCCCTGGCGGCGCGCTCCTGTGACTTCAGCGTCTCCCAGCGCTCGGTCTGGCTGGACTGGTCGTCGCCATCGCCGAACATATGCGGATGACGCGCTTCGAGCTTTTCGCAGATTGCCTGTGCAACATCGGCGAATGCGAAATGTCCGGCTTCTTCAGCCATGCGCGCGTGGAAGACGACCTGGAGCAGAAGATCACCAAGTTCGTCGCGCAATGCCGCCATGTCATCGCGGGCAATGGCGTCCGCGACCTCGTAGGCTTCCTCGATCGTGTATGGCGCAATGGTTTCGAAGTCCTGCTCACGATCCCATTCGCAACCAGTGTGCGGGTCGCGCAGGATGGCCATGATCGAGAGGAGGCGGTCTATCGGGCGCTGGCTCTGTTGAGACATATTAGAATGATAATATATATTATGTTAAATCTTGAACTGCGGAATCGCCATCACACCCCCGCTGCCCCAAGCAGAAGCACGAGGCCCACAATTATCACACCCCATATCAGGGCATAACGAAACAGCGTGGCACGCGGAAGATGATCGACACCATGCCAGGCGAGCACGAGAGCTCCCATCAAAAACACCAACGAACCGACGATCGCAATGCCGCTCACAGCTCGATCTCCATACCATCATATCCGACCGAGACATGATCGGGCGTCTCAGCGCTCAAGGTCGCATAGTCCATACTCTTATCAAGATGCGTCAGGACACCTTGCCGAACCCGCGCAGCATCGCAAAGCTCCAGCGCCATATCGAGATTGGCATGGGTGGGATGCGGCTCACGGCGCAGGCAATCGACGATCAGCACGTCCGCGCCATCAAATAGCTCTATCATATCTCGGCTAATTTCGCTGAAATCAGTGGCATACCCGACAGACTTTCCATCACCTGTGAATCGATATCCAGTAGACTTGGCGGGGCCATGCGGCATCTGACAACTCTCCACCGCAAAGCCGGCGCACATGCGCAGAGTATCGAGATTTTCGATCGTCACGATCGTCGGGTAACCGAATTGACCCGCGAAGACGTAACCGAAGCGCTGGCGCAACCGGCGGACCGTCTCTTCCGCTGCATAGCCGGGAATTGGACCGCCGCGCCCGTATCTCAGCGGCCTGAGATCGTCGATCCCGTGGCAGTGATCGGCGTGATCGTGGGTCCAGAAGACCGCATCGAGCCGCGAAATCCCGCAAGAAAGTAGCTGACTACGGCAATCGGTGGAGGTGTCGACCAGTATTCGCTTTCCTTCGTCGTTCTCGACGACGATCGAAACGCGAGATCGGCGGTTTTTCGGCTCGCCCGGGTCGCATTGGCCCCAGTCGATTCCCGTGTCGCCGCCCAGACGCGGAACACCGGTCGATGTCCCGCACCCGAGCACCACGGCCTTCACAATACAGCTTTCGTGAAAAGCCGCCTGAAATTGCGAGTCGTGACGTCAGCCAATCTTGCCGACTCGACGTCGCGCAGTCCCGCAACGAACCGCGCCGTATCGGCTGTGTACGCCGGTTCGCACACCGAGCCGCGATGCGGCACTGGCGCCAGAAATGGCGCATCGGTTTCGACAAGCAGCCGGTCCTCGGGTAACTCCTTCGCAACCTCCTGCAAGTCCTTGGCATTCTTGAATGTAATAATCCCCGAAAGAGAAATTGTAATCCCCAGATCAAGCATCCCTCGGGCAAATTGTGCCGAAGCGGTGAAACAGTGGATCAGGGCAGGGAAAGCCCCCTTCCCCATCTCTTCAGTTACGATCTGCGCGGTGTCGTCCTCGGCATCGCGGGTGTGGATGATAGCGGGCAGGCCTGTCTCGCGAGCGACAGCGATATGAGTGCGGAATAAGGCCTGCTGCGTTTTCCGGTCGGAATGTTCGTAAAAATAATCGAGCCCCGTCTCGCCAATGCCAATCACCCTAGGGTGCCGAGCGGCATCGATCAGTGCCTCTGCACCGAGATCGGCATGCTGGTCGGCCTCATGCGGATGGATTCCGACCGAGGCCCAAACGTCGGGTTCGCGCGCGGCAGTGTCGATCACGTCCTGCCACTCGCGCTGGCGCGTCGAGATGTTGAGAAAACCGCCAATTCCGGCCTCGCGGGCCCGAGTGAGGACGCCCTGCTGATCCTCGACCAAGCCCTTGTATTGCAGGTGACAATGCGAATCGATCAGCATCAGCTTGTTTCTTCAACTGTATCAGGCATTTCAAGGCGCGGGAAGACGCCCTGGGGTTGAGTGAGACTGAAACCGGAACCAGCGAGCCGGGTAAACCATTCACTATCCTCCAGCGCAGCGAAGTCGCGGTCGTCGGGCGCAATACCCATCTGGTCGAGCAGGCGATCGATCGAGGTGGGGACCACCGGCCGAACCGCGATCGCGAGCTCGCGAACACAACTGAACAGGGTAATGAGCACTGCCGCCATACGCTCCGAGTCGGTCTTCTTGAGCGCCCAGGGCGCCTGCTCGTCCACGTACTGGTTGCAGGCGAAGACCGCTTGCATCCAGTTGTCGAGGCCCGCGCTGAAATTCAAATTCTCGAAGCTTGTCCGCATGCTGCTGATATTGGCCCGAACCAAGCCCTCCAACTCAGCATCAGCCTCTTGCGATTCGTGCTCAGCGGAAAGAATCCCGTCCAGATTCCTGTAAATCATAGAAAGAACGCGCTGTGCCAGATTACCAAAACTGTTCGCAAGCTCTGCATTACAGCGCGTAACGATCGCCTCGGCCGAGTAGGATCCGTCCTGTCCGAAAGCGATTTCGCGCATCAGGAAGTAGCGCAACTGGTCGACCCCGAAGTGCTCGGCGAGTTCGAGCGGGTCGACAACGTTGCCTAGCGATTTCGACATCTTCTCGCCGCGATGCAGCAGGAAGCCGTGGCTGAACACCTTCTTGGGGACCGGCAGCCCCGCGCTCTTGAGGAACGCTGGCCAATAGACCGTGTGGAACCTCGTGATATCCTTGCCGATCAGGTGGACATCGACCGGCCAGAACCGCGCGAAGTCCCCTTCCCTGTTGGGAAAGCCGATGCCAGTCAGGTACGTCGTCAGTGCATCGACCCACACATACATGACGTGGCCCGGACTGCCCGGAACTGGCACGCCCCAGTCGAAACTCGTACGCGAAACCGACAAATCACGTAACTCATTTCCTCTAAGAAACTTAAGCACTTCATTGCGACGGCTCTCAGGCTCTATGAAACCCTGCGTCTCATTGAGTTCAATCAGGAAATCACGGTATTTAGACAGGCGAAAAAACCAGGATTCCTCGACCGTCCACTCGACCGGAGTGCCCTGCGGAGAGAGTTTGACGCCCCCTTCCCCCTCGGTAATCTCGTCATCGCCATAATAGGCTTCGTCGCGAACCGAATACCAGCCCTCATAGCGGTCGAGATAGAGATCGTCAGATGCCGCCATGGCCTCCCACAAGGACATGCTGGCGTCATGGTGGCGTGCATCTGTTGTCCGGCAGAACGTATCATGTGAGATATTCAATTCTTCACACATTTCACGGAAATAATTCGACATTTCTGTCGCAAATTCCATCGTGTCCCGGCCTGCTGCACGCGCCGTCTGCGCCATTTTGAGGCCATGCTCGTCCGTGCCGGTCACGAGCCGAACGTCGCGTCCATTCATACGCTGAAAGCGAGCTATGACGTCAGCCGCAATCGCCTCATAGGCATGGCCAATATGCGGCTTGCCATTGGGATAGCTGATCGCGGTGGTAATGTAGTAAGGTTCGGCCATGCTGGGCGCGCGGTCTTTCTCTGACTGGTTCAGGCTGCGGCTTCTCTAGGCATCGCCGCACTGGCCAGCAAGCCGCCAATTTCCATGACCAGCAGGCCTGGATCGAAATTGTAGGTGGGCGCACGCGCTGCAAGCCGAGTGAGTTCGCCGTGAGCCTCGATCACCCGCAATTGGCGCTCCTGTGGCATCTCGACCAGACCAGAGGAAAGCGCTGCCCGAGCCAGATCAAGCGTAGCAAAGAGTTTTTCACGGCTTGGACGCGCCCCGATTCCCTCTGCAAGCGCCCCGCGCAAGGCAAAACCGGGGTCTCCTTCTCGCAGGATATGGTCCATCAGGGAATGAAGCGGAGCCAGCCCGTGCTCGACAAAGGCAAGCGCAATTCCCGCAGAACCATTGGCTGCTGCGATTGCGGCACGACGTAATTCCGGGCTTGCCTCCGGTTTATCACGCACCAGCACGGCTTCGAGCGCATCTGCGCTGAGCGGCGAAAATCGCAGAATTCGGCAACGGGAGCGGATTGTTGGCAAGAGACGACCCGGCTGATGCGCAATCAACAGGAAATGCGTCCCCGCCGGTGGCTCTTCCAGGCTTTTGAGCAAAGCGTTGACCGCGGCCTTTTCCAAGTCATCGGCTGGATCGATTATGATCGCGCGCCGCTCTCCCAGCGTCGGTCGGGTGGTCAGGCGCTGCTGCATTGTGCGTATCTGGTCGACTGTAACGTTCCGCTTGACCTCGTAAGCCTTACCCTCTGCCCGCTTGGCTGCCTCCTTATCGTCCTTTGGAGCATGATCCAGCACGATGATGTCGGGATGATTGACCGGGGATGGCGCAGGTTGGCCTGACTGTCGGACCAGTTCGGCAGCGGCAGCGCGAGCGAAGACCCTCTTGCCCAGCCCCCTTGGGCCGGAGAGGAGCCAGGCATGGTGCATCCGGCTCGACGAGATGGCGGCGCACCATTCGCGCCATGCTTCGTCCTGGCCGATGAAGGAGGTCTCGGCGTTCATGGCGCAGCGGTCTCCAAACATGCGATCGCTCGCATGATCGCCGCGTGCGTCTGCTCCGGAGTGTCATTGCCATCTATCCGGGCAAAGCGATCTGGTTGGGCATCGGCAAGCGTATCAAACGCCTTCCCGACGCGCGCGTGATAACCCGCATCCCGGCCGCCGATGCGGTCTGCCGTTCCGCCGTCGCGCTCTCCCGCGCGCGCGGCGGCCACTTCCGGATCGACTTTGATTAGCAGGGTGAGATCGGGGAGTAGGCCCTTGCTGCCAATGCGGTGCAGGGCGAGGATGTCCTCATCCGACATGCCTCCTCCCCCACCCTGATAGGCTCTGCTCGAATCAACAAAGCGATCGCAAACCACCCATTTGCCAGCCGCCAGCGCCGGTTCGATCAGGTTTGCCACGTGGTCGGCACGGGCAGCCGCAAACAGCAATGCCTCGGTTCGCAAGTCCGGTCCTTCGCCATTCTTCAGGAGTATGGCCCTTATGGCTTCGGCCAGCGGCGTGCCGCCCGGTTCGCGCGTGAGTACGACCTCGATCCCCCGCGCCGACAGAGCATCGGCAAGCAGCCGCGCCTGGGTGCTCTTGCCTGCCCCCTCCCCGCCTTCGAGCGCGACGAATCTGCCTCGTGTCATGAGAACAGGTTCTTAAACCCGTTCACCAGTCTGTCCATGGTTCCACCCTTGCCAACAGCCTCCTCCGCAACGAGCGGTATGCGCCCGGGAGGCAGATCGCCGACCCGCACTTCAAGCTCGGCAATCCTCTGCCCTTTGACGATTGGCGCTGGCACTGGACCGCGATAGACTATGCGCAGGCGGATTTGCTGCTCCGCGCCACTTTGAAGC
>CAZRVW010000067.1:11172-12480 GCA_964603645.1 uncultured Novosphingobium sp. | reverse complement strand
CCCGAATAGTGCACCTCTCCTAGACAAAATTTTCGGCGGCCAGTTGGTGACCCTCATGCAACTTGTTGCGCTGGATAAGGGTTAGTCATGAAATATTGGCTAGTTGAATGGCCGTCCCTCCTGGCGCAGCGGGACAATGCAAACGACAAAATTCCGATCTGCAAGGCCAAGATCGGCCGAGCCGCGTCCGTCAACGTGGTGTAAATTCGGTGGTGGCCTTGGGTCATCGTCAGGCGGCCTTGGCGGTAATGTGTAGCGGTTGATTTTCCTCCTCGATCATGATGGTTTGGTTGAGTTCGGCCAGACCAGGATCAGAAACGCCCCACCCTCCGCGAGTGCGACGAGGCTTACCGCGCCTTCCTGCAACCCCAACTTCACGCCTCCGACCACGCCCGCCATCGCCACCCTCACCAGCGTGTTGTCTGCGGCCGCCAGCGCAATGCGGTGTAATCGCATTGGATATCCAAGCCATTGACATGGATCTTGTGCGAGGTTTTTGCGAAGTCGTAATTGCAGGATACTATGCACCAGTGGCCACCTCGCACTTGGTCGTCCGCATCGAGTAAAGGCAAACCGTTACCGGCAAGGAGGACAGAGGCAATTGGCGAAAAAAAGTTAGGACACTGCCGCGTCTTCCCAGGATGCCGAACCGGTCCATAGCGCCGAAAGCCGCGACAATCGCAATCTACAGCGTGAAAGGCGGGGTCGGAAAGACCACCCTTGCCGTGAACCTCGCCTGGTGTTCGGCGACTGTGAGCGGGCATCGCACCTTGCTTTGGGACCTCGACGCCGCTGGCGGTGCCGGCTTCCTGCTCGGAGTCGATCCTCGCGCATCACGTAATGCCGAGGACGTCTTCACGCGCGAACGCCATGCCCGCAAGATCATCCGCGAGAGTCCCTATGCACGGCTCGACCTGCTGCCTGCGGACGAGAGCATCCGCGCCCTGGACGCACAGCTTGCCGCTCTGGGCAAGCGCAAACGGCTCGCCAAGCTTGCTGTCAAGCTCGCTGGCGAATACCAGCGTATCTTGCTCGATTGTCCTCCAGTCATGAACGAACTCAGCGCTCAGGTCGTGCGTGCCGCCGATGCGATCATCGTACCGTTGCCGCCATCACCTCTGTCGGCGCGCGCGTTTGAACTCGTGATCCGGCAGATCGCCGATATCCGTAAGAACCATCCGCCGATCTTGCCGGTGCTCTCTATGCTCGACATGCGACGCAAGCTTCACCGCGAGGCGCGCGAAGCCAACCCCGACTGGCCCACTATTCCCTATGCAAGCGTGATCGAGCAATGCGCAGTTCGCCAGA
>CAZRVW010000067.1:0-11072 GCA_964603645.1 uncultured Novosphingobium sp. | reverse complement strand
TTCGCCAGACTGTGGCAGGCAATCGAGAAGAAGCTGAATGAGCGGAAAGGTTAGCCTGCGCCTGCTCCTCACTGACTGGGAGGTAACTGCATCGACGAGTGATGGGCGCGTCGCGGCTTGCCGAAACTCATCCCTCTGACAGCTCCTATCGCCCGTCGCCTATAGCTCGCAGTTTTTGGGTCAGGCTCATTCTATCGATGCTTTCAATGGGCAGAGCGAGGAAGAGCTCAATCCTCCTGCGCAGCTGGCGCAACGTTTCAAGAAATGCTTCGTGCAGCCCCTCACCTTGAACTGCAGCAGGATCGTCCATGCCCCAATGAGCTGCCGCAGGGTGGCCGGGCCAGACCGGACAGGTTTCCCCCGCTGCGTTGTCACAAACAGTAAAGATGAAGTCCATTTGCGGTGCGTTGGGTCCGGAGAATTCATGCCAGCTCTTGGAGCGCAAGCCTTCGATATCGAAGCCCATGCCGCGAAGAACTTGCAGCGCCATGGGATGCACCTCACCCTTAGGTTCGCTGCCTGCACTGAAGCCCCGGAAGCGTCCCTTGCCGAGCGAATTTACAAGCGCTTCACCCAGGATCGACCGCGCACTGTTTCCGGTGCACAGGAACAGCACATTGTAGGTTGGTTCGGCCATCAACTCGTCGTTCCGTTCACATAGTTAGCAAGCCATCGCTTCGGTCTCGGCGATCATCGCCACACCTCGCTGTCCGCCCGCCCGGTCAAGCTGAACAATTACGTCTATCACCGATGCGGCGTATTCTATCGTTTCCGTTCGTGTGAGGCCAATCCCGGCCTGCATGGCCATGAGCGCGATCTGTTCGAGCGCGCCCTTCGGCGAATTCGCGTGGACGGTCGAAAAGGAGCCGGGGTGACCCGTGTTGATCGCGCGCAGGAACGAGACTGTTTCGCTGCCGCGCAACTCGCCGAGCACGATCCGGTCGGGCCGCAACCGGAGCGCGGCCTGGAGCAAGTCGTTGGCGGTCAGGCGAGCTTCGCCAAGTTCACCCTTGATCGCGATCAGGCCGACGCCGTTTTCGCCGGGAAGCTTCAATTCGGCGGTATCCTCCACCAGCACAACGCGATCGGAGTCCGGAATTTCCCGCAGCATGGCATTGAGGAATGTGGTCTTGCCGGTCGATGTTCCGCCCGAGATGAGGATCGTCTTCCGCCTTGCAATTGCCTCGCGCAGATATGCAATCGGTTCGCCGAGCGCATCGGGCATCGGCGCTTCCGGACGCGGCACGATTGCCCCCCGGTCGTAAGCGTCGAGCGGCAGCTCGAGCAGGCGATGGCGGCGAATCGCCATCACCCAGTGATCGCGGGTTGCAGGCGGACCGCACAACTGGATACGCTCGCCTCCCGGCAACGTTGCGGCCAGCAAGGGGTGCTCACGGTTGATCCCCTGATGGCTGGTCCGCGCCACCTGTTCGGCGAGCCGCTGCAAGAGCCGGTTGTCCAGTTCCGGCAGATAGATGCGTTGCATCCCCGGATGGGCCGCATCCTCGATCCAAACCTCGCCGGGCCGGTTGACCAGGATTTCGGTCACGGTTTCCCGATCGAGCCATGGCCGGAACGGAGCGAGATAGGCATCAAGATAGACGCTGCTCTGGCGGTCCCTTGGCTGCCCTGCTTCTTGGTCAATAGCTACGATTGTTCCGCTCACTCGGCGGTGACTTTCGAGAAGTCGAGGTCCTTGGCGGTGAACACACGAATCGGCTGGCCCTGACGCACGCGGATGGTGGGGCCGATCTGGCCATTCTGGCTGATCGCCGCCGATGCTGCGGACTGGCCGCCGCCCGCGACGATAACGCTGGCATTGCCGGCAATCGAAGACAGACCCCCGACTACGGACAGCAGCATCGCCGAACCGAAGCGCGCAAAGAAATGGCTGTTGACCTTGCCGGCCAACCCGGTCTCGCCGCCAAAGCCGACTGCAGGGGAACCGAGCTTGACCGACACGCCATCGGGACGGATCAACCGGGTCCAGATAACGTAGGCGCGCTTCTGGCCGGCCTGAAGCCCGCTCTTGTATTCGCCGATCAGACGGGATGAGCGCGGTACTAGCACCCTCGTGCCGTCAAAACTGCGCACATCGGCGCTTACCACCGCTCGGACATAGCCGGGTACATCGGTGTTGATCGCTGTTTCCAGGACTGCCGGTATCAGCGTGCCTTGCGTTACCGTTGTTTTGGGATCGAAATTGGCCTCGGCAACTGCCTTGGCACCACCGACGCCGCCGAGCCGTGCGGCGAATGCCTCATTGGAATTGCCTTCTCCCGCAGCTGGCGCAGGAATGCCCACCGCGGCTGAAGGTGCCGGCATGGCGCTGGCGTCGAAGACGACGGTTGGGCTCGAATTGGGATTTGCAACCGGGCCTGCCAGCGTCGCGCTTTGCGGCGGTGCTGCGAGCACGGGTTGCGGCTCCGGCGCGGGCAAGGGAGCAGCAGGCTTGGCTTGCTCGCCCGGTGCCGTGATCGGGGCTTGCGGCGCCGGAACAACCTGTGGCGCAACTGCGGCTTTCTCAGGCTCGACCTGCTTGGCTGCGTCGCGCGCATTGTCCATGCTCCACAGTGTCACTACGCCTAGCAAGCCGACAATGGCGACGCCCGTTGCCAGCCCCAGTCCGTCACCGCGCTTTCGCTGGGTTACGCCGGGCAGGACCTGGCGCGTCGCAAGGTCGATTATTTCCGCGCCGCCGTCTTCCCTTGGGTCGCGGTCGATAGCTGGCTTGGGCTTTTCACGAAGCCTGGAATTGGGAGCCATGGTTTCTACTCCTTCTCAACACTTGCAACCGCAAGCTTCGACCGATCGGCGCGACTGCCATCGTATTCCAGCGTGGCGCTGTCGCGACCGGATCGCAGTATGATTTCATTCGGGACCTCATCAATCACGATGACGTCGCCTTGTACCGCATAGTTTACGGGGCCCTCTTCGCCGCTTGGATTGCGCACTAGGATCGCCGGAATGTCCTGTTTGTCGCCCCAAGCAAGGTAGGTCACATTTCCGTCGTCGTAGATGCGGCGGGGAAGAAGTTTTTCCGAGCCCTTCGAGCGCCAGGCAAAATTGAGTTCTGCCGGATCGGTGGGAACATCTCCGGCGATGGCTTCCGTTTCGGCGTCGCTTAGGGAGGCCTGCTGAGCCGGGAGTTCCTTGGGCTCGTCGGGATACTGGAAGCGTAGCACGTAGATCGCTTCAGACGATGGTGAGGCGACAAGGTCGAAATAATAATTGCGCCGATCGGTGACGACCGTGAGGTTGGTGCTTGCCCGTGCCGAGAGCGGCTTGACGAACAACAGGTTCGCCTTTTTGTTGGGCGTGACCTGCCAGTTCGCGGAATCGCCGATCGCGACATTCTCGATAAGCTCATTCTCGTCGAATGCGATCGAGGTCTGAACACCGAGACGCCCGTCTACACGAACAACCACATTCTCATCATACAGTCGGTTTGCCAGGCGCGGATCGCTTTCGGCAGATGCATTCGTCGAAATCAGCACAGCCAATACAAACAGGGTGGGGCGGATCATGCTTTCATCTCCCGGAGCTGGCTGGGACGGGCGCGAAACCGGCTACCCACACCGCGAGCCCTTTGTGCCGGCAATGCAAGCATTGAGGTTGCTGCGCTGTCAGCAGAACCAACGTTTATTCGTCGCGTCTCGAGTGTCGAAGCGGGCTGGCCCGACGCAGTGGACTGGCTGCATTCGTTCGAGGGCACCATGGCCAGGTGCCGTTGCCGGGACGTCACGGTCTGTCCCTGCCCCGGCGTCTCGGCCATGATCGAATGCGGCAGTGCGCTCTGCTGCGGGTATGATCGTGGCGCTACGGGCAAATTCGTATCGCCAGCCCCTTCCAGTCCGAAGACTTTCCAGCCTGCGACGATGGTTGCGGCGGTTTTCATGACCATGGCCATGAGGGCGACGTGGGCGGCGGCGACGAGGAACAGGGCCATGGCGGCGCGTCCGCTGATTTCTCCGAACTGGGCGCCTTGCGACAGCGCGGAGATGACGGGGACGAGCAGCTCCAGCGTGATCGCACCGCCGAGCACCACGAACAGGGGGACGAGGCCGGTCATCGCCAGGCCCTTGAGCCAGCCAGCGGTCAGTCCGCGGGTACCGCGGAACAGGGCGAGGACGACGAACAGCGGGCCCAGCGCCATCAGCAAGGCAAGCGCGATCCGCGCGGTGAGCAGCACGCCAACGGTGCCGAGCAACAGCAGCAAGGCGCCCAGCCACATGATGTCGGCCGGCTTGAACATGCCGGCGCTATCGCTGGATGCCGCCGGTGCTCCCGCCGCAGCAGCAGCCGATGCGGCGTCGCTCGCCTGTTCAATGGCGGCGAACACGATGTCGATGCGATCGGCGAAGATCAGACTGGCCGAGCCCTGCGATCCGGTAAGCACGGTCGCGATCCAGTCGGGCCCGGCAACCGCGAGGTTCCACAGCACCTGGCTGTAGGCGGCCCAGCTGGTCGCGAAGGTAAGGACGAGTCCCAGTGTGATCATGCGCGGGGTGAGCGCGGAAATGCCGATACGGCTGCGTCCGGTCAGCAGCGAGACGGCGAAGAAGGCAATGTAAAGCGTCAGCAGGATGGTGAGCGCGGGCAGCAGCGCCCCGCCCGAGCCGAACAGGCGCGCAAACGCGCTTGCCGTCATCTCGCCGGCTGCACAGTCTATCGCGCGCAGCGCCGGCGCGACGCCGGCGGACGCCTGTTCCATCAGTTGCGAGCAATCGCTCATTCGGCGAGTCCTCGTCTGGTGCGCCGGCCGCATCCGCGACCGGCTTGCGGTACCAGCCCTCTCCCCCGCCCAGCCACCCGATATCTTGCCGGATAGCGTATCGGGTGGCTGGGCGGGGGAGAGGGCTGGTACCGCGAAGGGAGGGACGGATGTCCCGACCGCACCCAGCAAATGAATCGGGCCGGAACCGCCAAGGGAGGGACGGATGTCCCGACCGCACTAAACAAACGACTCATGCGGCCGCGTCCTTCCAGGACAGGGGCTCGTCTTCGGCGGCCCTGTCGCCGGGCCATGGCGCGCCGGTAAGCTGCGGAAACCAGGCCTGCGGCGCGTCGCCAAGCCGCTCGCGCAAGGCATCGAGCTTCCTCACCGTGCTCTCGCGACCCGAAAGCACGGTGAGCACTTCGGGCATGCCCGACAGGTCGAGCCTCACGACGACGCTGGCGTCGGCCTGGCGGATCAGGAAGCAGCGGCTGTGCGCGGGCAGCGTGCGGATCACGTCGAGTTCGTGGCCCGTCAGCCCGAAGCCGCTGCAGTAATCCTCCGGCCTGGCCCTGGCATTGGGCGTGAAGATCATCGTCGCGGTCTGTTCGACAAGTGCCGTGGCAATCCGGCTGTCGAGCGCGTCGCGCGCCGATTGCGTCGCGAAGCCGACCAGCGCGTTCCTCTTCCTCAGCGTCTTCAGCCAGTCGCGGATGCGATGCGCGAAGACCTCGTCGTCGAGCGCCTTCCAACCCTCGTCGATCAGGATCATCGCCGGTTCGCCGTCGAGTCGCTCCTCGATGCGGTGGAACAGGTACATCATCACCGGCGTGCGCAGCCGCGGCGTTTCGAGCAGCGCGGTCATGTCGAAGCCGATTACCCGGGAGGCCAGGTCGAGCCTATCGTCTGCATTGTCGAACAGCCAGCCGTGCTCGCCTTCGCCTATCCACGCCTCCAGCCTGCTCGCGAGATCGCCGGGCTGGGGGCGACGCGCGCCTGCCAGCAGTTCGTGGAAGTGCGACAGCCGCCGCAGCGAGGCATCGTTGGCGTAAGCCGCATCGACGGCAGACGCGATCGTTGCTTCCTCTTCGGGGCCTTGCGCCTTCAACAGCACGCCCAGCCAGTCGCGCAGGAACGCGCGGGATGCCGGGCTGTCGGGCAGCGCCAGCGGATTGAAGCCGGTCGGATGGCCCGCCGCGATCCGGCTGTAGGTGCCGCCGATGCCGCGCACGAACACTTCGGCGCCCCGGTCCTTGTCGAACAGCACCGTCCTGGGTGCGAACTTCTGGGCCTGGGCGGCCAGGAAGTTCATCACCACCGTCTTGCCCGAGCCCGACGGGCCAATCACCGTGAAGTTGCCAAGATCGCCCCCTCCCGAACCGGTAGCGTGGAAGTTGAAGAAATAGGGTGTCGAACTGGTGGTGGTGAGCAGTGTCACCGCCTCGCCCCAGTGATTGCCCGCAGCCTGGCCGATGGCAAAGCCGTGCAGGCTCCCGAAGCAGGCCATGTTGGCCGAACTGATCAGCGCGCGGCGCACCAGGTAGTCCTCGTTGCCCGGCAGCTGGCCCCAGAAGCAGGGCTCCAGGTTGGTATCCTCGCGCACCGCGATCGCACCGGCATCGGCAAGGGCCGCAGCACAGGACGCGGTCATCGCGTCCAGCGTCTCGAAGTCGCGCGCGCGCACCAGCACCGAGAAGTGATGATCGCCGAAGCCCGCAGCACCCGTGCCCAGCGCATCGCGTGCCGAGGCCATCTCGCGGCGTTCGGCCATCGCTTCCTCGTCGGCGGACCGCAGCCGGCGGATCGCAAGGTCGATGCGCTCGCGCGCGACCTGCCGGTCGGCCGGCGCATAGCTTTCGGTCAGCACCATCTCCGCCGGCAGCCGCAGCATCGCGTCGGTCAGCCCCGGCGTGGTCGAATCGGGATAGTCCTTGAGGCTGACGATCGCGGCGAAGTCCTGTCCGCCCGCTCCGCGCAGCTCCAGCGCGTCCAGCCCGAAGCTGACCCGGCGATAGGGCAGCATCTGCCCGATATCGGTGCCGTCTGCGGGCCGCCGCACCGGCCGCATCTCGCCATTGTAGAGCGCGGACAGCAGTTCGAGCACCTCGGAGCAAGTCCCGCCCGCGCCTTCGTAATCGCCCAGCAGCCGCGCGCCATAGGCGCCCAGCGAGGCGACCATCGCACTTGCCGCAGCACGCAGCTCGCGCAGGTCGGAGGGCTCGGCCATCACCTCGCTGCGCGCCGCCTTGCGCCGCATCAGCCGCGACAGCCGCTCCGGCCAGCCCGCCTTGCCGCGTGACGGACGCCGCACCAGCGTGACGAACTGGTCGTTGACATAAAGCGCGCCGGACCCCGTCCGCTCGCGCCAGCGCGCATCGATATGCGCGCTCAGCGCATCGTCGAAAGCGCCGTCCAGTTCGACATGGACCCACCGCCGGATGACATGGTGGTACAGCACGAAGCGCGAATCGAGCGCGCTTCGCAGCAACAGCTCGCGCGTCGCCGCATGGGCATTGAGCTCGTCGCTGTCCGCCGTCTCGAAGGCAAGGCCCGGAACCATCAGCGACAGCATCACCGAGCCGTCGCGCAGCAGCACCACGTTCTCGTCCACCAGCGCCATGTAGGGCAGCCGGTCGCCGGCCTTCGCTTCCTTCCTCGCCCAGGGCAGCATCGTATCGCGTCGTGACATCACCGCTGCTACTTCACGCCGCGTAGCTGTTGCAGCCCCAGCGCTGCCAGTTCGCAACGCGCGGGCAGCGGCTGACCTTTGCGATCCACAGATCGAACACCCGGGGCTCGCGCATGCACGCCAGATAACCCACGCCATGGATCACCAAAGCTGCCGGCAACGCCCAGAAACTCTTCGTGATCAAAAAGATCTCCGTCGTCACAGCCGCGTTGATCACGAAGAAATTATACGTCACGCCACCAAACATCTGCGGGCGAGTCAACGCTCGATGAACCGGATAACGCGCCAGTTCCATCAGCCGATCGCCGAGGCTGACTGGATGCCGGAGACGATCGCTCCTGCACCGAAGAGGATGAAACATCCGATGATGACGGTGGCTCCGAACCGCCAGTTGAGACGCCCGGTGAGCATCATGAAGCCGACCGCGGCAACGGCCATCACCGCGACTGCAGTGGCTACGTTGCCAAGCATGGTGCCCTGGAGCCAGCCGAGTGCAGCTACGATGGGGCCAGATCCCTGCGGATCGGCCGCCTGAGCCATCGCAGTCTGAGGTATTGCCAGAATAATTGCTGCGAGGACCAGCTGTTTGAACAAACGCATTCGATTTATCTCCTGACAGGGGCGGACAGCCGCGCCATGATCGCGGCGACGTAATTGCGGGTCTCGCGGATATTGGGGATGCCGCCGGCATCGATGACGCGGCCCGGACCAGCATTGTAGGCGGCCAGCGCCTTTTCCAGATCGCCTTCGAATGTATCGAGCTGGATGCGCAGGTAACGTGCACCGCCTTCGAGATTGGCGTTTGGATCGTCGGGGTTTACGCCCATCGCCCGCGCTGTGCCCGGCATCAATTGTGCAAGACCGCGCGCACCAGCGGGCGATACTGCTTTGGCGTTCCAGCGGCTTTCCTGCCAGACAACCGCTTCAAGCAGAGCTGGGCTGATGTCGTATTTGGTCGCGAGTTCTGCGACTCGGCCGCGCCATATATCAGGGCCGGCGGTTGGAGCAGCATCGGTCACAAGCAAATCATGGAGTGCCACTTCTCCGGCACCGGTCTTGACGGCTTCGGAAGTGTCCTCCCTGACTGGTCCACCAGCAATCCAGCTGTAGTCCGACACGCCGATCTCCATGACATCGGCATGCGCAGCGAAGGGCGCCGACGCACATGCCAGGAAGGCAAGCACGCAATTGTTCCAAGCACAAATTCGTATGCGATTCGCAGCACTCATGGCGCTGCTTTAGCTCAAGCTAAGTGACAGGTGTGTGACGGATTGGTTTCAATCTGTGGATAGCGCGTCCACCTCTGCCAGAGCGGGACGCCGATCGCCTATATCATAAAGGCGAGGCTGTCCGGCGGGACTACACCGCCGCCGGGCAGCCTGGAAACGGTCACCTCAGTGCGAGCACGGTGCCACGTGAAAGCGCATCAGCTGCCATCTTTGCCGCACGGCGCGAATCAACCCAGCTTCCGTCGGCAAGCTCGAGGACGTAGCGTTCGTCACTGCTCATTGCAGTCCGATAGCTTTCGCGGGCCTTTTCCATATGGCCAAGGCGGGCATAGGCGGTGCCGAGATTGATCAGGGCGGCGGGGTCTTCCGCCATCACAAGCGCAGAGCCCTCCAACTCATTGACGGCTTCAAGGTTCATGCCCTGGCTGAGTTCCTCATAGGCCACGTCAACCTGATCCATGGCAGGGGCATTGACCGTCAGCTGGCTGGTCTTTGTCAGGGGCAAGGTATTCATCGATGATCGGCGCGAACACCGCGTTCGACTTTACATGCTGAATGGCCTGGGATTTGTCGTTCATCATGCCGCTCCCGTAAGCAGGCGACGTGGATTATCACGGAAAATCACGTCAAGATCGTCATCTGTGACGCCTCGGTCGCGCAGCTTGTCGGCAAAATCGGTCAAAACATGGGTCATCGGCTTCATATTGGCGAGGAACTGCTCGACTGTGACCTTCGCGCTTGAGGAAATCGCGAAAGGCACCTTTGCCGCCTTCGAATTGCAGACGCAATCCTGTGACAGGCACAGGCGCTCGCGGTGCCCGCCGCGGATCAGCTCTGCGACCATGTCGGCGCGGTGATCGTCACTGGCAAGCATATCCAGCCCAACCCGATCAATGCCCACGAATGTGCCGTTCGCGGCAAGCGCGGCGATGGGCCTAGCGCTCTTCTGCTCGTCCTGATGGCCGATCATGATCCGCGATGGATCGGCGCCATTTTCGGCAAAGACAGCCTGTTGCACGTCGCCGTGCCGAGAGTTTTCTGTGTGAGTAATGATAGCGACGCTGGACCGGGATTGCGCCTTGGCCGCGCCTGCCAGCACCCGCCGTTCGAGCGGTGAGGCATCGAGGCCTGTTGCCGCCTTGATTATCCCGGGTCTCAGACCGGTCGATCCAACTCCATTCTCGATCTCCGAGAGATAGAACTCGGCGATCTCCTCGGCATCGCGCGCGCGCCAATAGTAAGGGATACCCTGCGATTCCATGTAAAAGCCGGTCGCAAAGACGATCTTCACCCCGGATTTTTCCGAAATCTCGGCATAAAGCTCGGGATCGCGGCCCAATTCGATCGGGCACGGATCGACAATTGCGCCAACGCCGAGTTCGCGCAGCTTCTGGAGTTGATCTACGCTGCGTGCCACGATTTCGGGTATATCCGGCTTGTAGGCCGGATCGAGCTCCTGGCCAGGCATGTCAATCGTGATGTGCTCATGCACGAGAACCCTGCCGAGATCGGCTGCATCGACCGGGCCGGTTACGCTCATTACCTGCATTGCATCTTTCTCCCGCTGACAGCTGCGCTTCAGGCAATCGCCCCGTGGCAGTGCTTGTATTTCTTGCCCGAACCGCAGGGGCAAGTCGTATTGCGGCTCAATCCCATGTCAGCGTAGGGATTATCCGGAAAGGCCCCACCCGGCCCCGCGTGGGCATTGGGACTCGCGGCAAGCGCACCGAACATCGCTTCGCGCCCTGCCGAACCATCTCCGTCCGCGGAATTATCAAGGCCCGTGAACGGATCGATATGCGACGTCATGAATTCCGGCAATTCCGGCAATTCCATTTCGGAGGCACCGGCAATCTGCAGCTGGCTCACTGCCAGGATCCGGGTCACGTCCTCGCGGATCGTCTCGAGCATGCGCTCGAACAGTCCAAATGCCTCCTGCTTGTATTCGTTGATCGGCTGCTTCTGCGCATAGGCGCGCAGGAACACCACCTGTCGCAGCGCATCGAGCGTTGCGAGGTGCTCTTTCCAGTGGTGGTCGAGCCGGTCGAGCAGCACGCTCTTTTCGACACTGCGCCAGATCGCCGGATCGTCAGACGCCATTTTCTGCGTCATCATCTCGTCGACCGCATCCGATAGACGCTGCTCGATTTCGTCGGACTCGATGCCGTCCTCTTCCATCCAGCTTTCGATGGGCACATTCATGCCCATGACGTCGGCGATCCGTTCCTTGAGGCCGTCGATGTCCCAATGCTCGGGATAGGAACCCGCCGGACAGGCATCGGTGACGAGCGCATTGACGGTATCGTGGCGCATATCGACCACGACGTCGTCGACCGTTTCAGAGTCCATGATCTCGGCGCGCTGCTCGTAGATGACCTTGCGCTGGTCGTTCATGACGTCATCGTATTCGACGACCTGCTTGCGCACTTCGTAGTTG
>CAZRVW010000066.1:0-12835 GCA_964603645.1 uncultured Novosphingobium sp. | reverse complement strand
GAGCAGCTGACTCTTAATCAGCGGGTCCTAGGTTCGAGCCCTAGTGCGTCCACCAATTCTTTCCTATATCGCTGTAGAACGTCATGACCGATACAGCACTTCAGGCCGCAACCGCGCAAATCACCGCCGCCTCGCCCGGCGCAATGGAAATCGAGGCATTCTTCGATTCCGCCACTTCTACTGTCAGTTATGTCGTGAGCGACAGGGAGACCGGGCGCGCTGCCGTGATCGACAGCGTCCTCGATTTCGACTCCGCTTCAGGCCGAACGTCATTCTCCTCGGCGGACGCTGTGATCGCCTATGTCGAGAAGAAGGGCCTTGGCATCGACTGGCTCCTGGAAACCCATGCTCATGCCGATCACTTGTCCGCCGCGCCTTATCTTCAGGAGAAGCTTGGCGGGAAAATCGCCATCGGTGAACACATCGTCACGGTGCAGGAGACATTCGGCAAACTGTTCAACGCGGGCAGCGAATTCCAGCGCGACGGATCGGATTTCGACCATCTGTGGAAAGACGGCGACCAGTTCAGGATTGGCGAGCTGGCCGTCACCGTGATGCACGTACCGGGCCACACCCCGGCCTGCATTGCCTATGTGGTCGAGGATGCCGTATTTGTCGGCGACACGATGTTCATGCCGGATTACGGCACGGCCCGCGCCGACTTCCCGGGAGGAGACGCGCGCGCGCTGTACAGGTCGGCCAGAAAGCTGCTCGCCCTCCCGCCCGAAACGCGCTTGTTCATGTGCCACGACTACCTTCCCGAAGGGCGCAGCGAATACGTCTGGGAGACGACCGTGGCAGCGCAACGCGCAGACAATGTCCACATTCGCGATGGCGTGAGCGAAGTCGAATTCGTCGCCATGCGCGAAGCGCGGGACAAGACGCTCGACATGCCGCGCCTGATCCTGCCCTCGGTGCAGGTCAATATGCGCGCAGGGCGCATGCCACCGCCCGAAGACAATGGCGTGACCTACCTCAAGCTTCCGGTGAATGCGGTATGACACTTCCTGGCTTTCCCAGTGCCATGCCTCTCGAAGGCCTTATAGGCGGGCTACTCATCGGTCTGGCCGCAGCAATCATGCTGCTCGGGCTTGGCCGGATCGCTGGCGTGAGCGGAATGGCCGCGCGGGCTACCGGGATCGCAGACAGCGGTGCGCCACGCAGCCTCGCCCTGGCTTTCATCGTCGGCCTGCCACTAGGCGCGCTGCTCGTCGCGCTGGCCACTGGCGGTGTTGCAACCGAATTTCCCGATACCAACGTCACGCTGATTATCGCTGGACTACTGGTCGGCGTTGGAACGCGGCTCGGTTCGGGCTGCACCAGCGGACACGGCGTGTGCGGCATGTCGCGCCTCTCGCGCCGTTCGATCGTCGCGACCGCGACCTTCATGGCGAGCGGGTTTGCCACGGTCGCGGCAATGCGATGGGGAGGCTGGCTATGAAGCAGGCTTTCATCGCGCTCGTTGCCGGCGTGCTGTTCGGCGCTGGCCTTGCTTTTTCCGGCATGGCCAATCCAGCGCGGGTTCAGGGTTTTCTCGACCTCTTCGGCAACTGGGATCCGACACTAGCATTCGTTATGGCCGGTGCGATGTTGCCGATGGCGATCGCCTGGCTTGTCCAGAAGCGCATGCCGCAGCCCGTGGCCTGCGACACATTCGATCTTCCCGGCACCAGCCTGATCGATCGAAAGCTCCTGTTCGGCGCGGTGCTGTTCGGCATGGGCTGGGGAATTGGCGGACTGTGCCCGGGCCCTGCCGTGGCTGACCTCGCCGTCGAGCCGCTGAAAGCCGCCATCTTCGTCCTGGCAATGCTCGCCGGAATGACGCTCCACCGTTTCGCTACGCGATAGGGCGATCGGCGGTGGGCCTGAGGCGATACCTGCCCGTGCTCGATTGGGGGCGTGGCTATAGCGCTACGGTACTGACCAACGACCTGGTCGCAGCCGCCATCGTCACTATCATGCTGATCCCGCAGAGCCTGGCCTATGCCATGCTGGCGGGCCTGCCGCCGCAAGTGGGCCTTTACGCCTCGATCCTGCCGCTTCTCGCCTATGCCTTGTTCGGCACAAGCCGCACAGTGGCGGTCGGACCCGTTGCAGTGGTGTCACTGATGACCCTGACTGCGGCAAGCGCAGTGGCTCCGCCCGGAAGCGCGCAGTTTATCGCCGCCGCCTTGATACTTGCCCTGCTGTCGGGTCTGATCCTACTTGCCATGGGGATATTGCGACTGGGCTTCCTTGCAAACCTGCTCCCGCATTCGGTCGTTTCGGGTTTTATCACCGCGTCGGGCATCATCATTGCTACCAGCCAGCTAAAATCCATCCTGGGCATCAAGGGGAGCGGCGAAGCCATGCCGGAGCTGGTGCACAGTCTGGCGCAGAATGTCGCGCAGACCAATGTCCCGACGCTGACAATCGGGGCGCTGGCCATCGCATTCCTGTTCTGGGTGCGAAAAGGCCTCAAGCCCGTTCTGATCGCCCTGGGACTCAAGCCGCGGTTCGCCGACCTCACGGCCAAGGCCGGGCCGATCATGGTGGTTGCCGTCTCGACGCTGGCTGTGGTCCTGCTCGATCTCGAGGCTGAAGGTGTCAGGGTCGTCGGACAAATACCGCAAAGCCTGCCGCCCTTCACCGTGCCGATGTTCGATGCGGCATTGTGGCAGCAGCTCGCCCTTCCCGCCCTGCTGCTCTCGATCATCGGTTTTGTCGAAAGTGTCTCGGTCGCCCAGACGCTCGCAGCCCGTAAGCGCCAGCGAATCGATCCCGACCAGGAGCTTATCGGACTGGGAGCAGCCAACGTCGCCGCTTCGTTCAGCGGCGGCTATCCGGTTACGGGCGGATTTGCCCGCTCGGTCGTGAATTTCGATGCCGGGGCCGAAACGCCGGCAGCTGGCGCATTCACGGCAGTGGGGATCGCAGTCGCCGCATTGTTTCTGACGCCGTTCCTCGCTTCGCTGCCCATTGCTACTCTCGCGGCCACCATCATCGTCGCCGTGCTCAGCCTCGTGGATTTCAGGCCGCTCGCGCATGTCTGGAGCTATTCCAAGCCGGACTTTGCTGCGATGGCGGGCACGATCCTCGTCACCCTGCTGGCAGGCGTGGAAGCCGGCGTGATTACCGGCGTGGTCGTCAGCCTGGCCTTGTTCCTTTGGCGCGCCTCGCGGCCACATGCCGCGATCGTCGGACGCGTGCCGGAGACCGAGCACTTCCGCAACGTCAAGCGTCACAAGGTCATCACCGATCCGCGCGTAATGACAATTCGCATCGACGAGAGCCTAACCTACCTCAACACGCGCTGGCTGGAGGAATTCGTGCTCGAGCAGGTCGCGGAACAACCGCTGGTTCGCCACCTTGTGTTGATGTGTTCGGCAGTCAACGCAATCGACGCATCGGCTCTGGAGAGTCTGGAAGCAATAAACCACCGGTTGTCAGACAGCGGCGTCGCGCTCCACCTGTCCGAGGTTAAGGGGCCGGTGATGGACGCGCTGGAACGCTCACATTTCCTCGAGGTGCTGACCGGCAAGGTCTGGCTTTCGCAGAACGAGGCCTTCTCGAGCCTGATCGTGCTGGCCGAGAACGAGGACAGCCCGCCTGCCGAACGGGATTTGTGGCTCGCTCGAGGACTGATCTGAGTCCGGTCCATCAGCCCGCCCTTTCACGGTTGTGGATCGGCGTTGACACCTCGCCAAATCATGCTTGTGATGAGCCTTTGCGCACACGGCGTTAGTCTACCACGCGCAACAGGAGAGCAAACGAACGAACACGTCGGGCCTTGAAGGCAAAGTGGCGCTCGTCACTGGCGGCGCGGGCGCTATCGGTGCCGCGACCTGCAAGCGGCTGGCGGCAGCGGGAATGAAGGTTGCGGTCGTCGATGTGCGCGGCGACGCCGCAGCGAAGGTTGCGAGCGCCATCCGCAATGAAGGCGACGATGCCGAACCCTTCACGGCGGACCTCATAAGCGAGACCGAAATCGTCGCACTCGTCGAAGCTGTGATGAAACGTTTCGGGCGCATCGACCTGCTCCACAACAACGCCGTGGCCAATGGCGTGATCGACAAGGATGGTGACTTGCTGAGCCTGACCGTCGACGTCTGGGACAAGATGTTTGCAGTCAACGCTCGCGCGCCGATGCTGCTGAGCCGTCAGGTCGTACCCCACATGATCGCGAACGGTGGCGGCGTCATCATCAACACCTCATCGGGGGCATCCGAACTCCCGGCTATCGATGCACGCACGGCCTATGGCCCTTCGAAAGGCGCGCTCGAGGTTCTGACCCGCTACATTGCCCTGCAATACGGCGCCAAGGGCATCCGCTGCAATGCGATCCTGCCCGGCGTGGTGTTGACCCCGGGAATGGAGAAGATGTTCAGCCAGGATCAACTCGATGAGATGATCGGTCGGACGATGATGCGCCGGTTCAATCAGCCCGAGGACATCGCCGCGATGGTGCAGTTCCTGGCCAGCGACGATGCGCGACAGGTCACCGGCGAGCTCATCAGGGTGGACGGCGGGCGGCCCTGAGGCCACAACCGCGATACTTCGAAACAGGGGAAGTCTGAATTATGGATGGTAAGGCCTACGTAGCCTCGTTGCAGGACGGGCGCAGTGTCTATGCGCGCGGCGAGAAGGTGGACGATCTGATGTCGCACCCCGATTTCGCGCCGAACATCGAACGCACCGCCGACGTCTATGACCGCTTCGAGGCGGATCCGGCGGCCCGTGAAGCATTCTTTACCCCTCCCACCACCGTTGAAGGCATGCGGCATCACGCGGAACTGCACGTCGATAGCGCAACGCACACGACCTATTCCTCGCTGATGACGCTGCTCACCGCGGCCGACCGGATTGCAGATGTGCGCCCGCAGGCCGCCGAGGCAGTTGCCGCCTATGTCAAGATGGTCCGCGAGAACGACTGGCGCGTCGCCGAGTGCATTACCGATGCCAAGGGCGACCGTTCCAAGCCGCCTTCCCAGCAGGATGACGAGGACGCATACACGCGCGTTGTGGAGCGGCGACCGGACGGTGTCGTGATCAGGGGCGCGAAGCTGCATATCTCGCTCGCCGCATCGAGCCACGAGCTCATGGTCATCCCGACCAAGGCAATGAAGCCGGGCGAGGAAGACTATGCCATCGGCTGCGCGGTACCGGTCAACGCGCCGGGCGTGTCGATTGTCAACGTTCTGAACGGCGCTCCGCCTGAAGACTCCGACCCGCGCGACTTCCCCTTCGCCAACCAGCGGGCGGTACCGCAGGGCTTCGTTATCTTCGACGATGTTTTCGTGCCGCAGGAGCGCATCTTCCTCGATGGCGAGACGAAGCAGGCGGCTATCTTCGCGCATTCGCTCGGCCTGTGGGTGCGCACCAGCTCGATGATCTCGATGTGCGACGGGTTCGACGTGATGGTCGGCCTCGCCCAGCTTATCGCCGAAGCCAATGGCCTCGAACGCGTCGATCACATCAAGTCCAAGATTTCCGAAATGATTATCCACGCGACCTTGCTGCGCGCCACGCTCGAGGCCTCGATGGCGCATGCCGCCAAGCTGGAAAGCGGCGTCCTCGCGCCCAGCGAGGTCTACACCAATGCCGGCAAGTATCACGGCGCGGCCAACTACATGCTGATGGTGCGCCACCTGCTCGACATCGCCGGCGGCTCGGCGATCACTGCGCCCTCGATGCGCGACCTGGAAAACGAGGACATCGGCCATCTGGTGCGCAAATACATGGGCACCAAGCAATCCATCGACGGCGCCTATCGCACCCGGCTGTTTCACGCCGTCCACGACCTGACGACCTCTGCGCAGGGCGGCTCGCGCTATGCCGGGCTGCTGCTGTCTGGCGGCGGGCTCTACGCCCAGAACATCGTCACGCGGATGCGCTACGACATGGACCGCGCCAAGCAGATGGCCTTCGGCGCAATGGGCTGGTCTCCGGAAGAAGGCTGAGACGATGAGCAAGCCCCTGCCCAAGGCGCTCGGCTTCGACGTGTTCGGCACGGTGGTCGACTGGCGTACGTCCGTCGCGCGCGAATCGCGGCCCTATCTCGATGCGCTGGGCAGGCAGGATATCGACGCCGGAGAATTCGCCGATGGCTGGCGCGCCCGCTACGGCCCTTCGATGAGGCCGGTGAATGCCGGCGAGCGCGAATTTGTGGTGCTCGATGTGCTGCACCGGGAAAATCTCGAGGACCTGCTGCGCGAGCACGGGATCGATCCCGCCGAAGTTGGCGAGGAGACGCTGGCCGAATGGACTCTCGCATGGCACCGGCTCGATCCATGGCCTGACACGGTCCCGGGCATGAATCGGCTCAAGCGCAAGTTTCCGCTGATCTCTCTGTCCAACGGCAATGTCGCGATGATGGTGGCGATGTCGCGGCATGGTGGCCTGCCTTGGGATACGATCCTCGGCGCGGAGTTCGCGCGCTATTACAAGACGCATCCGCAGGTCTATCTGGCCGCCGCTGAAGCGCTGGCGCTCGCCCCCGCCGAACTGTGCCTGGTTGCCGCGCACCATTCAGACCTTGCCGCCGCGCGCGCATGCGGGCTGACGACCGCCTATATCCACCGCCCCGACGAGCACGGCGGCGGTTCCGCGCCGGACGCCCATGCCAAGCAGGACTGGGAATGGTCGGCGGGAAGCTTTACCGAGCTGGCGGACCTTCTCGGCTGCGAATAGCCGCTAACCCGCCCCTATCCGCTCCAGCAATGCCCCGGCAGCGCTACGATAATCCTCGTCGCGCGTAACCTCGAGCATGGCATGCAGGCTCGCACGCGCGCCGTCGCTGTCATCCAGCTGCGCCTGGAGTTTCGCGAGGGTCAGCCAGACATCGGGGTATTCCGGCGCAATCTTTGTCATCCGCTCCTGGATCGTCAGCGCTCTTGCCGTATCGCCGCCTTGCAGGGCGCGACTGAACTGATTGGTGAGGAGCCGCACCAGCACCGCGCGGTTGGGAATCGGCGCGAGATACTCAGGTTTTACCTCGGCGCCCTTGCCAACGAAGCCGATCACCATCGCTTCCAGCTCGTGGCGATTTACCGGCCTGCCGCCATGAAACGGATCGAGCAGCATGAAGCGCTCGCTGCCCAGCCGCACCAGCACATGGCCCGGCGTGTTGAGCGCCCAGGCTTGCCAGCCCATGCGCCGCGCCGCAGCCACGTAGAGAATCGACAGGCTGACCGGGAGCCCTTGTCTGCGATCCAGCACACGTATCATGTCCGCATTGACGGGGGCGTCGTATCCCGATGCATCGCCGATGAAGCCGTAATCGCCGGCCAGCACTTGGCGCAGCGCGGCACCCTGCTCTTCTAGCGTTTCGGCATTGGCCGCAACCGTCCGCAACCGTCCGGCAATTTCATCGAGCAGATCGAGATAGGGTGCGGGATCAGCACCTTCGTGGTCGAGCGCGCTCAGCGCAAGCGCGGCGCGGTCAAGATCGATCTCGTCATCGTCGAGCAGGCCAAGACTTTCAAGATCATAGTCCATCGACCTACTTATGGACCATCGTGAGCCGGCGATCCACCATCGCGCCCCGAAGTCGCCTCCGGTTCTGTGGAAGCTGCGCCTTCGTCTGCCGCCAGTGCCCGGCTTTCGATTTCCGCGTCTATCTCATTAGCCGTGGCGCCGATCTTCTCCGACGCAGCATCGTAGCGCTCGGAGAAATCCGGTTCGCGGCTGCACTCGGCAACCAGAAGGACCACAATCAAGGACGCGCAAAGCCTCAATAGTTCTTCCTGAACCGGACGTTGACGCTGCTCAGGCCCGAACCGGACGCTTCGCTCAGCACTGAAAGCCAAGGCGTTATCGCAACCTCCAGCTGCGTCGCGGTGAAGCCGCGCGCATCGGTGATCAATTCGACATAGACATCGTCGGTAATGTACTGACCGGCCGCAAGCGCAGTACTGCGCCCCGTCTCCTCATCTTCGCCGAGAATGCGCAGCCGGTCCACGCCCGCAACCGAGCGCAGCTTTCCAAGCGGATTGAGGCCTCCGCCCGAGCCGCGCAGCGAATTGAGTGAGCTGGCCAGCTGCACCGCCTGTACTGCCGTAAGATTGGCGATCGAACTACCAAACAGGATGCGCGAAATGATCTCGTCCTGCGGCAGACCGGGCACCGAGCTGAAAGCGATCTCCGGGTTGGTCGCGCGTCCACTGACATTAACCCGCACCCGCACGTCCTCGACATCCTCGCTGGCGACGATCCTGATGCGCGGGTCGATCTCGCGGCCTCCGGTAAAATCGATGACGCCTTGTTCGAGTTCAAACGACCGTCCGGCGAAGCCGAGCGTTCCGCGGATGAGGCGGACATTGCCGGTCATGCTGGGTGCAGTGCTGGTACCGCCGACAGTGAAGCGCGCGCTCCACTCCGACTCGAGCCCCATCCCTGAAACATAGAGCTTTTCGGGAGCGGTAGCGTCAATGTCGAGGCGCAAAGAATCGAATATGCTTGCTATGGGATCGGCTGGCTCATCTCCCGTTATCCGAACGCGGAAACGGCGCGGTTTGAACGATACGCCAGTCAGACGCGGCACCGCCGCCGCACCTTCCCGCACAATCTTGTATCGGGTCTCGGGCAGCCGCACCTGTCCTGAAAGCAGCGCGGTCTGTCCTGCGCTCTTGGTCAGGCGCAATTGCCCGGTCGCACTCGCCGAAAGGTCGTCGGATTGGGCGAGTCGCGCGCGATCCAGCGAAATCGCAACATCCATCGGATAGCCGGAATCAGCTGCAAGCCCGAGATATCCAGATGCCTCCAGCGTGCCGTTCCCGGCTGCGGCCTTGAGATTTTCGACTTGCAGGCGATTGCCGTCAAAACGTCCGGCAAGGTTCATCTTCGTAAGGCGCGTCCCATATTGCTGGTTCTCGTAGGTCAGCCCTTTGCCGCGCACGACGCCCTTCAGGCACGGATCGGCGAGGCGGCATCCGAAGTCGGCAGCCACACCAAGCGACCCGGCCAGAGACTGCCCGGGCTGGCCCGCCAGCGAAAACAGCGCTTCGGCAGGACCGTTGTAGCGAATGCCACCCCCCAGCGGCGCTTCCATCAGCCGGGTCAACCAGGGACCCGCTCCCGGCCCGAGTGGCCTGAGACTCGCCACCATACGCCCGATCACGCTGCCCCGGCGGCGGAAAACCGCGCGCGCCTCGCCGCCATCGGCCAGCAGTTTGCCGACAATATTCACATCGACCGGCTGGCTGACCACGGCAGCGCTGGTGCGCGTAAAGTTGTTGAGCCGGAGACGGGCGTCGGCGCGCGGAAACGCGGACGGGCTCGCTTGCGTGAAATCGATGCTGCCCGTCGCTCTTCCGCCCAGCCCCGAACCGGGCATGAAGGCATTGACGAGGGCAATATCGACGCCTTCCATACGGCTTTGCAACTTGAGGCCCCGACCATAATTGCCGGCCAGACGGATCGTGCCGCCGCCCGCGATGATCGTCGTTGGCAGCAACTCATACGTGCCCCTGCCCGGAACGATGCGGGCGGGAGATTTGGTCTTGATCGCAACACCGCGCGCCTTGCCTTCAAGAGCCACGCGCCACAGTTGCGGATCCATTTGCGCATTGAGCGCGACACGGAATGGCACGTCGCTGCGAGCCTCGAGCAAGGCCTTGGCCCGCCCTTTCCCGCCGCGATAGTCAATGTCGGCGCGCAGGGCATTGATAAAGAAAGAGCCGTAGCGGGTCTCGGCCAATTGCACTTTTGCGACCACTTCGAGCTGGTCGTAAAGTATCGCGCGCCCATCGATAATGGCCGATCCGATGTTGAGGCGCGCGGGTCCGTCAAAGGTGCTGCCGTTCGAGCGCAGGTTGAAGTCGGCCTGCTGATAGCGACCTGCCGCAGCCAGCGTGACCACACCGCCTAGGCCATTGCCATTGGCGCGCAGGGTTCCCGCGAACGGACCGGACCGGGTCTGGACCAGCGATCCGGTGAAATCGACTCCCGACAGGTTGGCCTGCTTGATATCGAGGCGGGTCGCGCCGCGCGTGCCCAGCGTGACGTCGGCTATGAGCGGCCCGTAGTCGGTGTCGCCATCGAGATCGAGGCGATAGCCATTGCGTGCGCCGGTGATCCGCGCTTCGAGGTTGGCAAGGCCGATGCCGAGATCGGGACGATCCGCAGTGATCCGCGCGTCGGGATTGGTGATTGTCCCGGCAACGCGCACGCCGATGCGCCCGTAGCGGTCCGATACGCCATCTGCCTTGAGCGCGATCCTGCCATCCTGGCCATAGCTGCCACTGCCGCCCGTAACCCGTAGATCCGGCGCTTCGAGCCTCAGGTTTGAGAAACGCGCCACACCGTCGCCCCCATAGCGAACGTCCGTGGAGGCAACAAAATTGCCGCCCAGATAGTCGCGCAAGCTGGAATTGAGCAATCTCGTCGAACGCGCCCTGACCTTGCCCGAGAGCGCGAACCCGCGCCGGTCTGATTCCAGATCGACGTCGGTGTCGATATCGAAAATGCCGACGCTCTCGAGACGGTAATTGTCGATCCGACCGTCGATGACCCCGGCGTAGAACCCGGTATCGAGATTGGCGAGCAGCGTGGTCTTGGCATCGATCCGGTCGGAGCGAATTCGCATGTTGTCGGACAGGACCCGCGCGCCCTGAATGGCCACGTCGCCATTGAGTCTGACATTGGCGAGCGAACCACCCGCGACCGTATCGAGACCGGTTATGCGACTGGCACTGGCGCTGACAGGAATCAGGATGCGGTCGGGATCGACCCGCGCCCTGCCCTTCGCAGCGAATTGCTCGAGGCCCATGTCGTTCATCACGATCCGGGCTGCATTCACCGAATAGGCCACGCGGGGCGCGGCGATCTCCCCGTCGAGAGTCAGCATTGCGCGCATGCCGCTGCCCGAAAGATTTTCCGCCAGGGCCGATGGCCGCAGCAGCACGAACGCAAGCTTCAACCCGTCGAAGGCATTGTCGGAAAGATCGATATCGCCATTGGCATTGAGACGTATGGCATCGCTCGTCATGCTGCCAGAGACCACGGCGCTGCGCTCGCCCATCACTGCCGACAAATCGAGCTGAGCTACCGGTGCCAGAAGATTGGCAGTCGGCCCCGTCAGCATACCGGCGAACTTGAGCGGACCTTTGGCGCTCACAGTGCCGTCACGCGATGCCAGCGCCAGCCGCGCCGTCGGCCTGCCGCCGTAGGCCGCGTTCAAGGCCCCGTCCCACTTTTTCCAGTCGCCCTTGCCCTTCACACTGGCGGTCAAGGGCTCATCAAGACCCGCCAGCGCAGCGATCACGCCGTCTTGCGGCGCCTTCAGGTCGACGGACAGGTCGAGCCTCCCCTTCTCCGGCACGGCATCGAGCGCGACCTTGATGAGATCACCGCCGCGAGTTTCACCTGCTGCGAGCGTGCGCCCGTCGAGCCACACCTGCGCGCGACCGTCGGCAATGTGCGCCCTGCCGGAAATCGAGCCGACCCGCGCGGTCCCGGTCACGGGCTTTTCGGCAATGAACCGCGCGACCTTCAGCTTGCCCACATCGATATCGAGATCGGGCAGGAGTGGCTCGCCGGTATCGGGAACGTCCTTGAATTCAGGCACGCGGCGCAGGAGCATTCGTTCCGCTGTCGCGCTGCGGATATCGATATGGTTGCTAAGGTAGGCGAACGGCAACCAGTCCACGATCACCTTGGGGGAATAGAGAAACTCGCCCTTGGGATCCTTAAGCGACAGATCTCGCAGGATCATCTCGCCGTAAAGCGAACCCTCGATTCGCCCGACTTCGATCTGCATGCCGTTCTCGAATTCGAGCGCGGCAATCTGATCGGCTACAATGCGCTTGCCCGGCCCCGTGTCGAGCAAACCCAGGACAACGGCGACAAGCACCAGCAAGCCCAGCAAAGCAATTGCGCTGATACGAATCGCTCGCTGGCCTGGCGATCTCCGCGCAACCTCTGCCACCTCTTGTGGCTCCGTTTCGGGCGCGTCGGGTTCGGGTTCGGCCATCAGAACGCCTGTCCGATGGATACATAGAGGTTGAACCGCCCCTCGCCCGGACGCCGGTCGAGCGGCGTCGCTATGTCGACGCGAAGCGGCCCGAAATTGGTGTAGTACCGCGCGCCGATCCCGGCCCCAAAGCGGAGATCGGAAAATTGCGGCGTAGTGGCTTCATAGGATTGCCCGGCATCGACGAAACCGACGACGCCGAAGTCGCCAAACCGGTATCGCACTTCCGCAGATGCTTCGTTGAGGCTGCGCCCGCCATCCGGATCGCCCTGCGGATCGAGCGGCCCGAGCTTCTGGTAGGCAAAGCCGCGAACCGATCCGCCGCCGCCGGAATAGAAGCGCCGCGATGGGGGGATGTTCGCGCGACTTGCACCCTGGATCGTACCAAGCCTGACCCAGCCCGCAACGACGAGGCTGTCACCGACCGGATAGTAGCCCGACATATCGAGCCGGGCACGCACATAGGGGTTGAAGCCGCCATCGAGCGCTCCTTCGGGCTGGACCAGCGCGGTGACGCGGAATCCCTTGGTCGGGTCGAGCAGGTCATCGGAATAATCGAGGCCGAACTGGCCGTTCAACCCGCCGACATAATAGGTCTCGCGGTCCTTTCGACCGAGGTCATAGTTCCAGGCACGCTCCGCCGTTCCGAGCAGTTCCACGCCGAATGCATAGGTGTATTTCTTCTGCCAGATCGGCGTCGAAACCCGCCGGATCTGCACCGCCAGCCGTCCGGTATAGGCGCTGTAGGCGTCGTACTCATTGTGGAATGCTTCCGCGACCAATTCGAACGTGCGGTCGCGCTTGCCGGCATTGGAGCGACGGAAGGTGACACCCGCGCCCTGCTCTTTCGTGCCGGCCACTGCGTGCCCAATCAGCGCGCCTTCA
>CAZRVW010000065.1:0-12864 GCA_964603645.1 uncultured Novosphingobium sp. | reverse complement strand
GCGACGCCTTGCGCACCTGGACAGTGATGCTCGGCGTCGTCGCCTTCTCGATGTCGATGATCGGCACCTTCCTGGTCCGTTCGGGCATCCTCACCAGCGTCCATGCCTTCGCGGTCGATCCTGAGCGCGGCGCCTTCATCCTCGTGCTGCTGGCAATCTATATCGGCGGCGCGCTGGTGCTGTTCGGCCTCAACGCGGCGAGCATAGCGGAGGGCAAGCGCTTTTCGCTGGTCAGCCGCGAGGGCGCTCTCGTGGTCAACAACGTGATGCTGTCGGCGATCCTCGCGGTGGTCCTGTTCGGCACGCTCTACCCGCTGGTGACCGAGGCCTTCGATACGCGCGTTTCGGTTGGTCCGCCCTACTTCAACCCGGTCGGCGCGGCGTTCTTCGTGCCGATGGTGCTCGTCCTGATGGTTGGTCCACTGCTGCGCTGGCGACAGGACAGGCTGGAGCGTGTCGGCAAGCCGCTGGGGATCGTATGGACTGCGCTTTTCATGACTGGTGCGATCCTGCTGGCCGCGACAGCCTGGATCGGGTGGCTGCCATGGATTGGACTGATGCTGGCGGCGGGACTCGCCGTGGCGAGCTGGCTTCCTCTGCGTGGCCGCAACTTGAGGCGAACGCCGCTTGCTGTCTGGGGCATGGTCATGGCGCATTTCGGCCTGGCTGTCGCCGTTGCGGGAATGGCCAGCGAAAGCGCTTTCTCGGTCGAAAAGCTGGTTGCGGCGCGTGCTGGTGAGCAAGTCACGGTTGGGCCGTGGCAAGTCCAGTTCCGCGGCATCGAGCCGGTGGCCGGGCCAAACTGGACCGCGCTTGAAGCGAACCTGACGGCTGCCTACGCCGGATCGCCGCCTGTTGCCGTGCAGCCGCAAGCGCGCAGCTTTTGGTCCCCGCCACAGCAAACGAGCGAAGCCGCGCTGGTAACGCGCCGGTTCGGTCAGCTCTATGCCGTCGTTGGCGAAGCGGCGGACGGCGACCGGTGGCAATTGCGGCTGTGGTGGAAGCCTTTTGTGACGCTGATCTGGTTGGGCGGCGTGCTCATTGCGCTCGGCGGGCTGCTTTCGCTCATGGGTCGTGTAGCGTTCGACGTTCGCCGTGCCTTCGCCAGACGGCGCATCGCCATGCGACGCGAGGATATGGGCCGATGAGCGCGCCTCCCTCACGTCCATCGACGAGAATCTCGCCCTGGGCCCTATGGGTGCCGCTGATTGTTTTCTTGGGCTTCCTCGTTCTCGTTATCCACGGTCTGTCCCGCCCCGGATCGACCGAAGTGGAAAGCACGATGATCGGCAAGCCGCTGCCCGCCTTTACCCTGCCGCCCGCTGCCGGGGATCGTCCGGGACTATCGACGTACGATTTTGCGGACGAGAAACCGCGATTGCTCAATATCTTCGCCAGTTGGTGCGTGCCCTGCGCGATCGAAGCGCCGCAATTGCAGGCATTGAGCGACGAGGGGCACGAGGTGGTCGGCGTGGCCATTCGTGACCGGCGCGAGCACGTTGCTGCATTTCTGGTGAAGCATGGCAATCCCTTCGCGCGGATCGGCAAGGACGATGTCAGTGCGGTGCAGCTCGCGATCGGCTCGTCCGGCGTGCCCGAGAGCTTCGTGATCGATGGCACGGGCGTGATTCGTTATCAGCATATCGGCGTGATCCGGGCAGAGGACCTGCCCTTGATCCGCGAGAAGATGCGGGAGGCGCGGCAATGAGGGTGCTGGTGGCCCTGTTGGCGTTGCTCGTCGCCGTGCCGGCCCTGGCGCAGGATTCCTTGCCGCGGGCACCCTACGCCTATCGCCAACTCGACGATCCCGAGCAGGAAGCGCGCGCGCAGGCGCTGATGGAAACGCTGCGTTGCCTGAAGTGCCAGAGCCAGTCGATCGCCGATTCCGACGCGCCGATGGCTGGAGACATGCGCAGTCAGGTGCGCCAGCGGATATTAGCGGGCGAAGAGCCCGAGGAAATCCGGGCATGGCTGGTCGAGCGCTATGGCGATTATGTCAGCTATGCGCCGCGGCTTACCGGCCTGACCTGGCCCCTGTTTGCAATGCCGCTGGTGCTGCTCGTGGTGGTTGGGTTGTTGTTGCGGCGACGTTTGCGCCGCGGAGACGGCAAATGACCTGGCTGGCCGTTTGCCTGCTTGCACTGGCAGCCATCGCGCTGCTCGTCGGTTGGATGAAAGTGCCGCGGAGTGGCCGGGCCGCGCTGTCAGCGACGTTGCTGCTCGGGCTTGCAGGCTATGCCACGCAGGCCTCGCCCGACCAGCCGGGAGCGCCGAGGGCTGCGCAGCAACAATTTGCGACCGATCCGCAAGCCATGATCGCCGCGCGTGACATGCTGGACGAAAGCGATATCGCGCCGACCAACCAGTGGATCGTTATTGCCGATGCCCTTTCGCGCAATGGCCAGCATGCCGGCGCCGCCGAGGTACTGCTCGGGGCGCTCGACGACGATCCGAAGAATGCCCTGGCCTGGCTGGCACTGGGCAATGCCTTGGTCGCCCACGCAGATGGGCTGCTGACTCCGGCTGCCCTGCATGCCTATGATCGCGCGGAGCGGACTGCGCCCGACAGTCCCGGACCGCCCTATTTCCTCGGCCTTGCCCTCGCGCAGTCGGGCCGGTTCGCAGAGGCGCGCACGCTCTGGGTCGATCTTCTCGACCGCACCCCTGCCGACGCGCAATGGCGGGAAATGCTGGCCGAGCGGCTGGCTCGGCTCGATCTTCTGATAGCCGCGCAGACTGCTCAGGCGACAGGCCGATAACTGCCGTTGCCGCCGCCATTCCATACTGCTAAGCGGCTCGCCTTTGTCGGCGCATGAGGCTGGACAGTGACGGGGCGCACCCCATGAGTGATTCAGTTGCGGCGGACGATGCGGCCGGGCGTGTCCATGGCGGTCATCACAGCCATAACGACAAGATCGCCAAACTGGCTTTCGGCGCGATTGGCATTGTCTTCGGCGATATCGGCACCAGTCCGCTTTATGCCTTTCGCGAAACCTTCGCCGGGCCGCACCCGCTGGCTCTCGATAAGCTGCATATCCTTGGTGTGGTCAGCCTGATATTCTGGTCGATGACCCTCATCGTCTCGATCCAGTATGTCAGTATTCTGATGCGCGCCGACAACAAGGGGCAGGGCGGGAGCCTGGCTCTGGTCGCATTGATTTCCCGCCAGATCAGCAAGTCGAAGCACGGTTGGATCGCCGTACTTTTGGGCGTTTTCGCGACGTCGCTTTTCTACGGCGATTCGATGATTACGCCCGCGATTTCGGTGCTTTCAGCGGTCGAAGGGCTCACGGTTGTCGATCACCGGCTCGACCGGCTGGTTATTCCGATCGCGATCGTGCTGCTGGTTTTCCTTTTTATCATACAGAAGCGCGGCACGGCCAAGGTGGGTGCGCTGTTTGCGCCGGTGATGATCGTCTATTTCACGGTGATTGCGCTGCTTGGCCTTGGGCAGATCGTGCAGACTCCGGAAATCCTTGCAGCGCTCAATCCGTGGTACGCAGTCCAGTTCTTCATCACCGACAAGATGTTGGCTTTCCTCGCACTCGGTTCGGTCGTGCTGGCCGTGACGGGTTCCGAAGCGCTCTATTCGGACATGGGCCATTTCGGGCGCGGGCCGATGCGGCTTTCATGGTTCGGCTTTGTCATGCCGTGCCTGCTGCTCAACTATTTCGGTCAGGGCGCGATGGTATTGGGGCTGGACCACGCCGCCGCGGCCGAAGCGATCAAGAACCCGTTCTTCATGCTCGCTCAGGAAGCATGGCGGCTGCCGCTCGTCATCCTTGCGACATTCGCGACGTTCATCGCCAGCCAGGCGGTGATTTCCGGCGCATTCTCGATCACGCATCAAGCGATCCAGCTCGGGTTCGTGCCGCGCCTGTCGATCCGCCATACCAGTGAGCGCGAGGCTGGCCAGATCTACATTCCCTCGATCAACTGGGCGCTAATGGTCGCTGTCGTGATCCTTGTGCTGTTCTTCCAGAATTCCTCGAACCTTGCTTCGGCCTATGGCATCGCGGTTACGGGCGCGGTCACGATCGACACGTTGCTGATGGCAGTGCTGCTTATCGGCGTGTGGAAGTGGAAGTGGTGGATCGCAACGCCCATCGTGCTGCTGTTCCTGATTGTCGACGGGGCCTATTTCGCAGCGAATCTCACCAAGGTGACCTATGGCGGCTGGTTCCCCTTACTGGTTGGCGCGATCGCCTTCACCCTGCTCACCACCTGGGCGACAGGGCGCAAGATCATGCGCGAACGCATGACGGAGTCAGCCCTGCCGCTAGACGTGTTCGCCAAGAGCGCTCATGGCAGCGCCGCGCGCGTGCCTGGAACGGCAATCTACATGGCATCGAGCAATGTCGGCGTCCCTTCCGCGCTGCTGCACAATATCAAACACAACAAGGTGCTTCATGAGCGTGTCGTCGTCCTGACGGTCGAGATAGAGGAAGTGCCCTATGTCGAGCCCGGCGAGCGAATCGAGGTGGCGAGCCTGGGCGAAGGCTTTTACCGCATGACGCTTCGCTACGGCTTCATGGAGGAGACCGACATCCCGGGCGCGCTTGCCGAAACAGACCTAAGTGACGGGCCGTTCGAGATCATGAAGACCAGCTTCTTCCTGTCGCGCCAGACGCTGCTCGCGTCAGGCAGGCCGGGCATGGCGATCTGGCGGCAAAAGCTGTTCAGCTGGATGATGCGCAATGCGGCGAGCGCGATGGAATTCTTCCGACTGCCCACCAATCGCGTGGTCGAACTGGGCAGCCAGCTGGAAATCTGAGGGTGCCAATGTAAGGGCGGCAAACGAAAAAGGGGCCGCCCAAAGGCAGCCCCTTTCGCATCGGCTGCTGAACGAATCAGCCCAGGTTCGCGCTGACCATGCAGTAAAGCATCGGCAGCGAGAGGAGCGTATTGAGGCGGCTCGCAGCCAATGCGCGGGGCCGCAGCTTGCCCTTTTCCTCGTCGCTGGCGCCAGGCGTGATGCCCAGGATCTTCTTCTGTGCGGGCCAGATGATGAACCACACGTTGAAGGCCATGATCAGCGCCAGCCACATGCCAAGGCCGATCAGGTTGACCGCTCCCTGTCCCTGGAAGGCCAGGGCCTGATGGACGTATCCGCTGACATAGGCGACGACCAGACCGGTGATGACCGTAAGCAAAGCCGCCCAGCGGAAGAAAAACAGGACGTTTGGCGCGATATGGCTGTTGATCGCGCCCGTCTGTTCGGCGGGGATTGAGGGCATCGTCGGCACCTGGACGAAGTTCAGGTAATAGAGCAGGCCGATCCACAGGATGCCGAAAAACACGTGCAGCCAGCGGAACACGGCATTGACCGTGACCGGGATGGATTCGGCATAGCCGAACATCACTACGATCGCGGCAATCAGGCCGACGACCAACACAAGATGCAGATTTCCAAAGAATTTCGCCATTGGCTCCCCCTCCTAAAGTTCGCACTGCGGACATAAGCCGCAAGGCCTCCACCACGCAAGCGGCAAAGGGAGATGCGATAATGACGGCAAATCTTGGGATTGTCACATGCGATCAGCGTTTTTTCCGCATTTCGCGAGAGGTCACTCTGGTGGGACCGCGCCCAGCGTATCGTCCGCATCGTCTTCACCCATGCCGTTCTTCATGAGCATGGGGATCTGCGCGAAGGTGAACAGGAATGTCAGCGGCAGGAACACCCAAAGCTTGGCGGCAATCCAGGTGCCGAACTGCCCGTTTGCCTCGTTGAACATGGCCCTGAGCACTTCGTTGATGCCGGCAAGGGCGAGAAAAAAGTAAGCCCAGTTTCGGGAAAGAAGCATCCAGCCGCGCTCGGTCAGACCCTCGAAAGCCGCGCCGAGCAGCACCTTGATCAACGAGACGCCGCGCAGCCAGCCGATCAGCAGCGATATGCCGAATACCAGGTAGATCAACGTCGGCTTGATCTGGATCCAGAACGAATCCTGAAAAATCACGGTCAGCGATCCGAAAAACACGATCAGCGCGGTTGATAGCCACAGCATCGGCGAAATATGGCCGAGCTTCCATTTTGAAACGATCAGAGCGATCACCGCTGCGGCGACAAAGGCTGCGGTCGAACGCACCACGGCCATGACCGAGCCGATCACGTCGGTTTCGTCAGCTGGCGAATAGTATCGATAGACCGCAAAGAACACGAGGATCGGGCCGTAATCGACGGCGAGGTTGATCCAGGTGGATTTCGGCTTGGCTTCTTCGGCCATCAGGCCACTCCTGCAATGACGCGTGCCACAAGGTCGGGATCGAACGGGCGCAGGTCGTCGATCTTTTCACCCACGCCGATGGCGTGGATCGGCAGGCCGTATTGCTCGGCCGCAGCGACCAGCACACCGCCACGCGCGGTGCCGTCGAGCTTGGTCATGATGAGGCCGGACACGCCCGCAACCTCGCGAAAGGTTTCGATCTGGGACAGCGCGTTCTGCCCGTTGGTGGCGTCGAGCACCAGCACAACGTCATGCGGGGCTTCGGGATTAAGGCGGCCGAGCACGCGGCGGATCTTAGCCAACTCGTCCATCAGCTCGCGCTTGTTCTGGAGCCGTCCTGCGGTATCGACGATCAGCGCGTCGATGCCCTTGTCGGTCGCGGCCTTGAGCCCGTCGAAGACGATGCTCGCCGGATCGCCGCCTTCCGGCCCTTTAACGATCGGCACGCCGATCCGCTCGGCCCAGACCGCCAGTTGGCCGATGGCCGCGGCGCGAAACGTGTCGCCTGCGACCAGCATCACCGAATAATCCTGCTCCTGGAACAAGTGCGCGAGTTTGGCGATGGTCGTGGTCTTGCCCGAGCCGTTAACGCCAATCACGAGTACCACCTGCGGGCGGGGGAACGCGACGACGTCGAGCGGCTTCGCAACCGGCCGCAGGATTTCCGCGATTTCGCGCGCGACCACTTCCATGATGGCGCGGTGGTCGGCATCGCGCTCGAATCGCTCCTCGGCCAGCCGCTCACTAATACGCGCCGCCGCACGCGGGCCAAGGTCCGACATGATGAGCGCGTCTTCGATATCGTCGAGCTGATGGTCGGTAAGCCGTGTCGTCGCGACGATTCCGGCGAGATTGTCGCTTAGCCGCTCGGATGTCTTGCGGAAGCCGCCGAACAGGCGATCTGTCCAGGTTGCATCGGTCGTCTCGCCGCTCATACCAGCGCTCCGTCTACGATCTGGCGCGGCGTTACGGTCACGATCTCACCCGCGTGCGTGCCGTCCGGCAACCGTACCGGAGCAAAGTTCTCCGCGTGGCCAGTGCCGTCCGTCTCGGCGAGGACAGCCAGAGGTGTGCCTAGGTGTCCCTTGAGCCAGCGCGACCGTTCCTGCGCCACAGCTTCGCGCAGTTCGGCAGCGCGCTCTTTCACCAGTGCCGGATCGACCCTCGGCATGCGCCCAGCTGGCGTGCCGGGACGCGCGGAGTAAGGAAAGACGTGACCGTGAACGATGCCGAGTTCGACAATTATCGAGACATTGTTGGCGTGCATTGCCCGGTCCTCGGTCGGGAAACCGGCTATCAGGTCTGCGCCCAACCCAAGATCGGGACGGTGCCTGCGGAGGCGCTCTACCAGCCGCACGGCATCGCTTCGCGAATGGCGGCGTTTCATGCGCTTCAGGATCAGATCGTCGCCGGACTGCAGCGACAGGTGGACATGCGGCATCATGCGCGGTTCGTGGGCGAGCAGGGCAAACAGGGCATCGTCGATTTCGGCTCCGTCGATCGAAGACAAGCGCAGCCGGGGCAGGCCCGGAAACTCGGCGAGGATCGCCTCGCACAGCGCACCAAGCTTTGGCGTATCTGGCAGGTCTCCGCCCCAGCTCGTCAGATCGACGCCGGTCAGCACCACTTCCCTGAGGCCAAGCGACAGCTGGCGTTCCACTTCACGCAGCACATCGGCAACGGGGAGCGAGCGGCTCGCACCCCGGCCTTGCGGGATGACGCAGAAGGCGCAGGCATGGTCGCAGCCGTTCTGGACCTGCACGAAGGCGCGTGAATAGCGCGGGACCGGGCGCTCGAAGGCGACCGGCACGTTCCAGCTGCGCGGATCGAGTTTGGCGTCATTGGCGACGAGGCCATCGACTTCCGGCATGGCGGCAATCATCTCGCGCTCCACTTCGGCGGCGCACCCTGTCACCAGCAGCCGCGCATCGGGATTGGCGCGGCGCGCGCGGCGGATGGTCTGCCGGGTCTGGCGCACCGCTTCGGATGTGACCGCGCACGAGTTGACGACGACCAGATTGTCAGCGGCAGAAAGCATCGCGCGCATTTCTTCCGCCTCGGAGATGTTGAGGCGGCAACCGAGTGAGTGGATCTGTGCGCTCATTGCCCGATACCGAAGTCTGCGGCATCGAAGGTGCCGCGATAGCTCTCGGTCGCAGGGCCGGTCATGATAATACGGCCATTGTCGCCCCAGTCGATCGCCAGTTGCCCGCCCGGGAGCGTCACGGTCACGCGCCGGTCGACAAGGCCGCGACGCATCGCGCCCACAGCCGTTGCGCAGGCACCGGTTCCGCAGGCCCGGGTTTCGCCAACCCCGCGCTCCCACACGCGCAGCCTGATGGCATCGCGAGACGCGACAGTCGCGACGTTGACGTTGACGCGCTCCGGAAACAGCGCGTCATGCTCGATCAGCGGTCCGAGCCGCGCCAGATCGACTGCCTGGCAATCGGGCACGAAGAAGATGGCATGTGGATTGCCGACATTGACCGCGGTGGGAGCTTCAAGCTCTTCCCAGCCAACCGGCATCGTCAGCGTGTCCATGGCATAGGCGAGGGGTATCGCGTCCCATTCAAATCGTG
Organism: uncultured Novosphingobium sp.; assembly: GCA_964603645.1. GTDB lineage: Bacteria > Pseudomonadota > Alphaproteobacteria > Sphingomonadales > Sphingomonadaceae > Novosphingobium. Next base: position 4,061 of record CAZRVW010000065.1, on the reverse strand, counting down.
GGACGCCTATATCGACAGACACACCCGCATCAGTCGGGCTGGTTACGATCAATCCGCCCTGAGTCTCAACCCTCGCCGGCTCGCCGTGCAGCAGGCCGACCGCGCGCGCGGCATTGCCGCAGGCCTCCACCTCGCCGCCATCGGCGTTGAATATGCGCATGCGAAAATCGGCTTCCTGTGAGGGCTCCAGCACGATCAGCTGGTCGCAGCCTATGCCGGTCTTGCGGTCGGCAATGGCAGCCGCAATGGCGCTGTCGAGCGCGGGCAGAGGCTCCTCGCGCCCGTCGAGCACGACGAAATCGTTGCCAAGACCATGCATCTTGATGAAAGCGATCCGCATGCAGCGCGATCTAGGTGCTGGCGCCTCACCCGTCCAGTGCGGTCGTGTCAGCCTTGTGCGGCGATTGGACGGGATTCTTCGGTGTCGCTGTCGGTTGAAGTCGGCGCGGCTTCAACGGAAGGGCTGGCCGGAGCGAGAAGGCCAAGTTCGGCCAGCCAGGCGCGGGTCTCGTCGGCGGAGCGCGGTTTGCCGTAGAGATAGCCCTGACCCCTCAGCTCGCCGTAGGCGCGCAGGTGTTCGAGGACGGCTTCATTCTCAATGCCTTCGGCAGTGATCGGCAGGCCAAGGCCTTTGCCCAGCATGGCGATCGACTCGACAATCGCTGCGCTGTCTCGGCTGTGGTCGATGCCGCTTATGAAGCTGCGGTCGATCTTGATGCGGTCGAACGGGAGTTCATTCAGCTGGCTGAGCGAGCTGTAACCGGTGCCGAAATCGTCGAGGCTGACGCGGACGCACTGATTTCGCAGGCTGGCGATGAGCGAGCGGACCTGGACGATGTCCTCGTGCATGCAGCTTTCGGTAATCTCGATCTCGAGGCGACCGGCCGGGAAATTGGCCGCGACCAGCAGCTTGAGCAGACGCTGCGCGAACCACTGATCGCGCAATTGCACCGGCGAGATATTGACGGCAAGGCTCAGGTGAGGTGCCCAGTGCCGCGCTTCTTCGAGAGCCGATGCGATCAGCTGCTCCGAAATGTCGGAGATCAAGCCGACTTCCTCGGCGATGGGAATGAACATATGCGGCAGTAGCAGACCGAACTCCGACGAGTTCCATCGTGCCAGCATTTCGAAACCGGTAAGCTCGCCGGTCGTCACGTCGATCTGGCGCTCATAGTAGGGCACAAATTCGCCGCTCTCCAGTCCGCGCCTGAGACCGGCTTCGATCCGCTCGCGAAAGCGCATATCGTCGGCCATGAAGTCCTCGAACCAGAAATAGCTGTTCCGGCCGTTGCGCTTGGCATGATACATCGCGACATCGGCCATATCGAGCATGTGCTGGGCGTCGATCTTGCCGTCTGCTGCAGGCTTGAGCACATCGGCGCGAGTTATGCCGATAGAGGCCGTAACTTCGATGCTTTGGCCTTGCACCTCGACAGGCTCGCGGATTGCGTCGATCAGACCGGCGGCCAACTGGTCGATCGTTTCCTGGCCGTTGCGATTGAAATTCAGGGCGCAAGCGAATTCGTCACCGCCGATCCGCGAGAGCAGTGTGTCGGCGGGGAGCGCTCGCGTCAGCCGTTCCGCGCATTCCACAAGGATGAGATCGCCAATCCCGTGGCCCCTGCGATCGTTGACTTGCTTGAAGTTGTCGAGGTCGATCATCATGATCGCGGTGCTGAGCGAGCCCTTGTCGGCCTGGGCAATCAGCTCGTCGAGCGCCAGTCCAAAGCTGCGGCGGTTGAGCGATCCGGTCAGCGGATCGGTCTCTGCAAGCTTTCGTGCGTGGTGTTCGGCACGGCGACGTTCCGCCACTTCCGCGCTGAGTTCGCGATAGCGCCGCCAGCCAAAAATGATCAGCGCGATGTTTAGCAGCAGCGCATTGACCAATGCCGTGTCCGGTTTCATGCCATAGCCGGCGATCGCACCGATGACCTTGGGCACGACAGCGCTGCCTGTGCCCACGAACATGATAATCGCCGCCCCTGCAATGCCAAGCGCGAGAAGATCTCTGTCGGCAGTGCGAAGGCGCCGCGTGTCGCGCGGTTTTTGCGCAGGTTTCACTTTTGCAGTCATCGGCGATCGAAAACCTGTTGCTAGCGATCCCCGAATATCGCCGATCGTCGTGAATTTTGCGTTAAAGCCCCCAGCTTCCGGATACTTGAGGTTAACCCATCAGGCCCGAGTGGATGCGCCGACAAGGCCTATTTCGCGCAGGCGCTCCTGAAGAAACTGATCGGCGGTGATCGGCTCGGGATAACGGTCCGGATTTTCGGCATTGCAGCAGCCGGACAGGGTCCGAATTTCAAAATCGCTCCGCAGATGGACAAAGAACGGCATCGAGTAGCGGCTGCGCCTTGCACGCTCGCCTTGGGGATTGCGCACGCGGTGAGTCGTCGAAGGCAGCACGTGGTTGGTCAGCCGCTGGAGCATGTCGCCGATGTTGACGACCATTGCGCCATCCGGCGGGTTTACCGCACGCCAGCGCCCGTCCTTGCCAAGCAGCTCGAGCCCGGCCTCTTCGGCGCCCGAAAGCAGCGTAATCAGGTTGATGTCCTCATGCGGCCCGGCGCGCAGCGCTTGTCCGGGATCGCCCGCCAGCGGCGGATAATGGGCGAGCCTGAGCACCGAATTGCCCTGACCTGCGGCATGGTCGAACCAGTCCTCGGCAAGCCCCAGTGCCACGGCAATGCGGCGCAGCAGCAGCGCGCCTACCCGGTCGAATTCGGCAAACAGCCGGCGAAAGGTCTCGCGGAATGCTGTCGGACAGTCGGGCCATACATTCGGCGGCATCGAACTCTCGAAGGGATGCCCGTCGGGGAGATCGCGCCCGACCTGCCAGAATTCCTTGAGGTCATGCACTGTTGCGCCCTTGGCGATCTCGGTACCAAAGGGCGTGTAGCCCCTCGCGCCGCCGCCGTGTGGATTGAAATAGCGACGTTTTTCAACTTCAGGCAGGACGAAAAATTCCGCAGCCAGGCGCCAGCCGCGTTCGATCAATTCCTGATCGATGCCATGGTCGCGCACCATGGCGAAGCCGAATGCCCTGAAGCTCTCGTCGAGGTCGACGGTCAGGCGATCGGGATCGTCGATCAGGCTCAAGACGGGGATAGCGGCGTTGGTCAAGGTGGCAGCGGCTCTGCAACATGGCTAAGGGTCGACACGACTGCACAATCAGGCAAGAGCGAGAGATGAGCAAGCGATACTGGCTGATGAAATCCGAACCCGATGCCTATAGCTGGGACGATCTCGTCGCCGAGGGCGAGGGCACCTGGGACGGCGTGCGAAACTATCGCGCGAGGAATAACCTGCAGGCGATGAAGGTGGGTGAAGAGGCGTTCTTCTACCATTCGAACATCGGCAAGGAGATCGTCGGCATCGTCAAGATCAGCAAGGCGGGCATTCCCGATCCGACCGATGACACCGGCAAGTGGGCCGCTGTGAAGGTCAAGCCGGTGCGCAAGCTGAAACGGGCGATTACGCTCAAGGAAATCAAGGCTGATCCGGCGCTCGCCGAGATCGAGCTGATCAAGCAATCGCGCCTTTCGGTCGCCGAGATAACCCCGGCCGAATGGAAATACATCAATACACTGGCGAAGACGAAGCCCAGCTGACCTTTCCTGCGCGACAACATCCTGTCTGAGAACTGTCCCGCAGCGGGAATGGCAGGAATTGGCGATACCTTCGCGGTAAACCAGCGGTTAACGCAGCGGGCATGACAAGCAGACGTCGCTCGCTCGTGCTCACCAACGAGGCTGCCCGCCACCCGTTCCGCGCCAGCCTTCCGGTCGCGGTAGACGTGACGCGGCCCGCTCCGTCCCGGCTGCGCTTCACGCGGCAGGACGCGCAGGATTTCGCGACGGCCTTCATCGCCACCCTCGTCGTTGTTTCGGTGTTTATCGGCTGAACCGCTATTCCGCTGGCAAGGCGGCCATCTCGGCCTGCCAGAGCAAGCGTCCCAGCCAGGCCGACCCAAGGCACATCAGCGCGACGAAGAGCAACTGTCCGATGATGGGTATTCCCACCGCCGACATCGCTATGGCGACAAGCGAGCCGATCACCAT
>CAZRVW010000064.1:0-13016 GCA_964603645.1 uncultured Novosphingobium sp. | reverse complement strand
TGTCTTTGTAAGTCAGCAGCCGATTATTTCTGACAGAAACGCAGAATTTGATGTTACAAAATCTGCATATAGAACTACTCGACTGTGACGCTCTTTGCGAGATTACGGGGCTGATCGACGTCCGTTCCCTTGGTGCAAGCGACGTGATAGGCCAGTAGCTGGACCGGAACGGCGTAGACGATTGGCGCAATCAGCGGGTGAACACTTGGCATTTCGATGGTCGCCATGCAGCCTTCGCCCGCTTCGGCCAGGCCATTCGCATCGGAGATCAGCACGATCTTGCCGCCTCGAGCCCTCACTTCCTGCATGTTGCTGACGGTCTTTTCGAACAGCGGGCCGGAAGGCGCCAGAACTATGACGGGCACATCTTCGTCGATCAGCGCGATGGGCCCATGTTTCATTTCGCCGGATGCATAGCCTTCTGCATGGATATAGCTGATTTCCTTGAGTTTCAGCGCGCCTTCAAGGGCCAGCGGATAATCCGGTCCGCGCCCCAGATAGAGCACGTCGCGCGCCGGGGCGATGTGGTGGGCCATGGCCGCGATCTCGTCATCGTAACCGAGCGCGGCATTGAGCATGGCGGGGGCTTCGAGCAGATGCCGAACCACATCCGCCTCTTCCTCGCGGCTCATCCGCCCGCGCCGCACCGCCATGTTGGCGGCAAGCGCGGCGAGCACCGCAAGCTGGCACGTGAATGCCTTGGTCGAGGCGACGCCGATTTCCGGCCCGGCATGGGTGGGCAGCAAAAGGTCCGCCTCGCGCGCCATAGAACTGGTCGGTACGTTGACTACGACCGCGATGGTCTGGCCCTCGGCCTTGCAGTGGCGCAGCGCGGCCAGCGTGTCGGCGGTTTCGCCCGATTGCGAGATGAACAGGGCGAGTCCGCCCGGCTCCAGCACCGGCTCGCGATAGCGGAACTCGCTGGCGAAATCGATGTCCACCGGCACGCGGGCGAATTGCTCGAACCAGTATTTGGCCACCATTCCAGCGTAGTAGCTGGTGCCGCAGGCGACGATCGTAATGCGGTTGATCTGCGACAGGTCGAAATCGAACTGCGGCAATGCAACCGACTGATTCGCCTGGTGGATGTAGCTGTGCAGGGTCTGCGCCACGACTGTCGGCTGCTCGAAGATCTCCTTCTGCATGAAGTGGCGGTAATTGCCCTTCTCGATCGCGGCGGCGGAAGCTCCAGAAGAGACAATCTCGCGCTCGACCGGCTGGTTCTTGGCATCGTAGATCTGTGCGCCCTCGCGCGTGATGACGACCCATTCGCCTTCCTCGAGATAGCTGATCTGGTTGGTGAGCGGAGCCAGCGCCAGGGCGTCGGAACCCAGGAACATATCGCCCCCACTTTCATCTTTTGGGCCATAGCCGAGCACAAGCGGCGAGCCGAGCCGCGCGCCGATCAGCAGGTCCGGGTGTGAGCGGAAGGCGATGGCGAGCGCAAAGGCGCCTCGCAGCTGGGGCAGGGCGGCTTTGACGGCTTCCTCGGGGCTTTGTCCGGCCTCTATGCCTTCGGAGACAAGATGGGCGACGACTTCGCTGTCGGTTTCGCTTTCGAAGGTGCGCCCCCGTTCGATCAGCGTGTCGCGCAGTGACTTGAAATTCTCGATGATGCCGTTGTGGACCAGCGCGACTTCGCCGGTTGCGTGCGGATGGGCATTGGCGGCAGTCGGCGCGCCGTGGGTGGCCCAGCGGGTGTGGGCAATGCCAGTCGTGCCCGGTGCGGCATCGCGTTCCAGTTCCATGACCAGGTCCATCAGCTTGCCCGGCGCACGGCGGCGCACCAGTTGGCCGTCATGCACGGTGCAGACGCCGGCGCTGTCGTAGCCGCGGTATTCCATGCGTCTGAGGCCTTCGACCAGACGGTCCGAGACGTCATCCTTGCCGACTATTCCGATAATGCCGCACATGGTGGGATTGCCTTCGCTAGAGGGTGTAGGGAACGCGGATGCCCGGCATCTTTGCCGGAAAATCCTTGGTATTTCGTGTAATCAGGATCGCGCCGTTAACCTGCGCCGTGGCGAGGATATAGGCATCCAGCAGTTTCAGGCCGGAGCGGTTTCGAATGTCCGCTGCGGCGAGGGCTATCCGCGCGTCTAGTTCAACAATGTCGAAATTGGAAAGCGCCTGCCTGACCAGGTCGCGCGCATCCAGCGTTTCGCTCGCCAGCACTTCTGTCCAGGCGATCCGGCTCATTCGGTGACCCCTGTAGCGAGCCAGCTCTGCAATGGCCTGGGGTTTTCGTTTGAGCCAGTCGATCAGGATATTGGTGTCGAAGAAGGGATCTGACACGTATCAGATGTCTTCATAGGGCCTGCGGTCCTCACGGATCGCCTGCTGATATTCGACGCCATCGGGGATATCGTCACGGTCTGCCCACAGTCCGGCCCAGCGTTCGATCCAGTCCTTGTTATCGGACTTGTGCACCAAATAGAGTTTGACCGCTTCGCGGATTTCGGCTGCCCGCGAGCGCTTTTCCTTTGCCGCTAGCGCATCGAGCTTTTCGATGTCTTCGTCAGGAATATCGGTGAGTATACGAGCCATAATGATATGTTGATATCATATCATGATATCATGTCAAGGGTGAGGCAAGTTACCCTTTCTTCTCCGCCTTTTTCTTTTTCATCGTGTCGTGGAAGCGGTCGGCCCAGCCGGGCTTGATCAGTTGCTCGGCGCGCACCAGCCGCAGCTCGCCATCGGCAACATCGAGCGTGACCGCGCTCCCCGCGCCGACGATGGCGTCCGCGCCGATCTTCACCGGGGCCACCAGCGAGGAATTGGAGCCGATGAAGGCCCGCTCGCCGATTTCGGTGCGATATTTGAAATAGCCGTCGTAATTGCAGGTGATCGTGCCCGCGCCGATGTTCGCGCCCGCGCCGATATCTGCATCGCCGAGATAGGTGAGGTGGCTGGCCTTCGCGCCTTCGCCCAGCACGGCCTTCTTCATCTCGACGAAATTGCCGACCTTCGACTTTGCCTTCATCACCGCGCCGGGGCGCAGGCGGGCAAAGGGGCCGACTTCGCAGCCGGAGCCTATCTCCGCACCCTCGATGTGGCTGAAAGCCTTGATCGTTACGTTGTCTGCAACAGTGACTCCCGGGCCGAACACGACATGCGGTTCGATGGTCACGTCGCGGCCCAGTTTCGTGTCCCAGCTGAACCATACCGATGCCGGGTCGCGCAGCGTTGCGCCTTCGGCCATGGCATCTTCGCGGCGCACTTGCTGCCACTGTGCTTCGGCCGCAGCCAGTTCGGCGCGGCTGTTGATTCCGCCGACCTCGGCGGGAGCCGTCTCCGTAACCCTGACCTGAGCACCCTCGGCAATAGCGATGGTCGCGACATCGGGCAGGTAATACTCGCCCTGCGCATTGTCGTTGCCGACTGATTCAAGTAGCCGCCACATGTCGCGCGAATGGGCGACGATAACGCCCGAATTGCACAGATCAACGGCGCGCTCGGCCTCGCTTGCATCCTTGTGCTCGACCATCTTGCGCACCGTGCCGTCGGGATCGGCGATGATCCGGCCATAGGCTGCTGCGTCCGCCGGTCTGAAGCCGAGCACGGCCACCGTCGCGCCCGACGCCAGTTCGCCGCACAGCCGCTTGGCGGTTGCTCCGGTGAGGAACGGGCAGTCGCCGAAGCAGACCATCACCAATCCCTCGAAATCGGCCAGCGCGGCCTTCGCCTGCAACGCGGCGTGGGCCGTGCCGAGCTGCGGTTCCTGGACGACCGACTCGACATTCATCCCGGTGAGCGCTTCGTCGAGCTGTTCGCGCCTGTCGCCCGCCACCACGACCTGCCGGGCGGGAGCAAGCACACTCAGGCTGTCCAGCAGGTGCAGCAGCATCGGCCTGCCCGCGATCGGGTGCAGCACCTTGTGCAAGTCGCTTTTCATGCGGGTGCCCTTGCCGGCGGCAAGGACGATCACGGCGAGAGGGATATCGTTTCCGACCATGGTTAAGCCTCATGCCACCAAAGTGTTGCCGTTTCCATTACAGTGACACGTCCCTTCGGTTCGAGCGTGTCGAGAACCGGCGGGCGACGTGTCTCGACTTCGTGCGACACGAACGGCAAAGGGGTGTCATGGCTCGCATCCCCTTCGACATTGTCGGCTTCGATCTCGACGGCACCTTGCTCGATACCCACCGCGATCTTGGAGAAGCGCTTAACCATGCTTTGCGCGCAGGCGGTCGCGAACCGGTGCCGATCGAGGAGGTGCGCGACCTTATCGGCGGCGGCGGACGCAGGATGCTCGAACGCGCACTGGAGCGCGATGGCGGCCCGTCCGACGACGCGACGATCAAGGCGCTGCATGGCGAATTCCTGGTTCATTACGAAGCCAATCTCGCGGTTCATTCCTGCCTGTTTCCGGGAGGCCAGAAGGCGCTGGACGATCTGGCTGAGGCGGGCGTGATACTCGCGCTCGTCACCAACAAGATGGAACGCTTCGCAACCCGGCTGCTCGACGAATTGGGTCTGTCTCAGCGCTTTGCCGTCATCCTTGGCGGCGATTCGCTGGGGCCGGGCAGAGCCAAGCCCGCACCCGATCTTCTGCTGGAAATGGTGGCGCGCTGCGGCGGCGGTCGCACGGCCTATATCGGCGATACCACTTACGACACGGGTGCGGCAAAAGCGGCGGGGATGCCGTGCGTCGCACTGGATTTCGGGTTCTGCGATCGGGCTCCCGCCGATCTGGGCGCCGATGCGGTCATTTCGCACTATGACGAATTGCTCGGCGCGCTCTCGTCCTTGGGCTGACGCTTGGCCTTGCGCTCCTCCGCCGAAGCGGCGCGCACGAAGGACACGACCGTGTCGGTTTCGACGACGGTTGGCGACCGCAGCGAGGAGAACAGTTCGAAGCTGCCGTCTTCGCGCACCAGAGCGAAGGGTGCTTCGCCCTCGTCGAGATTCGTCCTCAGGTCGGAAAAGGTGAACTGCTCGGTGATCCCGGTGGCGCGGAACACCCAGTCCTCGTCGATCCGGCTCTGCAGGTCGTATATGTCGATCGGCTGACGGAAGAGAGTTGCGCTGCGCGGCACGGTCATGCCGCTGCTCGTATCGGGTGCGACTTGCAGCACCTTGTGAAAGCCCATTTCCGGCCCAAGCTCGGCACAGACCAGGGAATTGTAGGCGTCACTGTCGGAGCAGGCGATGACGTGATGGTACTCCGGCCAGTCGAAACGATGGCGGAAGTTGTCGTCGAGCATATCCCCGGAGTTTGCCTCGATTTCGGCGCGCCGGGCCGCGCGCAGAGCGAATTTGCTCGAATCGGCCATGGCAACGCTGATGCCCGCCGATTTCATCGCCTGAGCTGCGGCGATGGACCATGAATTGACGCCGATGAACATCAGTGCATTGCCTTCTCCGCGTTCGATGCCAAGCCATCGCGCCCACGTCTTGGCCGTGAAGCCGTGGGCGACGATCGTGGGGATGGCGGTCACGAAAGCGAGCGGGACAAGCAGCTCGGCACCCTCGACGCCGCCTTCGGTGAGGCGCAAGGCGAACAGGCCGGTTATGGCCACGGCGACGATTCCGCGCGGTGCGATCCAGGCGATGAACAGCCGCTCGCGCCAGCCCATCGGCGCACCGAGCAGACTGACCAGTACGGTCAGCGGCCGGGCCACGAACATCAGCATCAAGAGGTAGAGCACGAATTCCACGCGCAACCGGCTGATGAGTTCCCAGTTCAGCGTTGCCGACAGCAGGATGAATACACCCGCGATCAGCAGTACCGAGAGGTCCTCCTTGAAGCGGCGCATGGCGTGAGTGGAAAATGTCTGGCGGTTGGCCATGACCACGCCCATGACGGTTACAGTAATCAGGCCGCTTTCGTGCTGGATCGTATCGGCGGCGACGAAAGCCGCGATCACGATCACAAGCAGCATCGGCGCCTTGAGATATTCCGGCACGAGCCCGCGCGGAAACGCCCAGGTGACGATTAGTCCCAGCGCCAGACCGAACAAACCAGCGACCAGCGACAGGGCGAGCACCTCGGCGATGCTGTCCATGCCCCCGGTCGAGTGCGCACCCTCGAACGTGATCTGCGAGTAGATCAGAACCGCTAGCAGCGCCCCGATCGGGTCGTTGATGATCGCTTCCCACTTGAGCGTATCTCCTACCCGGCGCGGCACGTTGATCGCGCGCAGCATCGGGCCGATCACCGTAGGGCCGGTCACGATCAGGATGCCGCCGAACAGCGCGGAAAGCTGCCAATCGAGACCTGTTCCCCACTTGACGGCGAGCGTGCACAGAGCCCAGCCGATCGGCACGCCGAGCAGTACCATCCGCCAGACTTCACTGCCGGCTTCGCGCAGGTCCCTGAAATTGAGCTGCAAACCGCCTTCGAACAGGATGACCGCGACGGCCAGCTTGATGATCGGTTGCTGCAGGTCGCCGAAATCGGCTGCCGGGTCGAGATAGCCCAGCACCGGCCCGGCGATGATGCCAGCGGCCAGCAGGAACACGATAGCCGGTCGCCCCGTACGCCAGGCGATCCACTGCGCGACAATGCCGGCGACGCCAATCACGGCGATCTTGATCATCAGGGTTTCGGAAGCCATGCTCCATTTCTAGCCGATGCCGCTGCCAGAACAAGTGACGGACAAGGCGGCAAATATCCGACGGGAAAGGAATCATGATGTCTGACATGGGCCAGAAACTGCGCGCGCTGATCGACAAGGGCGAGCATTTCGTCTGCGGCGACACCTATTCGGCGATAACCGGACGCATTTGCGAGCACGTCGGTTTTCCGGCGATCTATCTCGGCGGCCACGCGTGTTCGGCATTCCACTATGCCGTGCCCGACAATGGCGTCTATTCGCAAGTCGAGCAGATCGAGCAGGCCAGCCGCATCGCCAATGCCGTGTCAATCCCGCTGATCGCCGACGCCGATACCTTGGGCGAGACGGTTGCCGACGCCTATCATTTCACGCGACGCTACATCCAGCAGGGGATTGCCGGATTCCATGTCGAAGACGAGCGCAATCCCAAGCATTCCAAGCACGTCAACGGGCTTTGGTCGATTGATGACCAGCAGGCGCGGATCGATGCGGCGCGGCGCGCGCAGAAGGATTCGGGCCAGGACTTCGTCATCATCGCCCGCTGCGACGAGCTTTACCCCAGCGAAGCCGGGGGCGGTGGCACCGGCAATTTCGACGAGGCGGTCAAACGCGGCAAGGCCTATATCGAGGCAGGTGCCGACGTGGTGTTCTTTCCGCCGAGCCCAGAGCCAGTTCCCGACCTGGTCAAGGCCCTTGGCGACTCGATCCCGGTAGCGACGATGGGCTTCTCGCTTCCCGACACCTGCTTCAACATGGCGACCGGCAACTGGGTGACGGCGGCGGCCAACCACCTCAAGCTGATGCGCGAGCTGATGGAGCACGGGCAGGTGCAATCGGCCAACTTCGATTTCCCCGAAAAGTACGAGCTGATCGACCATCCGCTTTACGACGGGCTGATCGAGGAATGGGCCGACAAGACCGGGCGCCAGAGCCGCCCCAATCACGCGCCCTAGGCTCTACTCCGGCGGATCGACGCCCTCGGGCAGCGCGACAATCTCCAGCGCCTCGGCAGGATCGAGCCAGCGCAATGCGGCCGCATGTATGTCTTCGCCCGTCAGCGCGAGCAGACGTTGTTCGGTCGCCAGATAGCGTTCGATGCGGTCGGCTTCGCCCTGGGCGCGGTCGACCAGCGAGAGCCAACCGTTGTTCGACTTGAGCGCATTTTGCAGCCTCTCCAGCATCGGCTGTCTGGCCCGCTGAAGAAGGTCCGCGGCGATCGGCCCGGAGCGCAGCCGGTCAAGCGTCTCGCGGATCGTGGTTTCGGTTGCCTTGACTTCGGTGACGGCGACCGAGGCGGACACGTCGAAAGTGCCATAGCCCCGCCAGTACCGCGACAGGCGGCTTGATGCGCCCGGCGAGTAGGCCTTGCCCAGCGCTTCGCGCAGCTCGTCGGTGAGCGAGACGCGCGTTACCCTCTCAAGCACTTCGAGAGTGAGCGCGGCGAGGGGATCGGAATCGTCGCGCGTCGGCCAGGAAAAGCGGATCAGCGCCTGATCGGACTCTCCGGTGTGGCGCACGATCCGGCGTGCGCGATTGGCGGTGAACCTTCGCGGCGGCTGCTCGGCATAGGTGCGGAACGTGGCCTCGCGCTGCGGCAATGCGCCGAATGTGGAGGCGACGGCGGCGATTGCGGCCTGTTCGTCGAAATCGCCGACCAGCCCGATCTCGATCGCACCGTGCTTCAATCTGTCGGCGACTGCGCCCTTGAGCGAATCGAAGGTCAGGGCGCGGTATTTCTCGACGTCCTGCACGCTGAACCTTGGATCGTCGTCGGAAAGGATTCCGCCTATCTCGTGCGACAGTGCTCCGCGCGGTGTCGCCATGGCCTGAGTGAAATAGCGATTGATGTTTTGCCGGTAGCGCTCGACGCCCTCGGCGCAATAGCCCGGTGCGGTGACATAGGCGGCGAGCACTTGCAGTTGCAGAGCCAGATCGTCCGGCGTCGTGCGTGCGGTCGCGACGGTCGCGGCCTCCTCGCTGCGGAATTCGTTCTGTACAGTGCGCCCGGCCAGCAGGCTTTGCAGCTCGTCCTCACTGTGCGCCTCAAGGCCACCTTCAGCGATATAAGGCACGAGTTCGGTGGTAAGCGGCGCATCCTTGCTATCGAGCATCCTGCCTCCATCGATGCTCAATTTGAGGAACACGCGCCCCTTGTCGAGGTCGGTCCTCTTGAGGTTCAGCATCACGCCATTGGCGAAGCGGAGCTTTCGGATGCCCAGATTGGGTTCCGTGACGTCGCTTGTCACGACGCCCGGCGTGCCGAAATCGGTATAGGCAAAAGCAGTAGCGGCGCGCGTGTCGCCCCTGTCGATCTTCGCGCGGAGCGCCTCGTCCCACGCCTTGCGCAGGGCCTCGCCGCCGCCTTCGGGTTCGTAGCGCCCGCGAATGCGCAGCAGCGGATTGTCGAGCGGCACGGCCCCGCGCTTGAGCGCGGCAAGCACCGCTTCCGGCGTGATTTCGGGCGCAAATGCCTCGAACCTTTCGAGCACCGTATGCGGCTGCGACGGGACCGTGCCGTCGCGCACCAGCGCCCAGACTGCCTGCGCCAGCGCCGCATGGGTGCGGGTGTCGGCCGCGGCCACGGCATTGCGCATTTGGGTGCGCACGCCTGCCACCTGCTCGTCGATCTCGGCCTGGGTGAAACCGTAACGCAGGGCACGGCGATACTCGCGTGCCGCGGCGAGCAGCCCCTCGCGCCATTTGCGGTCGCTGGTATCGACTATCAGCCGGGTCGTGCGCGCCGTCTCGAACACGTCGCCGGTGCCGAATCCGGCGCCGCGAAACGGTGGTGACGCCTGCCGCGCAACCCTGAGCAGGCGGCGGTTGATGGCATCGTAACCGATTTCGCGCAGCAGGTTCTCGCGCCACCGGGCGACCGTGTCGGTGCCGCCGAGCCACGGGCCGTTCCGCGTTACCTCGACGCGTTCGGGCAGCGCGGGATCGATATACACGTCAGTGCGATCCTTGTCGGCAAAGTCGACCGACCCGCCATCGGGCTGCGGTTCGGGTGCGGGGCCTTGCCAGTCGGCAAAGCGCTCGCGCACCTTCGCTTCGACCATGGCAGGATCGAAATCGCCGACTACGGCCAGGGTGGTGTGGCGCGGCACATATTCGCGTTGCCAGAACGCCCTGAGGCTTTCGGCAGTGGCGTTCTGGATCGTTTCAGCCGTGCCGATCGGCAGCCTCTGCGCAAAGAGCGAATCGGGATAACGAAACGCGGTCGAGTCCTCGTATTCGCGCATGGCATAGGAATTGCGGTCTCTCATTTCGGCGAGCACTACGCCCCGCTCGCGCTCCACGGCAGCGGGCGAGAAGGTCAGTTCACTCGCAGTCTCGCGCATCAGCATCAGCGCGAGGTCGAGCAGTTCCGGATCGTTACGCGGCAGATCGAGCCGGTAATTGGTTTCCGAAAAGCTGGTCGAGGCATTGGTGTCGGCGCCGAAGGCCAGCCCTTCGCGTTCGAGCAGCTTGACCATTTCTCCTTCGGGCACATTGGTGCTGCCGTTGAAGGCCATGTGTTCGACGAAATGGGCAAAGCCGCGCTCGGACTCGCTTTCATCGAGCGAAGCGGCGCTGACTTCCATACGCACCGTCGCGGTGCCCTTGGGCGTCGCATTGGCGCGGATTGCATAGCGCATGCCATTGTCGAGCACGCCAAAGCGGTAGGCGGGGTCGAGCGGAATATCGCTGTTCTCGAAGCCCCAGACCTCTTCACGCGCGGGTGCAGAGGTGGCGAGCGGGGCAGGGGTTGCCGCGCAGGCGGCAAGCAGCGGTAGTAAGGCTGCGACAAAGGCACGCCGAAGCGGTGACAATCTACTTCCCCCGCAGTTTCCTGTGCTGGGAAAGGTCGAACACCTCGCTCGGGCCGCCATCGTCCTGAAGCAGGCCGAGCCGCCGCGCGACTTCCTGATAGGCCTCTTCCTCGCCGCCTAGATCGCGGCGGAAGCGGTCCTTGTCGAGCTTTTCGCCGGTGGTCATGTCCCACAGGCGGCAGCCGTCCGGGCTGATCTCGTCGGCCAGGATCAGGCGGCTGTAGTCGCCGTCCCAGATGCGCCCGAATTCGAGCTTGAAATCGACCAGGCGGATGTTGATCGCGGCGAACATGCCAGCGAGGAAATCGTTCACCCGGATTGCCATCGAGGTGATGTCCTGCATCTCCTCGTTCGATGCCCAGCCGAAGCAGGCAATGTGTTCCTCGGCGATCAGCGGATCGCCCAGCGCATCGTCCTTGTAGCAATATTCGATCAGGGTGTGGGGCAGCGGCTCCCCTTCGGGAATGCCCAGCCGCTTGGAAATCGAACCCGCCGCGACATTACGCACCACCACTTCGATGGGGACGATCTCGACCTGCCTGACAAGCTGCTCGCGCATGTTGAGGCGACGGATGAAATGGTTGGGCACGCCGATGTGGCCGAGCCGAGTGAAGACGAACTCGCTGATGCGGTTGTTGATGACGCCTTTGCCCTGGATCATGCCCTTTTTCTGGGCGTTGAAGGCAGTCGCATCGTCCTTGAAATACTGAATGATGGTGCCGGGCTCAGGCCCCTCATAGAGGATCTTGGCCTTGCCTTCGTAAATCTGGCGGCGACGGGACATGTTCTTATCCTTCATACGCCTTCATGGCGCGGAAATGACCAGCCCCGGCGCTTGCAATCCCATGATCGAGATGGCACGGCCGGGGCTGCCCGATTATATAGTGGATGGCGATGCAAAAGCAAACCGGTGCGCCGGTTTGAGGCAAAGGAACAAGGGGCGGATGACAGTTTCGATCGAAGCCCTGACCGGGCCGCGCATTCTCTCCGCCATCGACGAACTGGCCGCCCTGCGCATCGCGGTATTTGCCGAGTGGCCTTACCTTTACGACGGCGATGACGAATATGAGCGGGACTACCTGCGCGAATTCGTCGAAGCGCCCCACGGCATTCTGGTCGCGGCGCGTGATGGTGAGCGGATCGTTGGCGCGGCGACGGCTTCACCGATGTGGGCGCAGAAGGCCGAATTTCGCGCGCCGTTCGAAGCGCGCGGGATCGACACGCAGAGCCTGTTCTACTTTGGCGAGAGCGTGCTTCTGCCGGAGTATCGCGGGCAGGGGATCGGGCACGCCTTTTTCGATGCGCGCGAGGCGCAGGCGATGAAATGCGGCGCACGGGCGGCGACCTTTGCTGGCGTGGTGCGGCCCGATGACCATCCGGCGTGGCCAAAGGACTATCGACCGCTTGACGCGTTCTGGCGCAAGCGCGGCTATGCCCCGGTCAATGGCTTTGTCACGCAATTGGCGTGGAAAGAGCATGGCGAGGCAGAAGAGAGCCCCAAACCGATGCAATACTGGCTGCGCAAATTCTGAGCGGCAATCGAACCCGTTCGCCCTGAGCTTGTCGAAACGCCGTACTTCATTTCGAGTGCCGCAATAAAAGAAAGAACAGTGCTTCGACAGGCTCAGCACGAACGGGGGTGGAATCAGTTAGGCGGCACACCTTTCCTACCCGGCTGCGACATGACAGGACCGGGCGATGTCCATGGTTTGTGTCCCTGCCAACGCCTCCGATGCGCTCCCGTTACTGTCCGGTGTCACGCGTACGGGATTCACTAGGTATTTCCATATACTTGCATGGCCGGACACCACTGCGGACACCTGTCACTTGTGTCACCCTCACGAGGCAGAAGCGGGCTTAATAGCTCTTCGGCAGGTCGAGCACCTTTTCGGCGATGAAGCTCATGATCAGTTGCTCGGTGATCGGGGCGATGCGGGTGGCGGCTGCCTCGCGATAGAGCCGCTCGACGTGGAATTCCTTGGCATAGCCCATCCCGCCATGAGTGGCGATGGCCTGCCATGCTGCATCGTGCGCGGCGCGCGCGGAGAGGAACTTGGCCGAATTGGCCTCTGCACCGCAGGGAAGGCCCTGATCATAGAGCCGCGCTGCCTTCTGGCACATTAGCCAGGCAGACTCGAGATACATCCAGCGTTCGGCAAGCGGGTGCTGGATGCCCTGGTTCATGCCGATGGGGCGGTCGAACACGACGCGCTCGCGCGCATAGTTGGCGGCGCGGCGCAGAGCGTCGCGGCCGATACCCACGGCCTCGCTGCCGATCAGGATGCGTTCGGGATTGAGGCTGTGGAGGATATAGCCGAAACCCTTGCCTTCCTCGCCGATCCGATCCTCTTCGGGCACGAACAGGTCCTCAATGAATATCGCGTTCGAATCGACCGCCTTGCGGCCCATTTTCGGGATGCGGTGGACGTCGATGTTGGTGCGGTTCAGGTCCGTGTAGAAGATCGTGATGCCCTGGGTCTTCTTGTCCACATCCTCGAATTTGGTTGTGCGGGTGAATAGCAGGATCTTGTTCGCAACCTGCGCGGTGGTGGTCCAGACCTTTTGGCCATTGACCCGGTAGCCGCCGGGCACCTTCTCGGCGAATGTCTTGATCCGGGTGGCGTTCAGCCCCGCATCAGGT
>CAZRVW010000063.1:0-13199 GCA_964603645.1 uncultured Novosphingobium sp. | reverse complement strand
CCAACCTCAGCGTGTAGATCCTTGATCTCCAACATGGTCTTGTGTCTCCGACGCGGCGCCCGGCCGCGGCTGTGGTTCGGTGGCGGTGCCGGCCTAGCCGACCGCGCCCTCGAGGCTGACCTCGAGCAGCTTCTGCGCCTCGACCGCGAACTCCATCGGCAGCTCGCGGAAGACCTCCTTGCAGAAGCCGTTGACGATGAGGTTCACGGCGTCTTCCTCGCTCAGGCCGCGCTGCTGGCAATAAAAGAGCTGCTCCTCGCTGATCTTCGACGTGCTCGCCTCGTGCTCGAGCCGGGCGCTGCTGTTGAGCACCTCGACGTAGGGCACCGTGTCGGCGGTGCTCGTGTCGCCGATGAGCATCGAGTCGCAGACCGTGTAGTTGCGCGCGTTCTCCGCGTTCTTGCCGATGCGCACCATGCCCCGGTACGTCTGCATGCCGTGCCCAGCGCTGATGCCCTTGCTGACGATGGTCGAGCGGGTGTTGCGGCCCAGGTGGATCATCTTGGTGCCCGTGTCAGCCTGCTGGCGGTTGTTGCTCAGCGCGACCGAGTAGAACTCGCCGACGGAGTCGTCACCCTTGAGCACGCACGACGGGTACTTCCAGGTGATCGCCGAGCCGGTCTCGACCTGCGTCCAGCTGATCTTGCTGCGCGCGCCTTGGCATAGCCCGCGCTTGGTGACGAAATTGTAGATGCCGCCCTTGCCCTCGGCATTGCCCGGATACCAGTTCTGTACGGTGGAATACTTGATCTCGGCATCCTCGAGCGCGACCAGCTCGACCACCGCGGCGTGGAGTTGATTCTCGTCGCGTTGGGGCGCAGTGCAGCCTTCCAGGTAGCTCACATGGCTGCCCTTTTCGGCAACGATCAGCGTGCGCTCGAACTGTCCGGTATTCTCCGCATTGATGCGGAAATAGGTTGAGAGTTCCATCGGGCAGCGCACGCCCTCGGGAATCCATACGAACGTGCCGTCGGAAAACACCGCCGAATTGAGGCAGGCGAAATAGTTGTCATGGACCGGCACGACCTTGCCCAGCCACTTCTTCACCAGCTCGGGGTATTTACGAATTGCCTCGCTGATCGACAGGAAGATCACGCCTGCCTTGCTCAGCTCCTCGCGAAATGTGGTGGCAACCGAAACCGAATCGAACACGGCATCGACCGCGACCTTGCGTGCGCCCTCAACCCCGGCGAGCACTTTCTGCTCTTCCAGCGGAATGCCGAGCTTTTCGTAGACCCGCAGGATCTCGGGATCGACCTCGTCGAGCGAGGCAATCGTGTCCTTCTTCTTGGGCGCGGCGTAATAATAGGCGTCCTGGTAGTCGATCGCCGGGACATTGAGCTTGGCCCAGTCGGGCGGAGTCATTTCCTGCCAGCGCACAAAGGCCTTCAGCCGCCAGTCGAGCATCCATTCCGGCTCGTTCTTCTTGGCTGAAATGAAACGGACGGTGTCTTCGTTCAGACCCTTGGGGCCGAATTCCTGCTCGATGTCCGAAGACCAGCCGTGCTCGTAATCCGCCACCTTGGCGGCGGCTTCGCGCGCGGCAGCGTCACGGATGGTTGGTTCGTCGGTCACTGGCTCGCCTCCGCTAGCCGGGTCAGCGGCACACCTGCGAGCGCATCGCGCAGGGCCTCGTTCACCACCGGCCAGTGACCGCGCACCGAGCACGCGTCCTCGAGCGAGCAATCGTGCCGCCCTTCTTCAAGGCAGGCAGTCATCGCAATCGGCCCTTCGACCGCCTCGACGATGTCGGCAAGCGTGATCGCAGCCGCCGGGCGGGCCAGCCTGATGCCGCCGCCGACTCCGCGCGTGGAATGCAGCAGGCCTGCCGCGCTCAAACGGCTGACGAGCTTCTGAACGGTGGGTGCCGGCAGACCGGTTTCGTCCGCAAGCTGCCCCGCCGAAAGTCGCAACCGCGAATCGGGCAATGCTGATACGCCCGCACCGCAACCGCAATGGCGCGAGGCAGCCGCCATGATCACGACGGCGTAGTCAGCCATGGATGACAGGCGCATTGCTTGAGAAGATTCCTTTGCGAGCCCAAATTGGACTGATTCGTTCCGGTTTTATCTAGGCCGCGTTTCAGCCGGTTTCAAGGGTCGTCTATGTGATAGTCGCAAGAGGCGCGGCGCGAGAGCCAGGCACACAAAAAGAGCGCCCCCCCGAACAATGCCGGGAAGCCGCTAGAAATCGAGAGGCCCGGGAGCATAGCTCACCTGCAGCCCATCGGGTCACGGCGCCCAATTAACCGGGGAGTTAAATTGCGAATTGTAGAAATGCGACAAGACGGAAATTTCACATCTTTCGGGTGACAAAGAAGCGCTTTTGCGGCCTGCCCCGTTTGTGATGCGCGCCGGGCCCCGCTAACGCCTCCCGGCATGCTATACGAATTGTTGCGCCCCTTGCTTTTCACGCTGGACGCCGAACGCGCCCATCAGCTCGCGCTCAAGGCGCTCGGGTTCGCGCCGAAAGGGCGCGCGGTCGCGCAAGGCGGACCGCTGGCCATACAGGTCGGAGGAATCGATTTTCCGACTCCGCTCGGCATGGCAGCGGGATTCGACAAGGATGCACAAGTGCCAGACGCCCTGCTCGGGCTCGGGTTCGGCTTCGTCGAAGTCGGCTCGATCACGCCATTACCGCAAGCCGGCAACCCCAAGCCCCGTCTGTTCCGGCTTGTTGAGGACGGGGCCGTCATCAACCGCATGGGATTCAACAATGGCGGCGGCGAGGCGGCGGCAATCCGTCTGCGCGCTCGCTCGGCCAAACCCGGAGTCGTTGGAATCAATGTGGGTGCCAACAAGGACGCAGCGAACCGCATCGCCGACTACGCGGCAATGACACGCTTGATGGCTCCGCTCGCAAGCTATCTGGCGGTCAACATATCAAGCCCGAACACGCCGGGGCTGCGCGCGTTGCAGGACGAAGGGGCACTGAACGAATTGCTCGATGCCGTGTTCGAGGCGCGCGGGTTATCCGGCCCGCCGGTGTTCCTTAAGGTTGCACCAGACCTCGAGCCGGCCGACATTGATGCGATTGCCCGGATCGCCATGGACAAAGGCCTCGGAGCACTGATCGTCTCGAACACCACCATCACCCGTCCACCACTCAAATCGCGACACCGAGAGGAAGCCGGCGGCCTCTCCGGTGCACCGCTGCACGATCTCGCACTCCAGCGGCTGCGCGATTTTCGCCAAGCGACAGACGGGCAGGTGCCGCTGGTCGGTGTGGGCGGAATTGGCAGTGCCGAACAGGCCTGGCAGCGCATTCGGGCAGGAGCCAGCCTGGTGCAGGTATACAGCGCCATGGTCTATGAAGGGCCAGGTCTTGCACGACGCATCAACCGCGGGCTGGCGGAACTCATGGTACGCGACGGCTTCGCTTCCATTGCCGAGGCAGTCGGAAGCGAATAGGCAGGCGCGATGCTTTCCCGCCTTATCCTTGCTGCCCCGCTCGCCCTGTCGCTTGCTGCCTGCGCGACAGCGTCCCCGCCCCCAGACACGCGTACATGGGGCATGGTCAGCGCCGCCGACCCACGCGCGGCCGAGGCCGGGGCGGAGATCCTGCGCAAGGGCGGCAGCGCAACCGACGCCGCAATCGCCACCATGCTCGCGCTGACCGTCGTCGAGCCGCAGAGTTCGGGCATCGGCGGCGGCGGTTTCTATGTTCGCGGCGACGCCAACGGTTCGGTGGAAACGCTCGACGGACGCGAGACCGCACCAGCCGCCGCAACACCGCAAAGGTTCCTCGGGCCCGATGGCAAGCCCCTGCCTTATCGCGAGGCCGTAGCCTCCGGCCTCTCCATCGGCGTGCCCGGCAATCTGGCGCTCGCCGCCGAAGCCCACCGCCGTCACGGCAAACTGGCATGGGCACAGCTGTTCGATCCCGCCATCCGACTGGCGCGTCAGGGCTGGGTCCTGTCCGAGCGCGGGCGGGAATTCCTGGTGCGCAGCAAGGCGAGAGCCGCGCGCAGCGAAGCGGGAGCTGCGCTGTTCTATGATGCGCAAGGTGAACCCCTGCCCGTCGGGACCATGCTGACCAATTCGGCGCTGGCCGTGACTTTCGAGCGCATTGCCCGAGGCGGGCCGACAGCCTTCTACGCAGGCTAGCACGGAAACGAGTTGGCCGAAATCATTGCCGGCGATACTCCAGCGAGTGAAGCCATGACCGCTCGGGATATTTCGTCGTACAAGGCAAAGTGGCGCGATCCGGTCTGCGGCACTTACCGCGCTTACCGGGTCTGCGGAATGGGGCCGCCCTCCTCCGGAGCAACAACAGTGCTGGCGATCCTCGGCCAGCTTGAACGCTTCGATCTTGCGCAGCTGCGCGCCGACAATCCGCAATTCTGGCATCTTTTCGCCGAATCGCAGCGGCTTGCCTATGCCGATCGTGAGCGGTTCCTGGCCGATGCCGATTTCGTCCACGTTCCGGTCAGCCAGCTGATCGACAGGGATTACCTCGGCTACAGGGGTGGATTGATCCGAGCCGATAGGGCCGCCGAGAAGGTCGAGCCGGGTCTCGACGTCGTTCCGCCCGATGGCGATGAGCCCCCGGAGCACGGCACTTCGCATTTCTCGGTTATCGACAGTTCGGGCAATGCCGTCAGCTACACCTCTACCATCGAAGGGCCGTTCGGCTCGGGACTTGTGCATGGCGGCTTCTATCTCAACAATGAGCTGACCGACTTCAGCTTTACGCCGGCGGTGGACGGATTGCCGGTCGCCAACCGGGTGCAGGGCGGCAAGCGGCCACGCAGCTCGATGTCGCCAACGCTGGTCTATAACCCGGACGGAAAGCTCGTACTGGCAATCGGCGCGGCGGGTGGTCACACGATCCCGGTGCAGGTTTCGAAAAGCATCATTGCCTTTGTCGACTGGAAGCTACCGGTCGCCGAGGCCATCGCCGTTCCGGTGCTGTTTGCACCTGGCAACGCCGTGATCGTCGAAAAGGACTCGGCACTCGAAGCCATGATCCCTGCCTTGCAGGCGCTTGGTCATACGCGTGTCGTCGCCTACGGCTTGCCACTCAAGACCAATGCACTCGCCATCACTGCCGGTGGATTGGAGGGCGCAGGGGATCCGCGTAGTGAGGGTGCTGCCGTCGGTGAATGAGCAGGCTCTTGTGAGGAAGGGCGTGCGCACTTAGAATCTTTCAACCATTCCCGTGGAAAGGGAAACCGCGTGCAGCTTTCCGATTTCCAAGACAGCCCCAACCTCATCTCGTTATTCTTCGACCGCGCCGACAAACTGGGCGACGGGCCGATGCTGTGGGCCAAGCGCGACAAGGCGTGGCAATCGATCAGCTGGGCCGAAGCCGCACGTCAGGTCCGCCTGATCGCTGAAAATCTACGCGCACGCGGCCTTAATCCCGGCGACCGGGTACTGCTCGTTTCGGAAAACCGGCCTGAATGGTGCCTTGCCGATCTGGGCATAATGGCGGCAGGCTGCGTCACTGTTCCGGCCTATGTGACCAATACAGAGCGCGATCACCTGCACGTGCTCAACAACTCGGGAGCGCGAGCAGTCATCGCGTCGACTGCGAAACTCGCGAAGCCCCTGATCGCCGCGCTTGCACAAACCGACGCCGGCGAACTGCTGTTCACCATGGAGCCGATTCCCCATGCCCAGGAAGGCAACTTTTCCTGGCACCAATGGGCCAACCTGCTCGAAGGCGATGCCGAGGCGGCACGCAAAGCTGTCGACGAAAGGATCGCCGGTATCGGCCGAGACGACCTCGCCTGCATCATTTACACCAGCGGGACCGGCGGCGCACCGCGCGGCGTCAGGCAGCATCACGGCGCGATCTTGTGCAATGTCGATGGTGCGGCGCGCGTCATCGCCGAGGATTTCGGCTGGCAAAAGGAGGTGTTCCTCTCGTTCCTGCCGCTGAGCCACGCCTACGAACACACTGGCGGACAGTTCCTGCCGATCGGGCTGGGCGCACAGATCTATTATGCCGAAGGGCTGGACAAACTTTCTACCAATATCGAGGAGGTGCGTCCGACGATCATGGTCGTGGTGCCGCGCCTGTTCGAACTGCTGCGCACGCGAATCATCAAGCAGATCGAGAAACAAGGCAGGCTGCCCAGCACCCTGATGGACCTTGCCGTTGCTATCGGCACACGCAAGCTGGCGGGCAGGCGCCGGCCCACCGACTTCCCGCTCGACTTTCTGGTCGGTAAGGCGCTGCGGCCAAAGATCAGGACGAAATTCGGTGGCCGCATCAAGGCGCTGGTTTCGGGTGGTGCGCCGCTCAACCCGGAGATCGGCACCTTCTTTGATGCGATGGGGCTGACCTTGCTGCAAGGCTACGGCCAGACCGAGGCCGCGCCGGTCATCAGCTGCAACCGCCCGCGCGACGGCCTGAAGATGGATACTGTCGGTGCGCCCTTGCGCGGGGTCGAAGTGCGGATCGCCGACGACGGCGAAATCCTCGTGCGCGGCGAGCTGGTCATGCACGGCTACTGGGCCAACGATGCCGAAACGGCTCGGACGCTCAAGGACGGCTGGCTGCACACCGGAGACATCGGCCATCTCGACGACAAGGGTCGGATCAGGATCACCGACCGCAAGAAGGACATGATCGTCAACGACAAGGGCGACAATGTTTCGCCCCAGAAGATTCAGTCGATGCTGACGCTCCAGCCGGAGATCGCCCAGGCCATGGTGGTGGGAGACAAGCGCCCGCATATCGTCGGCCTGCTGGTTCCCGACGAGGAATGGGCGGCGGAATGGGCGAGCGCCAATGGCGCGCCGAGCGAAGTTGCATCGTTGCGCGAAGATCCGCAGTTCCGCGCCGCGGTGCGCGAAGCAGTCGATCGGGTCAACGCTCAACTTTCAGTGACCGAGAAGGTTCGCCAGTTCGTCTTCGCCGATGAACCTTTCACCATCGAGAACGAGGAAATGACGCCGAGCCTCAAGGTGCGCCGCCACAAATTGGTCGAGCGCTATGGCGACAGGCTGGATGCCCTGTATCGGAGTTGAGGGCCTGACGATGGTCGGCGCAGTCAGCTGCCGCTGAGCTGGCCCATCAAGTGCTCGATCACCGGGCCGTAGAGCGGCTGCTCGAAGGAAAGGCCGGCCTCGTCTTCTTCGATCCACAAGACATTCGCTGGCAGGAACGAAAGGTTGCCCATTTTGATCAGGACGCGCTCGCCCTCGGCCATCGAGATCATGCGCTTGTCGATCAGGCAGCCCGCCTCGGACAGGTCAAGAATGTCGATCTCGATCACACCGCCGCGCGGAGTGCGGCAAGTTGCCTTGATATGATTGCGATCCGAGTCCAACAGACCCTCCCTTTCACACCAAGTCCTGGAAGCATTCGGTTACTTTCACGCTAATGCGGCGCGCAAATTCGCAAAAATGCTTGCGAGCGCAGCTCCTCAGGCTGCCTCCTTCTCGATCCACTCGGGAAAGAACGAAGGTTCCGAATCCGACCAGCCCGGCGCGGTCGCCGCAGCCTCGCTGATCGAGTGGAGCAGCTTTTTGCGCCGGTCGGGGAGGATCTGCGGCAGGGCTGAAGCCGCGCAAAATGCAGCTGGCAGCCAGGGCCTGATTCTCGCGCCAAGCAGACGTTCATAGAGAAAACGGAACGAGGAGAAACTGTCGAGCTTGTCCTGCGCCAGATCGAACGCGGCCATGCGAACAATCTTGCCGATGAAATCATCCAGGCCCTCGAAACCGCTTTCCGCCGGAATCGCGTCACGCAGGCCCTTGAGCTCCTGATAGGCGACATATTGCGAGCGGATGGAGGAAATCTCGGCCGCATCGCGCGCCCACAACTTGAAGGCGTCCTGCCGACCCAGGCCGATATCGATGCTGCGCTTGATATAGCGCTGCTCGCATGGGCTGAAGCTCGCGAATTCGCGCAGCTCGTTGATCATCAGCGAGGCGGTGCGAAGTTGCCCCATGATATGTTCCCCGTTTCGCGTCGGGGCTTGGGCCCCGGCGAAGGCAGATCACCACATCCTGGTTACGAACCCGTTAACCATGACAAGTATTTGCGGAGGGCTGCATGGTCGTCCGCACGGCGCGGTCAGATCAGACCGGCCAGCGGGCTCGATGGATCGGCATATTTGCGCGTCGCCATGCGCCCGGCGAGATAGGCATCCCTTCCGGCCTCTACCGCCAGCTTCATTGCGCGGGCCATCAAGAGTGGGTCCTTCGCTTCGGCAATGGCAGTGTTCATCAACACCCCGTCACAGCCAAGCTCCATCGCCACGGCCGCGTCGCTCGCGGTGCCTACCCCTGCATCGACCAACACCGGAACGCTAGCCCCCTCCACAATGAGACGGATCGTCACCCGGTTTTGGATTCCGAGGCCCGAGCCGATCGGCGCGCCCAAGGGCATCACCGCGACGGCACCCGCTTCCTCCAGCTGTTTCGCCGCGATTGGGTCGTCGACGCAGTAGACCATCGGCGCGAAGCCTTCCTTGGCAAGCACTTCGCAGGCCTTCAGTGTCTCACGCATGTCGGGATAGAGTGTGCGCGCCTCGCCCAGCACTTCCAGCTTGACCAGATCCCAGCCGCCCGCTTCGCGCGCCAGCCTGAGAGTGCGGATCGCTTCTTCGGCAGTGAAGCAGCCCGCGGTGTTGGGCAGGTACGTGTATTGCTTGGGATCGATGAAATCGGTCAGCAGCGGCGCCTTTGGATCGGAAACGTTGACCCGGCGCACCGCGACCGTGACGATTTCCGCACCCGATGCCACAAGCGCGGCGGCATTCTGGGCAAAGTCCTTATACTTGCCGGTGCCGACAATCAGACGCGAATGAAAGGTTCTGCCTGCGACTGTCCAGGTGTCGTCCGCTTTGCTTTGGTCGCTGCCCCCACCGACGAAATGGACAATTTCCAGCACATCGCCTTCGGCAAGCACGACGTCGGCTAACGTCGAACGCGGAACAATTTCACCGTTGCGCTCGACCGCAACCTTCTTCGGTTCAAGTTCGAGCGTGCGCACGAGTTCCGCGATCGTCGCGCCGTGCTGAATGCGTTGCGGTTCGCCATTGACGACGAGAGAAATTGCAAGGGAAGATTCTGCGGCCATCTGGCGGCTGATAGCGCTCAATGCGCGCCGCGCAAGTTCCACAGGTGCGCGGCTGCAACAATGCCGACGCCCGCAATGGTCAGCATCGCCTCGCCAAGACCATGCCCAACCAGCAGCGCCAGCGCCATCAATGACAGTCCCAGTGCGCCCAGCAGCAACGGCGAGGAGCGTCCGTGCCGCACAAAGCCAGCGCCCAGTGCAACCACACCGATGGCGACAGCGAGCGCAAGTCCAACGCGGTGCAGCTCGGGCGCGAGCAGCGCGCCGCCGCCCAGTCCCAGCAAGGAGACGACGACCAGTCCAAGCACGCAATGCACCACGCACAGGCCAGACAGGAAAATTCCAGCCCGGTCGAACCGGTCGCGAATCGAAAGGAGCGCGCGTTGCATCCAGGCTAATTATGTAATGTTGTATCATTCGGCAAGCACGCATCGATCCGTTCTTGAATGCGGTGAGCGCTTGGCTAGAGGAGCCGGTGATGGATTCCCACTCCTCATCTTCGGGCTCGCCGGACAATAGCCGCGCCATTGCGCGCTGGCTTCTCGCGGTTGCTGCGATTGTCTGCCTGATCGTCGTGGTCGGCGGAATCACACGGCTGACCGAATCCGGCCTTTCGATCACGCAGTGGAAACCGGTCACAGGTGTTGTGCCACCGCTGAGCGAGGCGGAATGGCTACGCGAGTTCGATGATTACAAGCAGATCCCGCAATATGTCGAAGTGAATGGGCCAGCAGGAATGACGCTGGCGGAGTACAAGTTCATCTATTTTTGGGAATGGGTGCATCGCCTCTTGGCACGGTTTGTTGGGCTGGCCTTCGCCTTGCCACTAGCATGGTTCTGGATGAGAGGAGCTATCCCGCCTGGATACAAGCCACGCCTTCTGGCGCTATTGGCGCTGGGGGGGCTTCAAGGAGCGATCGGCTGGTGGATGGTGACTTCGGGCTTGAGTGCCGACGTCAAGGTTAGTCATGTGCGGCTCGCGGTGCACCTCGGCGTAGCGCTGTTTACTCTCGGTGCGCTGGTATGGACCGCGCTCGACCTTCTGGGACTTCGGGAGGGGAGGGCCTCGGCGCGGCTGACTCGGCTCGGCGCAGTATCGCTCGGCACAGTCGCCATTCAGGTGCTTTACGGTGCACTCGTTGCCGGAATGCGTGCCGGCCCTGTCGCTGGCGGCGGCTGGTTTTCCGCAAGCTCCTGGCCGCTCATGCAAGGCAGCTTCTGGCCCGAAGGCATCGACTGGTCCGCAGGCCTGCCGCACGCGCTCTTCAACGACCCTTTTCTGGCGCATTTTATCCACCG
Source organism: uncultured Novosphingobium sp. (assembly GCA_964603645.1). Taxonomy (GTDB): domain Bacteria; phylum Pseudomonadota; class Alphaproteobacteria; order Sphingomonadales; family Sphingomonadaceae; genus Novosphingobium. The sequence goes on along the minus strand of CAZRVW010000063.1, from coordinate 2,861 downwards.
CTGGTGGGCCTTCGTCGTGGTCGGAGTGCTCGTCGTCCTCGCGCGCAAGGCAAGGGCAATTGGCCGGCGCGATGTGTCGATCGCCGTCCACAGCGCATTCGGCACGCAAATCCTGCTCGGCGTGGCAACGGTCTGGTCCGGCGTGGACCTTTGGCTCGCTGTGCTGCATCAACTGATCGGCGCGCTGGTCGTGACTACAACGGTCTGGGCGGCCCATGTCACGAGTAGAAATGGCTGAAACGCGATATTTCCTTTTCTCTGGCGGCACTTGACGCTACCTGTGGATAAGTGGGAATGCCGGGGGTCAATCGCGGCTGATCATGAGGTCGATGACGTCAACGGGGGTATATCTGGCGATGGGCGAGTGCACAGCATGACGGCTTTGGGCCACAAGTCTGTTGGCCGAGTGAGTGCGCCATTCAGCTGTAAGCCTCTTCGCTCAGTTCTGCTCGCCAGTGCGGCAGCCGCGCTGCCAATTGCGGCAATCTCGATCGCGCCGACGCCCGTCACGGCTACCGCGATCACCGCATTTGAACCCTCGCCTGAACCGATGGTCCTAACGCGAATCCTGCGTCGGCCGTTGCCGAGAGGCATCGAAATTTCTACTTCGCGCAGCTATGAAGTGCGCTTCGTCCGCGAAAATGGCGGCTATCGCATCGAAGGCGAGTTGCTCGGCGTCGAGATCGACGTGCCCAAGCAGTTTGAGGCGCTTGCCGCGCTCGAACGAGCCCGCAAGGATTCTGGGATGTTCCCGATGCGGGGCGATCTGCAGGGGCAGCTCATCGCGGCGAGCGACAGGGAACAACACGACTTCGCTCAACAAGCCGGCCCTTTGGCTAGCAACATGGTACCCACTCGGCTCGCCCTGGCAGAGGCCCGTGACGCCCGCGCCTTCATCGCGAGCACCGCCGCGAAACCTGTACGGACGGCATGGCCGGGCGATCTGTTCAGGCCCTCTCCCGGCAAACACAGCGCGACCCACGTCATGCCGCTGCCGGGAGGGAAGACAGGACGTGTCACAATCGAAACGGAAGCCGAAGTCGATGACTCATCGGGGTTGGTGACCAAGTTTCAGCGCAATGTCACGACGGATCTTGGCGATTCTACCCGGGTCACACTCGAAACCTAGACGCTGGCGCAAAAACGCTGACTGGCGTCATATTTCGCGACGGTATTATTTTACCTCTCTCAAACAGCCCGGTTTCGCTTGACTTGCGCAGTAATTTTGTCGATTGGGCCGCCTCCCCGCCGAGCTACAGTATAGCTAGGCAGGACACGATCCTGTTGCAGAAAGGAGTGGCCATGAAGGCGCTCAGCAAGGCCACCCGGTCAATCAAGCCGGCCGAAGTCGAAAAGAAATGGCATCTGATCGACGCCGAAGGTCTCGTCGTCGGTCGTCTCGCGGTGATTGTTGCCAATCTCCTGCGCGGCAAGCACAAGCCCAGCTTCACCCCGCACGTCGATTGCGGCGATCATGTTGTCGTTATCAATGCCGGCAAGGTGCGCTTCACCGGCAACAAGCGTGGCCAGAAAACTTACTACAAGCACACTGGCTATGCCGGAGGCATCAAGGGCGTGACCGCCGAGAAGGTGCTCGATGGCCGCTTTCCCGAGCGTGTGCTCGAGAAGGCGGTTGAGCGCATGATCCCGCGCGGCCCGCTTGGCCGCGCGCAAATGCGCGCGCTGCACCTCTACGCCGGCAGCGATCATCCCCATGCTGGCAACCAGCCCGAGACGCTCGACGTCGCTTCCATGAATCGCAAGAACAAGGTGGGCGCATGATGTCCGATACCGAAACCGTCGAAAGCCTGTCAGACCTCAAGGACCTGACCGGCGATGCTCCGGCCGATGCTCCCGAGGCGCCGACCGCTCCCATCACGCCAAGCGCACCTCTGCGCGAGCAGGAGCTCGATGCTCAGGGCCGCGCCTATGCCACCGGTCGCCGCAAGGATGCCGTCGCGCGCGTCTGGCTCAAGCCGGGCAGCGGCAAGGTCACAGTCAATGGCCGCGACCAGGAAACCTATTTTGCACGTCCCTCGCTTCGTCTCGTCATCAACCAGCCGTTCAAGGTGGCCGGCCGCGAGGACCAGTATGACGTCGTCGCCACCGTCAAGGGTGGCGGCCTTTCGGGCCAGGCTGGTGCGGTCAAGCACGGGATTTCCCAAGCGCTGACCAAGTACGAGCCGGAACTGCGCGCGCCAGTCAAGGCCGCCGGGTTCCTGACTCGCGACAGCCGCGTCGTCGAACGCAAGAAATATGGCCGTGCGAAGGCGCGTCGCAGCTTCCAGTTCTCGAAGCGTTAAAATCGAAGCAACGGTATTTTTCACAAAATATTGTTCAGAAACAAGGGGTTGCGGTCTTCCGCGACCCCTTTTTCTTTGCCTGTGCAACGTACCGCAAATGCACCCAGACCCTTTAAAAACCACGCATTTCCGTCGTTTTTGGGATTGGCGATTTTTCGCTGAATGTTCCGATCATGAACCGCAACCCCTATTACTCGATTTTCGGTTCATTCATTTTCCGATCGTGGAAACATTAGTTTTCAAACGTTTTTTGACGATATGATGCCCTCAGGAACGTACCAAGGGGGTTTTAGTGCGGGAAACGAAGAGAGAGTGGGTGTGTCGCTCTCCACCGTTCAACGGGTGAAGGGGGAAAATATGACCTGCTTCGGGGTGATGGATCATTGAGCAAAGATCCGAACTGCGCCGAGGCGAAGATCAGTCCGAACACCGTCTGTGCTGCTTGTGAAGCACGCCACTTCATTGATTAAACGTGAAGCGATCTACCCCTAAACTAAACTAAACTGAATGACTGACCGGCTGACGCCGGTAGGTTCATATCGAGTGGCTGAAGCCGTC
>CAZRVW010000062.1:0-13328 GCA_964603645.1 uncultured Novosphingobium sp. | reverse complement strand
TGTTCGACACGCAGAGTCCGACAGTAGTGGACGCGCAGACCCGCGCCAGCTCCGTCACGGCGAGGCTGTACGCGACGGCCCCGGCCTCGACCCCACCGAGTTCCGCGGGGACATTGATGCCGAGCAGCCCGGTCAGGAACCCCAGCGGCAGGAAGATGCCCGCGACGATGGTCAACATGTAGGTCGCGTGCTCATTCGATGCGGCGGTGCGCGCACGCAAATCGTCCTGCAGCACCACGGCGCTTTCCTTGCTGATGTCGAGATCGTCGAGGTAACGCCTCAGGCGATCGATGGTCTCGGCGATTTCGCGCCGGTCGTGCTCCTCGAACCACTCCGGCGCGTCACGGCTGATGAACTCCAGGGCTTCGTGCTGGGGCGACATGTGCCGCTTGAGCGCGAGGCAATTGCGGCGAATCGTCGCGATCTTGCCCAACATCTCTTCGGCATCGTCGTCGGGATCGGCGGCTTCGAGCTCGTCGATGATGAGGTTGCTGTCGACGATCGAATTGTTCATGCGCGCGATCATCTGACCGATCAGCGCTGTAATAAGCGCCCCGGCATCGGTCGGTCCGTGCCCCGCATCGATTTCTGCAAGCGTGTCGCGTGGCGTTTGCAGCTTGCGGCGGCGAAGCGTGACGACCCGCATGCCGTCCGACCACATCTGCATGGCGATCATGTCTTCGGGCTGCGCGCCGGGATTGAAATTTATGCCCCGCAGAATCGCGATCAGGGTATTGTCTTCGGTAAAGGCGCGCGGGCGCGTTTCGTTGCTGACCAGCACTTCGACAGTCCGGGTCGGCAACTTGAGGTCGCCCGCGAGCCATTCGGCTGCCTCGGCGACTGTGCGATCGAGGTGGACCCACAGCACTTCTCCGGGGTGTGCGGGGGTCCAGCCGAAGACGTCCTTCCAGTCGATACGCCTGCCGCCGCCCTTGCCGTCGAGCACCCGGCCAAAGAGAAGCGGCCCGTCGAGATCCACTTGGTCTGTCGTTTGCATTGAGCCATGATGACGCATCAACGCCGCCGTGTCATTGCCCCAATGCACGCGCGGGCCTATATCGGCGCCCATGTCATCGATCAGACCTTGGCGCGACGTAGAGCGCCGCAAGAGCCGCCAGATCATGGTCGGCAATGTGCCGGTGGGCGGCGATGCGCCAATCACCGTGCAGACGATGACCAATACGCCGACCGCCGACGCCCGGGCGACGATCGACCAGATCAGGCGCTGCGAGGATGCGGGCGCGGACCTGATCCGTGTGTCATGCCCGGACGAGGCGAGCACCGCCGCCATGCCCGAGATCGTGCGCGCCGCGCGCATTCCGGTGATCGCCGATATCCATTTCCACTACAAGCGCGCGCTCGAAGCCGCCGATGCCGGCGCAGCCTGCCTGCGGATCAATCCCGGCAATATCGGCTCGGACGAGCGTGTCGCCGAAGTGGTGCGCGCGGCCAAGGCCAATAGCTGTGCGATCCGCATCGGGGTCAATGCGGGCAGCCTTGAGAAGGACCTGCTCGAAAAGTACGGAGAGCCCTGCCCCGAAGCGCTGGTCGAAAGCGCTCTGGACCACATCAAGCTGCTGCAAGACCACGATTTCCAAGAATACAAGGTGGCGGTAAAGGCCAGCGACGTATTCCTTGCGGTCGCGGCCTATCAGGGCCTCGCCGATACGGTCGATTGTCCGCTGCACCTTGGCATTACCGAGGCGGGCGGGCTGATAGGCGGCACGGTCAAGAGTGCGATCGGCATGGGCAACCTGTTGTGGGCCGGGATCGGCGATACCATCCGCGTCTCGCTTTCCGCCGAACCGGAAGAAGAGGTCCGCGTCGGCTTCGAAATCCTCAAATCGCTGGGCCTGCGCACGCGCGGGGTGCGCGTGGTGTCCTGCCCGAGCTGTGCGCGGCAGGGTTTCGACGTGATCCGCACTGTGCAGGCGCTCGAAGACCGACTTCAGCACATCAAGACGCCGCTCTCGCTTTCGGTGCTGGGCTGTGTGGTCAATGGCCCCGGCGAAGCGCGCGAAACCGACATCGGCATTACCGGTGGTGGCAATGGCAAGCACATGGTCTACCTGTCGGGCGTGACCGACCACCATGTGCAGAGCGAGGACATGCTCGATCACATCGTCGCGCTGGTCGAGGCCAAGGCCGCCGAGATCGAGGCTGGTCATGCGGAGGCGCAAGCAGCGGAATGACCAAGCAAATCAAAACAGTAGCCGTCCGCTCCGCCGCGCTCGGCGCCGTATCGACCGGGGCGCTGGCGCTCGGCGCTTTCGCGCTGGGGGCCCTCGCCATGGGGGTGGTCGCGATTGGCGCGCTCGCGATCGGCAAGCTGCGCGTGCGCGATGCGCGGATCGGCAAGCTGAGCATCGGTGAGCTGGAGATCGATAAGTCTTCGGGCGACGAAACGGACTACCGAGATTGAAGGTCTTGCGGGCAACCCGTTCAAGCAGGTTTACGGGTGCTTAAGGCCTGAACCCTAGACTTCCGGCGATGAAAGCCGGATCCATCACCACGCTCTTCGTCTGCGCGCTTTTGGTCGGGTGGTTTGCGCCCGGCCTTTCGACACACGATGTTCCGCAGGCCGGCGACGCTGCCGATCTGTCGGACAGATCGGGCGCCGAGGAACGCTTTGCCGTCTCGCGGTCCGACCAGTGGCTTGGTGGTCAGGCGGTTCTGCGCCGCCAGCACGACGGGCATTTCTACACCGACGCCAGCATCGATGGCATGCAAGTGCGCTTTCTTGTCGATACCGGGGCCAGCATGGTCGCGCTGACCGGAGAGGATGCCGAGGCCCTTGGCCTCACGTGGCACGAGGGCGACCTGAAGCCGATCGGACGCGGCGCCAGCGGTCCCGTGAATGGCGTTCCTGCCCGGATCGAGCATATGGAAGTGCAGGGGATCGAGGCACGCAACGTTGCTGCCGCGATCATTCCCGAAGGTCTCGACGTATCGCTGTTGGGCCAGTCGTTCCTGTCCAAGGTGCAGGACGTGACGATCAGCGGCGACGAGATGCGCCTGGGCGGCTAATCACTTGCTAGGCGGGATGAACTGGCAGATCTCGCGGTTTTCCCAGTGTCAGGATGCATAGCGATCCTAGCACGAAGAACGGAATCACGATTTTCAAGGCCAGTGTGTATTCGCCGGTCGCATCGTAGATGCCATTGACGAAGAGCGGACCCGCAGCCGTCGCCAACGACCAGAGCGCGGCTATGACGCCGAATATCGTTCCGTAACGGGCGGTGCCGAATTGCTGCGCCGTGAGGAACGCGATGACGTCTATCTCCGCGCCGATGGTCATACCGAAGATGATCACCGCGAGGAACGCGACCGAAACCGAGCCCGGTGCCCACAACAGCAGGGCACATGTCAGGATCGGGAAGAGCATGATCGATCCGCCCACCAGGTTTGCATTGAACCGGTCGAGCAGAACGCCGGTCATCAGTCTTCCGGCGATCGCGCTGATACCCGCGACGCCGGCAATGGCCGCCGCCTCCGCCCTGGTGATCCCGAACGACGTGAAGATCGGAATGAAATTGCTGGACATTCCCATTCCCGTCAGGGTGAAGACGAAGCCCGCAAGCGCGATCTTGAAGAAGCGGACCGAGCGAAAGACTTCGCGCGCCGTCATTCCCTTAAGCGGCTGCTGCGGCGTGGCGGGATTGCGTGCGGCAACCTTTCGCCTGTCGGCCTCGCTGTTCAGCCCGAAATAGAGGATCGGCATGACCACGACCGCGACGAGTGCGCACAGCATCGGGATCGCGTTTCGCCAACCATGGGAATCGATCAGCCAGGTTGCAAGGACGGGCATCACGGTGGAGCCGATGCCGCTGCCGCACAAGGCGACCGCGAGTGCAAAGCCGCGCCCCTTCGTGAATGAGGATGCTACCGCAGTGGTCCAGACCGCTGGCTTAACGCCGACCGCCGCCAATGCGAACAGGAGCCACAATCCCCACCACACGCGGATATCGCCGGTAGTCAGGGTGACGAGGCTGAAGCCCAACAGCACCATGGCTGCGCCTGGCAAGGCAATGCGGCGTGGCCCCCATTTGTCTATGGAGATGCCGATGACCGGCTGGAGCATCGCGCTGACGATCGTGAGGAGAGAGAGGCCGCCGGTGATTTCCGCCCGGCTCCAGCCATATTCGGCCTCAAGTGGGCCAACCAGCGAACCGAATGAATAGACGTAGGTTGCCGGCACCATGAAGCCGAACATGGCGGCGAAGACAACGGGCCAGCCCGCCACCCACTCGCCACGGATCGACTGGTCCCTTGCCAATTCTTAGCAGCCTCTCAGGCCTACCCCCCGGCCTCTGCCGTGGGCTCCGCTTGACCGAAATCCCTGGGCTTGCCCAGCGAGAACAGCAGCAGCGATGTTATGAAAAACAGCGGGATCGTCACTTCGATGGCCGTCACGTAGCTGCCGGTTATGTCGTAGCTGCGGTTGACCAAGAACGGCCCGATCGCGGTCGCCACCGCCCACAGGCCCGACATCACGCCGAAGATGGTTCCGTAGCACAGGGTCCCGAACTGCTTCGCGGTGAGAAAGGCGATTACGTCGACTTCCGAACCGAGCGCAGCGCCGATGACCACGGCGGCGAGCATTGCGATCGGGACGCTGCCCGGCGAGCCGAGCAGCAGCAGGCAGCTGATGACCGGGAGGAGGACAACGGTTCCGGCGATCAGGTTGGGATTGAACCGGTCTAGCAGCACACCGGTCACCAGCCGTCCGATGATCGATGACATCCCGGCGACCCCTGCGATGGCGGCTGCCTCGCCGCGGCTGATCTCGAACGAGGACAGTATCGGGATCATGTTCGGCACGATGCCGATCGCGGCGACCGTGAACAGGAAGGCGGCAAGCCCGATCTTATAGAAGGCCGCAGTTCGCATCGCCTCGCGGGTAGTGAGACCGTAGAGCGCCGGTTTGGGAGCCGCGTCGTCACCTTGATCGACAGGCTTTTTCGACTTCGCGAGTGCGCGGTCGGCGCCGCTGTGGAGGAAGAAGAACAGGATCGGAAAGGCAATCAGCCCGACCGTGCCGCCGACGATCGAAAAGGCCAGCCGCCAGCCATGTTCGGCGATCGCCCAGGTCGCAAGCGAGGGCGTGAAGGTCGAGGCAATGCCGTTGCCGCACATCGCCACCGCAAAGGCGAGGCCGCGTTGCTTGTCGAAGGTCGAGGCCACGGCGGTCGACCAGATCAGCGGCTTGATGCAGATGAAGGCGAAGGCGAGCATGAGCCACTGGCCCCACCACACCCAGATGTTTCCCGTGGTAAGGCCCAGAGTGCCGAATCCGACCGCAAATAGCAGCGAGCCCGGCACACCCAGGCGGCGCGGGCCCCAGCGATCTACCAGCATGCCGATGGGTGGAGACAGCAGCGCGCCAACGATGGTGATCACCGACATGCCCAGCGCGATATCGCCCCGGCTCCAGCCGAACTCGGCCTCCAGCGGCTCGATGAAGGCGCCGAAGGTGAAGGTGAAGGTGGCCGACAGGCTGAAGCCGGCCATGGCGGCGACGGCCACTTTCCAGCCGGTTGACCATTCGCCTCGGGGCTTGCCTGTTTCGCTCATGCTTTGCTCCCCTCAGCCGAAACTTGCCGATCGAATTCCAGCGGTTTGCCGAGTGCGAATAGCAATAGCGACGTCAAGGCGAACAGGGGAATCGCGGCTTTCAGCGCGAATGCGTAGTTGCCCGTCATATCGAAAACGAGGCTGAACAGAACCGGCCCGGCTGCCGTGGCGAGATACCAGCTGGTGGTCATGAACCCGAAGATCGTACCATAGCGCGCGGTGCCGAATTTCTCCGCCGTCAGATAGGCGATGACGTCGACCTCGGCTCCGAAGGCCAGGCCGAAAATCAGGATTGCGGCGGCTGCCATCACCGCATTGCCTTCGGCATTGAGCAGCAGGACACAGGTGATTACCGGCAATCCCACGAGCGAGCCTGCGACCAGGTTCGAATTGAACCGGTCCAGCGGAAAACCGGTCCCGATCCGGCCGGTGAACGATGCGAGCCCGAGAAGTCCGGCGATCACACCTGCTTGCGTTCGTTCGAATTGCAGCGACGTCAGGATCGGGACGAGGTTGGATACCATCCCCAACCCGCACAGCGTGAAAACAAAGGCAGCGCCTGCGATTTTTGCGAATTGCGGCGAGAGCACCGCAGTGCGCACGCTCAGGACGCCAGTTTGCGGAACATTGGGTTGTTCGGCCGCTGTGCCGCTCCTGGCGCGGTCGGCGTCGCTTCGGAAGAAGAAAAACAGGATCGGGACGAGGACGGCGCCGACGATGAGGCTGGTCAATGGTATGGCTGCCCGCCAGCCGTTCGTATCGATGAGCCAGATTGCGAGGCTGGGCAGAACGAGCGCCGCGACGGAGCTCCCGCACAGTGCGACCGCCATCGCAAGCCCCCTTGCCTTGTTGAAGGTGGAGGCGATGGCCATGGTCCATACGGTCGGCTTGATACCGACGGCGAAGAGGGCCACGAGGAACCACAGGCCAAGCCAAACGGCGGGATTGCCCGTCGTCAGCGAGAGCAGGGAAAGCGCCGCGAGCGCGCAAATTGCTCCCGGCAAACCGATCCTGCGTGGCCCCCAGCGATCGATCATGAGCCCGACGAGGGGAGAAAGGACTGCGCCGCACAGCGTCGAGACGGTCAGGCCCAGCGAGATCTGCGCGCGTGACCAGCCGAACTCGGCTTCCAGCGGAGCGATGAGCGCGCCGATCAGGTAGAGCGCGACCGAGGCGATCATCATCCCCGCCAGCGACGCGATTGCCAGCGGCCAGCCTCTTGCCCATTCGCTGCGGGCCGCGCTTGTTTCGCTCATGCCTCGCTCCCGCCTGTCGATGCTTTCTGATCGAATTCCAGCGGCTTGCCGACCGTGAACAAGAGCAGCGATACGACGACATAGACCGGAATGATTGCCTGGATCGCCAGCCGGTAATCGCCGGTCATATCGTAGCTCAGGCTGATCAGCAGTGGCCCCGTCGCCGTCGCGAGAGTCCAGCCCGCGTTTATCACACTGAAAATCGTGCCGAAGCGCGCGGTGCCGAACTTCTCGGCAGCAAGGAACGCGATTACGTCGACTTCGGCGCCCAGCGCCAGGCCCATGATGATGACTGCCGCCGATGCCACGGGTGCGCTGGTGCCGAACTGCAGGAGCAGCAGGCAGCTGATCACCGGCATCAATACAAGACTGCCCGCGATCAGGCTCGAATTGAAGCGGTCGATCAGGTAGCCGGTGCCGATCCGTCCGGCAAACGAACCGATGCCGAGAAGTCCCGCGATGCCAGCCGCCTCGGCAGGGCCAAACCCTTGCGATGCCATCACCGGCACCATGTTGGAGACCATGCCGAGCGTGCAGACCGTGAACAGGAAGGCCGCCAGCGCCAGCTTGATGAACTGGCCCGATGTCATTGCCCGACGCAGGTTGGTCACGCCCGGAGCCAGCGTTGCAGTCTGCGCCTGCGCCTGCCCGGTATGCCTGCGCGCGGCATCGGCCTTGCTGTGAAAGGCGAACCACAAAATCGGCAAAAGCACCACACCGATGATTGCGCAGAACATCGGCACGGCAGCACGCCAGCCGAAATTGAGCATCAGCACGGTCGCAAGAGGTGGCATGACAAGTGCCGAAACCGCCGATCCGCACATCGCCAGGGCTATGGCGAGCCCGCGCGATTTCTCGAAGTTAGAGGCGATCGCCATGGTCCACACGGTCGGCGCCACCGCAAGGCCGCCGATCGAAATGATGAGCCACAGACCCAGCCACAGGGGATAGTAGTCGGTTGCCAACGAGAGCAGCGAGAACAGCATCAGCGTCAGCACCGCGCCGGGGATACCGATGCGGCGTGGCCCCCAGCGATCCACTATTATGCCGACCACCGGTCCGAGCACCGCGCCGGTCAGGGTCGAGACGGTCAGGCCGAGCATGATCTGCGCCCGGCTCCAGCCAAATTCGGCTTCGATCGGGCCAACCAGCGTGCCGATCACGTAAAGCGCAATCGAAGCGACCGTCATTCCGGCGAGGCATGACACCCCCAGCGGCCAGCTTTCGCGCCATTCGCGGCGCGCTTCTGCATCGAATCCCAGGCTCACGCCGATGGCTCCGCCTGCGCGTCGGCGAAATCGGGCGGCTTGCCCAGAAAGAACAGGAGCAAGGATGTCACAACGAAACACGGGATCGCCAGTTCGAGCGCCAGTTCATAGCCGCCGGTCACGTCGTAAATGCGGTTAGCGACTGTCGGGCCGGTGCCGGTGGCAATGGCCCACAGGCCCGAGACGACCCCGAAGATCACGCCATAGCTGACCGTGCCGAATTGGCGCGCGCACATGAAGGCCATGACATCGACTTCAGAGCCGAGCGAGACGCCAATGATCGCGACCGTGAGAATGGCGATCGCAGTGCTGCCCGGCGCGGCAATCAGCAGCAGGCAGCTTGCCACCGGAATCAGAACGACGGTCCCGGCGACCACGTTAGGATTGAACCTGTCGAGCAGCCAGCCGGTAATGAGCCGCCCGATGATCGACGAGACACCCGCAACCCCGGCGATGGCGGCGGCCTCGGTCCGACCGAAATCGAACGAGACGAGGATCGGCATGAGATTGGGTATGATGCCGATGGCGGCGAGCGTGAACACGAAGGCCGCGGCTGCCAGCATGACGAACTTGCGCGTGGCCATCGCTTCCTTCCAGTGCAGGCCATAGAGCGCGCGCGCCTCTTCAGGCGGAGCTTCTCCGGCCTGCGCGCGCTTGGCCTTGTCGGCGCCGCTGTGCAGCCCGAAAAAGAGGATCGGAATGACGACCGCGCTCATCGACAGGGCGAGGAACGGATAGGCGCCGCGCCAGCCGAACTGGTCGATCGCCCAGGTCGAGAGCGACGGTGCGAAGGCCGAAGTCAGCCCGCCGCCGCACAGCGCGATGGCGAGGGCAAGGCCGCGATTGCGCTGGAATGTCGAGGCGACCGCCGTTGTCCACACCAGCGGCTTGATGCCGATGACGGTGAAGGAGAGCAGGAACCAGATGCCCCACCATGTCCAGATGTTGTCTGCGTCGGTAAGCCCGAGCAGGCCGTAGGTCAGCGCATAGGCGACTGCGCCGGGCAGGGCGACGCGGCGCGGCCCGAACCTGTCGACAACCCAGCCAAGCACGGGCGTAAGAATTCCGGCGCTGATCGTGATGACCGAGAGGCCGATGCTGATTTGCGCGCGGCTCCAGCCGGTTTCCTGCTCGATCGGTGCGATAAAGGCCCCGAATGAGAAGGTGTAGAACGAGATCAGTGTGAAGCCCGCAAGGCTTGCCAGCACTACCGGCCAGCCGGTTCTCCACTCGTTATCGGCGAGGCCTTCGCGCTCCATTCATCCTCCGGCGTATCGCCCGTCTTGTGCGCGGGCCGTATTGCTTGTGATTCGCTTTAGACACGGGGATTAGCGCCTTGCCAAGGGAGCAGCGTTCCTCTGATACAAATTGGCAAAAGCGGGGCGCACGGCGTCAGAAGTAGATGTCGATGTAGTCGGTCAGGCCATCGCACCACTCGAATTCGCGCAGGCGGTAGTATCTTCGGTTCTGCGTGATCGCGAAATGCCAGGTCTTGGTAGCTTCGCACATGCGCCCGTTGTCGGGTGTATCGGCAATGCGGATCGTGCCGCGGAAGGTGAAGTAGCCCTCGCCGATTTCAAGCAGCGCGCCGTCGAGCATCATGCGGCCCTTATTGGCTCTCGCTGTCTGGGCGGCGCGCAGCCGCCACAGTTCGTCGCCGGGCGTGACCACCGCGGTGCCGCGTGTGTCCCAGTCGATCCATTGCAGCGTTGCGCCCTTGTTGTTGAGCAGGCGTTCGGCGTCGGTGTGGCTGAGAATCTTCGTCGTTTCGCCCGGATGGGCCGGTTCGGCGGGATCGCGCGGGGCGACCGGCGCAGGTTGTGGTGCGGCCACGGGAGGCGGCGCGGACGGTGCTGGCGGCGAACCGCTGGCAGCCGTGCAGGCACCGAGCAGGATCAGTGAGGCCAAGGGGAGGGACTTGCGCATCCGGCAATGCTACGCGTGATGGGGCGCGACGCAAGACGAATGGGAGACCGGCCATGGAGACTTGGGAACTTGCCGCACGCGAACGAATCCGGGATAGCTTCGCCCGTTACACGCATCCGGGCGACAATTTCCCGCTGGACGACCTGGCGGCATCCTTTTGCGAGGACGGGATCCTGGAATGGGATGGCGAGCAATTGCAGGGACGCGACACCATCCACCGGTTTAGGGTCGAGGCCCGGGAACGCTCGGGCGGCGTCGAGCCCGGCCGCATCCTCCGCCACAATGTGACCAACATCTGGTTCAAGGCGGTGACGCCGCAGGAAGCTTCGGTGCTGAGCTGCTATACCGTTTACTCGGAAATCGGCCTCGATCATTTCGGTCGGTACATTGACCGTTTCGTTCCGGTCGGCGACGACTGGCTGATTGCGCACCGCATCGTGACGATGGACTGGGCTGCGAAGCAGTCGAAGTTCTGAGGGGGATCATGACGACGCCGAATACCAGCGATTTTGCGACCTTCAGCAAGGGTGTCGATTTTGGCAAGGCTGCCACGGACTATCGCAAGTTCAGGGCGGGCTTTCCTCAGGAGTTTTTCGAGCGGATCGCGCGGCAACTGAACCTGCGCAGCGGGTTGCAGGCGCTCGATCTGGGCACCGGAACCGGGACTGTCGCACGCGGACTGGCTGAGCTCGGGCTGGAAGTGATAGGCCTCGACCCGTCGGATGCACTGATGGAGCAGGCCGTCGCACTCGATGCCGAGGCAGGCGTCAGCGTCGAATACCGCGTGGGCAGGGCGGAAGAGCTTCCGTTCGAGTCGGAGGCATTCGATCTCGTGACGGCGGGGCAGTGCTGGCACTGGTTCGACCGGCCAAGGGCCGCAGCCGAATGCATGCGAGCGCTGAAGCCGGGCGCGCGGCTGATCATCTGTCATTTCGACTGGATCCCGCTGCCCGGCAACATGGTTGGCGCGACCGAGGCAATGATTCTCGAGGCCAATCCGCAATGGCTCCCGATGTCGGGAGGCACCGGGGTCTATCCGCAATGGCTGGGCGATTTGGCGATAGCGGGCTTCTGCGATCTCGAAACCGCCTCGTTCGATGTAGCGCAGACCTATTCGCACGAAGCGTGGATCGGCCGGATCAAGGCGAGCCTCGACGAAGCGGCGACGGAGCAATTTGCCGAGCGGCTGGCGGCCATGCTGAAGGCCGACTTCCCGGACGATCCGCTTGCCGTCCCACACCGCGTCTGGTGGGTGAGCGCGAGGAAACCCGCATGACCTACCGTGTCATCCATTGCGGAAGCGGAGCGATGGGCGGGCTCGCCTTGCAGGGCATCCTCGATCATCCCGATCTCGAACTGGTCGGGCAATTCGTCTGGTCGCCCGAGAAGGTGGGCGCGGATTCGGGTTTGCTTGCCGGTCGCGAGGCCTGCGGGTGATCGCGACCGACGACTGGGATACCCTCTACGCACTGGGCGCGGATTGCCTGTGCGATTTCGGTCGCTCGATGCCGGGTGAACGCGATCGCTGGCTGGCCCACACCCTGCCGCTGCTCGAACGCGGCACCAATGTTGTCAATTTCTCGGCATTCGAATTTGCCCACCCGGCTAATGCTCCCGTGGATGACCGTGCAAAGATCGAAGCCGCTTGCGAGAAGGGCAATTCGAGCTTTTTCTTCACCGGTATCGATCCCGGCTGGGCGACCACCGATCTTGCCATTGCCGCGCTCGCCGCCGCCAACCGGGTCGATTGCGTGCGCGTGCTCGAACTGGGCTGGTTCGGCCACTACCAGTCGCAAAGCCTGCGCGAAGTATTCGGTTTCGGCATCGAGCCGGGCGTGACGCCGGGCATGCTGCGCGACGGCAAGCTCAAGGCGCTGTGGGCGCCGACACTCGATGCCATTGCCGAAGTGCTGGAAGTGGAAATCGACGACTGGGAAACGATGTTCGAGGTCGACACGCTCGACCACGATGTCGAAGTGGGGATCGGGACGATCAAGGCAGGGACCGCCGTAGTGCTGCATTTCGAGCTGCGCGCCTTGTCGGGCGGCAAGCCCATCGCGATTGTCGAACACGTCGACAAGGTCCACCGCGACGGTGGCAAGCAGTGGAAAGCGCCCTATGCGCCGGTCGATCTGACCTATCGCATAGAGGTGGAAGGCAGCCCGAGCTTCTCCGTCGAATTCGCCGCGTCGCCGGGCGATACAGGAGCGACCTGTGTCATGCCGGTGGTGAACGCGATTCCTGCGCTGTGCGAGGCTAGGGCAGGGCTGCTCGGCCCGCTCGACCTGCCGCGCTACTGGGCGAAAAACGTCAGGCCGGACGCGCGGCGAGCCTGATCCCCATTTACCTTGGTCGCGCCATTGCGGCCTCGTAAGCGCGGCGTTCGGCCTCGTATTTGCGTTTTGCTTTCCGGTATTTGGCCATCTTGCGCTCGTAGGCCGCGCTTTCGCGGCGAAACCTTTCGTCGCGCTGCTTCTTTGCCGCTGCCTCGGCTGCGACTTGCTGCTCGTAGAGGCGCAATTTCCGCTCGTAGTCTTCGAGGACGCCGGGTGCATATCGCGGTTTGCGAGGCGGGGGTTCCCATCCCGCCAGATCGCCGTCGATCTCGCCGCTATCGGCGACAGGCGGAGCTAGGTCGGCATCCTGACCATAGACCTGCCCGGCATTAAGGCAGGTCGCCACAGCAAGCGCGGCGAGTGCGCGTCGAATGTTCGGTACAGATCGGGCCATGCGAAGAAACATCGAGCGCGTTCTTTCGAAGGCAAGACTCAATCGGCGGGCCGTGCCGGACAAGCGAGAAGCCCCGGTGGCGCGAACCACCGGGGCCATTCGATTTCAACCGTCAAGCGAGGCGAGGATTACTCCTCGGTCTTGTCCTCGCCATCTTCTGCGGCTTCGGGATTGAGGTACTCGCCCGCATCGGCATCAGTGCCGTGCGTCTCGCCTTCCATCACCGCAATAGGATCGTCGCCGATCGCCGCTTCGGGGCCCTGGGCCAATTCGGCTTCGTGCTCTTCCTCGGCAGTCTGGGCCGCGATCAGCGCTTCCTGCAGCTTCTTGTACTGCGCACGCAGCGCGGCATCGCGGCTGCTTGCGGCGACACGTACGCGGTTCATGCCCGCGCCGGTACCGGCCGGGATGAGGCGACCGACGATCACGTTCTCCTTGAGACCGATCAGCGAGTCCTTCTTGCCTTCCAGCGCCGCCTGGGTCAGCACCCGGGTCGTCTCTTGGAAGGAGGCGGCCGAGATGAACGAACGCGTCTGCAGGCTCGCCTTGGTGATGCCGAGCAGGATCGGCTTGC